>CADCAX010000018.1 GCA_902799455.1 uncultured Prevotellaceae bacterium
ACAGAAGTTAGCAACTCTCAAAGCACGACTTCAGAAAGGGGAACCTGTACAATATGTTACAGGCAAGGCCCCCTTCTGTGGTCGTTTCTTTCATGTAGAGCCTGGTGTGCTGATACCACGCCCTGAGACAGAGGAACTTGTTGATGTGGTGATTTCTACTATGTCAGTAGGTTCCCGTCCACTGAACATTCTTGATATCGGTACAGGAAGTGGTTGTATCGCCATTTCGCTGGCATTACAGGAAGATACCAACGTCACAGCATGGGATATCAGTGAGAAAGCCCTCTCAATAGCCCGCAAGAACGCTGAAATGCTGAAGGCTACTGTTTCCTTCGAGTGTCAAGACATTCTTAAAGTATCATATCCTCAGGATTCCTTTTGGGATATCATTATCAGCAACCCTCCTTATATTTGTAAAAAAGAGGCTGCTCTTATGGAGACAAATGTGTTAGACCATGAACCACATGAGGCTCTCTTTGTGCCTGATGAAGAACCTCTGCTGTTTTATGAGGCAATAGGGAAATATGCAATAGAAGGACTGAAAACAAACGGATTGCTGGCATTCGAGATAAATCCTCTTTATGCCAACCAACTGTATGAGTCTCTTTCTCATCAGGGATTTCATGATATTTCCATTCTGAATGATTCATATGGAAAACAACGTTTTATTCTTTGCTATAAATGACTGAACAACAGATACTCTCAAAGCTGACCGGTATATGCTCAAAAGCAGAATACTGCAAATATGACATGGTCAGGAAAATGACACGCTGGGAGGTGTCAGAAGACATTCAGGAGGAGGTTCTGAAGTATCTGGTGAGTGAAGGATATATTGACGAAACACGTTTTGCCCGAGCATTTATCCGTGCAAAGAAAGAATATAATCACTGGGGAGTAAAAAAGATTGAGAATGCCCTTTTTGCAAAGAGAATCTCAAAGGACATTTATGACCCTATATTAAAAGAAATCTGCAATAATGATTATCACGATATTTTGAAATCATTATTGCAGAATAAAAAGCGTTCCGTAAAAGCATCCAGCGACTATGAACTACGAGGTAAACTCATACGCTTTGCTATGCAGCGTGGCTTTACTTATGATCAGATATCCGAGATTCTTGACGAACTCTGATATTGATAATTCTTTTTAACAGATGCGAACACCATTGATATTGTAGATGCCTTTTGAGGTATCAACAGTCTCTTCAGCCTTTACGTTGTCAATCTCTGTTGGTTCACCACCATTCAGTCCACGTACAAAGCCTGCATAGACATGCTTACGATAGCTGTTAACATCCCATATTCCTACAGGGGTATTGGCACGCCATCCGCTGTTGGCAGGCGAATCATTGGTACACCATTGGCAAATGCCCCACTGCTGTTCTGGTGGAACGATAGTCAGGAACTGCTTAATAATCCACTCATAGAAGTCTGCCATTTCCTTATGCTGAGTTTCTGTCATACTGCCTGTCGGAACACTATTACCATTAATATCATTGTAGCCCATATCCAGCTCACTAACGCGAACCAATTTGCCAGACTTTGCCATGAGCTTGAACATACCGGTAATAGCATTCTTCAAACTATTTTGAGAACTTTCTTTCTTATTAAATGAAATGTGCATTTGGGTGCCAATACCATCAATCTTTGTAACACCATCAGCCTCCCATTTCTTTATCCAATTAACAAGAGACCAAAGTTTCTTACTGGCACTGATACCATCTTTGGTAACTATATCCCAAACGCCCTCAAGGTTATAGTCATTGATAAACAGCTTCACATCCTCCGGTCCATATTTACGGGCCAGACGGCAAGCCTGACGTACATATTCCAAGTCGCCCATATAGTCCTGCCAATAGAAAGCATCACCTCCAACATCCCATGTAGCATTGGGATTGACATTGGGATTATAATCCTTTGAATGCTGTAACAGGTAATTACCCTGGCCATCATCACCACCACCAGAGATAGCTTCGTTGACGAGGTCCCAGCCTTTTACTTTGCCTCCACAAGCATTCATCATGCCCTTAATCCACTTATCCATAGCATAGACGAGTGTGTCATGCATCTCCTGTGCTGTCTGAGGAACAAGCTTTCCCTTATAACCTTCAAACTTGATAGTCCTGATATAGACAGTACCAACATAACTAGGAACATGCAGGAGTATGAAATTACTATTCATGGTAGGTTTGATGTTCACAGTCACATCCTGCCAATCTCCTGTGGTGAATGGGATGCTGAAATTTGCACCACCATTCCAGTCTCCAAGTCTGCCATCCAAGGAGCCAGACCCTGAACCTTTTACTTTCATCGTCAGTTTATAGGTCTGTCCAGCTGTAAGTTGGATATTATCCATAGGCACAACCTGCACTTGCCAAGGATAACTCGTATTAGTAGTAATATTGAGACCTGTTGTCGCACCAAACGAAGTGGTAAAATCCCAGTCTGTTTTTGTCGAAGTCCAACCAATGGTTTTATCAAGACGGAAATCCTTGCTGGCAATAGTTGTATATTCCGTTCCGCCACTTGGATCCGGCTTGTCAGCCATCAGGCTTAGCAACCAATTCTTTGGCTGTTGAGAGTGCCAGGCAAGGGTATGACCATATACGTTAAGGCCTGCCTGTGTGGCTGCATTCACATAGTTTGTCACTCTTGTGAAATTCATGTTGCCATTGTTGTAATCCACACAACTTGCCATCTTCATGGCGTTGCCGGCAACAGTCTCTGTGAAATTGGCATTGGTCAGCTTATAAACCAGACCTTTCTGCAGAGACCAAGGTAATTATCCAAATAACGATAATTATCGTCATTCGGCTTACCTTTCTCATATTTCTCCTGCGCCATAGCCGTCATTGACAGGCTGACTACAAGTATCCCAAACAGATACTTTTTCATCCCTTAACCTTTTATACCTGAGTTATGTATTTTACTTGTTTAATAGTCATCATCTGACAGATCTGCAGCATCAAGAGACAAATCATCTGGATCTTCTTCTATCGTAGTGCGATAGCTCTCTGCTGTCAGTTCATCTTCATCGATATCGTCGAGATCATCCTCATCAGCAATTATCATCATCGCCATCCAAGTCATCATCCAAGTCATCATCCTGACTGCGACGCTTACGTCTCTTTCTGCCTTCATCCAGGTCATCCTCCTCTTCATCATTGAAACGCAAGCGGGGCTTGATACTCATAGGCTTCACCTTTGCAAAGATAGCTTCTACCCATCCGCCTTTTTCTATCTCAAGACACTCATATCCGTCAGCAATCTTCAACTCATACAATCCTCCTGGACGTTTGAGTCTCTCTGCCGGAACGACATTGGTAGTGATATCAAATCCTGATTGGATGATATCCTTAACACCCTGATTGAGGCTATCCCATCCTCCACCAAAATTGCGATCAATGATTTCGAGAAGCTTAGCAGCCGAGATATGCCTTATATTCTCATAAGTTAAATCTGTCACCCTGTTGATAGGCTTTTTCTTTATTGCCCACTTCTGGTCCTTGTATTTGACAGGAATAACACCGACACGCATACCACGTGCCTCATATTTCTTTTCTATTTCACGTGCCAATCTACCCTTACCATCACCCACATTTGGAACTTCCTCCACATCGAAGGCTGTCTTGATGATATCCATGTAGTGTTCAGCATGTTCCTGAGCGGCATCCTCCTTATCAGGTTTCTGCCACATAAAAAAAATGTCACTCTCCTGCATATCCCAAATAGTACCTTTGGTAAGGAATCGCAGGCTCTTTGTATCTTTTGTTTTCTGCATAGTGGGCGCAAAGTTAGAAAAAAATATAAAACTCAATATATATTGATGGTCACGCACATATCTTTTTATACTTTTTTAAGAAAAAACCATTATACACATTTGTGTATGTACTAAAAATGTAGTAACTTTGCGCGCATAATTTTAATTTCAGCACTATGCTTCAACGATTTCATACATTTATATCATTACTTCTACTGTTGCTTTTTACCCTTCCGACGCAAGCCGTTTTGAAGGAAGACAGTCTCTCCAGTTCTCTTGCTATCCTTCGTCAGGAGTTGCAAAAGTACCATGATGAGTATAGCAGCAAGCAGGAGGAAATGAAGATGGCAGGTCAGATGGTATTCAAAAGTCTGATGCAAACCATGCAGAGCAGTAACCAGAATGCCCTGATGCTATATTCTCAAAGGGATGGTTACGTTTTTGACCTTGCATATGCTTGTCGTGAAGCCACAGAGCAATATAAACAATTCGAAAAGCATCTGATACCTTTCCGTGCCTATGTGGAAAAGAACAACAGCGAGATAGAGCGTTTTGACAGTCTCATAGCGACTCTCCGCTCTATGCCTGTCATGATGCTTAACAACAAAGGCAAGACAGACCGTAACGTTTGTTTGGCTCTTGCAATCAATACACGCCGCATGGTTGTTGAGAGTCGTGAGCAGTTGAATGAATACATCACTTACTATTCGTCAACCAAAGAACGTCTCAAGAATCTTAACGACTACGCCAACAACAAGTATGCTGAAATACAGAGCGACATCTTCAAAAACGGTGGAGACAACTATTTCACCATCCTCTCACGTTTTGGCTATTACATCACCCAGATGCGTACCAGCATTGGGGAGAAATATATACGATACAACAATATACGCTCCCAATGGGACAGCAGATGGATATTAGGATTATTTATCGTCATACTGTTCTATGGTATGATAGCCATTATCCTCAATCAGGTTATTGTCCGTTGGATAGGCACTAAACTGATACGCAGGGATGCCAGTGACGCCGTCAGAGAATGGTTCATGGCAAAACGTGCATGCATAATCCTTGCTTCCACCGCTGTTACATTTGCCATTATCTTGGGTATTGTAAAGGCATTCTCCACCCAGAACTTCATCATCATGGCCTCTGGGTTGCTGGTGCAGTTTGCATGGCTCATGAGTGTGATTATAATATCCATCATCATTCGTGTGCAGGCAGGGAAAACGATGAACACCCTGTTCCTCTACATGCCTTTGCTGGTAAATGGATTTCTGGTAATCAGTTTCCGAGTAGTACTGATTCCTAATGCCCTGGTTAATCTTATCTTCCCGCCAATTCTGCTTATATGCTGTCTATGGCAATGGATTGTTCTTCGTAAAAAGATAGACGTAGAGAAGACAGACCGGTATTATGCTAATTTCTCTCAGTTAGTATTTATCGTGTCTCTCGTATGCTCCATGATAGGCTTCACACTGCTCTCTGTCCAGATATTGATATGGTGGATAATGCAGTTAACGTGCATACTGACCATCACCTGCATTCGTGACTGGTATAAGGAGTTCTCTAAGAGACACAAGCTGAAGAGCAAGCCTATTACCCAGACTTGGTTTCACAATTTCATATACTCTGTCATTTTGCCGGCATCTACTGTTGCCAGTGTCATGATAAGCCTTTATTGGGCAACTGAAGTTTTCAACCTCAGCGGAATGACCCTCAACATGTTGACAAGGGATTTCGTCAATATCAGTAATTTCCGTGCCAGCGTCCTCGATATTGCTATTGTTATCACAATGTGGTTTGTATTCAATTATATCAACCGCACAGCAAAGGCAGGCATCATGCAGAGTCTGCTGCAACACGACCCAGACAATGCCGCACAGCGTTTCATGATGATACGCAACATTCTTCAGATTTTTATCTGGGGTGTATGGTTCCTCATTACTCTTGCAGTCTTCAATGTCTCTAGCACTTGGCTGGTAGTAATCTCAGGAGGTCTGTCAACAGGTATCGGTTTCGCATCCAAGGATATTCTTGAAAACATCTATTACGGTATCTCGCTCATGACGGGACGCATCAAGATTGGTGACCTCATTATCTGCGACGGTGTCAGAGGACGTGTATCATCCATCTCTTATATCTCCACAACTATTGACACTACCGACGGTTCTGTAATAGCGTTCCAGAACTCTCAGCTCTTTACAAAGAACTATAAGAATATGACACGCAACCACGGTTATGAGTGCCACATTCTTGATGTCGGTGTAGCATATGGCACGAATATCAAGCAAGCAAAGAATGTAATACTCTCAGCCATCAGCAAGCTCGACTGCCTTGACCCTACCAAGGAGCCGAAGGTTGTATTAAAGGAATTAGGTGATTCTGCTCTGGTACTGAAAGTTATCGTTTGGGTAAATGTATTCACACAGTTTATTGACGATGGACAAGTACTGGAGGCAATATATGACGCCCTCAACGAGAACAATATAGAAATTCCATTCCCACAGCTCGACATACACCAGAAAGCTTAACTAACAGGAAAGGTTTTGATGCTTAAGATACTCTCTTTTATATTACCCCTTACACTTACCATTTCAAACTGCTTTGCACAGAGCAGCGATTCCCTCATTGTGCAGTCGCTAAGGGAGAAAGGAGTAACATTTTCTCATGACAACCATGTGCAGCTTCTCACCAATGGCAGGGAAAAGTTTGCAGCAGAATTTCAGGCCATCCGTAATGCCCGCTACAGTGTACATCTCGAATACTTCAACTTCCGCAACGACAGCATCGGTAATGCTCTCTTCCGTCTCCTTGAACAGAAGGCTGACAGCGGTGTGAAGGTGCGTGCATTGTTTGATGCCTTCGGAAATAAGAGCAATAACCGCCCACTGAAGAAAGAACATCTCGAACATATGCGGGAGCATGGTGTTGAGATAGAGGTCTTTGACCCCATCGGTTTCCCCTGGATAAATAATGTGATGCATCGTGACCACAGAAAGATTGTTGTCATAGATGACAGCATTGCCTTCATCGGTGGCATGAACGTTGCCGATTACTATATCCACGGCACACCGCAGATAGGAGCATGGCGCGATATGCACTGTTCCATTACGGGTACAGAGGTCTCCACGTTACAGAAGATTTTCCAAAGAGCATGGAAACAAGAGACAGGACGCGATGCTGTCAATGATTCCTCACTATTCTCTCCAAAGGGTAACATGATGGTGGGCATCATAAACCGTGAGCCCCACAAGACGAACAAGATAATGCGTCAGTTCTATATCTCCTGTTTCGACAATGCCAAGGATACCATACGCCTCATCAACCCATACCTCTCACTTACCCATAGCGTGAAGAAGGCTATCAAGAGGGCTCTGAAACGCGGACTGCATATTGAGATTATGATGTCCCAGAAGAGTGATATCCCTATGGAGCCGGATGCGTCCTTCTATCATCTTCACTGGATGATGAAACGTGGTGCTAAGGTATATATATTCCAAGACGGATTCCATCATACCAAGATAATCACCGTCGATGGAAAACTGACTACCGTAGGCTCCTGCAATCTCGATGCCCGCTCTCTGGCTTGGGACTATGAATGTAACGCCGTCATTGTAAATAAAGAAATCACCCGCCAGTTAGACCAACGCTTCATTAATGACAAAGCAAAATCCTTCCTTCTTACCCAGGAGTCATGGGACAAATGGCGCAGCAGGTGGAAGAAGACGTATGGTTGGATGGCAAAAATGCTTAGCACATGGCTATAGATGATATCATAAAAGAAAACCTCCACGTTGTTGAGACTCTGGCATATAAGTATGCACAGAAATGTCCTGGCATGACAGCAGATGATTTCATTGGCGAGGGCAATATGGCTCTTGTCATCGCTGCCCGTAAATGGAATCCCGACAAAGAACCTGTCTTTGCCCATTATGCCGTTTACCATATACGCAAGGCTATGGAACGCATCATGCCAACAGGAGAGATAAAGAAGGAGATATCCGACAAGATGTCTGCCGGCAGACCTTACACCCACGAGGCAGTGGAAAATGCAGAACTCAACGAGGATATGCATCAGCGTCTCCAGAGACTCAATGACAGAGAGCGTAATGTTATCTGTCATTACTACGGCATCGAAGGAAAGGAAAAGCTCACTATGGCAGAGATTGCCGAATTACTTAACTATAGCCGCGAAAGAATAAGACAAATCCGTAAAACAGCAGAACGTAAAATGAGAAAACTTACAACACTTTTGGCACTCATTCTTTTTTCCATTATGGTAATCCCTGCCCATGCGCAAATGCCGCCACAGCAGCCAGAGGGATTTGGAGTAAAACCAACCATAGGTTCAAAAGATCCGAAAGCAAAGGGGAAAAAGTATAAAGAACCAAAGCCTCAAAAAGTAAAGAAAGAATCTGCCGAGAAACTCTATGCCAAGACAATATATCTCTATGGAGTAGGTTTTTCTGCTGTTGATTCTGTTGTGTATTTTACTGATGAGCAACGTCTCGACTCCATGCTTCTTAACAACAAGAAATTTCTCAAGAACCGTGCCGTGCTCTCTGAACAGTTCACAAACTATCTCACCTCCATTGGTGAGAGCAAATATACTGGGGCTATTGTGTTCGACACCAATCTCAAGAAACTCGACAAGAAATTCCTCAAACACGCAAATAAATATAAGAAACAGGGCTACACCATAAAGGCAGCAGATAAAAGCCAGTTCTCTTTCTCCCGATGAATTATCTCCTTGGCGGACATATTATCTCAATCCAGGTTTCAGAAACATCACAGACGGTTTCTGCTCTCGGCATAGAGGCATCTCTATTCCTTGATTATATTCTTCCGTCTTTCATACCTTTCAAAAGTGATGATGTTCCCTCTGATGCCAAGCCGCTGATGAGTCTTACCATCGTAGATAATCTCAAGGAGATAAAGGATGCCCACCTCATTCGCGATGTCGATACAGGCAATGGTATGACACGTGTTGACCGTCTCCCGTCAGGTGGCTATCAGTTTCTGGTACGCGATATTTCAGGGTTTCCCTGTGCGTTGCTCCAGACCTCCACACAGTTCTCTGACTGCAAGGTTGCCATTCGTGGCAGTCTGTCCACAATGCGCTTTGCTCTCAATAATGCCCTGATGCTCTCCTACGCCTTCTCCAGCGCCTACTATGACACTCTTCTGATTCATGCCTCTGTAGTGCGCCACGATGGTTTGTCATATGCCTTCACAGCAAAGAGCGGTACAGGAAAGAGCACACAGGTTGCCAATTGGCTGCGGAATATCCCCAACTGCGACCTTGTGAATGATGACAACCCTATCATCCGCATCGAATATGACGGCAATGAGACACCAAGAGCTATCCTCTACGGTTCTCCATGGAGCGGCAAAACACCATGCTACCGCAATATCAGGACGCCCCTCGCTGCCATAGTAATGATAAAGAGAGATGACCATAACGAGATGATTCCGCAGTCACCTCTGGAAGCATTCATAACAGTTCTCTCTGCCTGTTCGGCAATGAAATGGGACACAGAGCTATATTCACGCGTTTGCAAGACATGTTCTCTCTTCGTTGAAAATATCCAGGTGACAGAACTCCACTGTCTGCCTGACGCACAATCAGCCATTACAGCATGCAATTACCTAACGAAATAATAATTCCCAAGGTGGCAGAGTATGTACGCGACGGACATACCGTAACCCTTCCTCTGCGTGGATTCAGCATGCGGCCTTATCTGGAGGACGGACGTGACAAGGCTTTACTCACCAAGGCACCGGAGGAACTGAAAATCGGTGATGTCATCCTTGCCGAGACTGCCCCAAAGTGCTACGCCCTGCATCGTATAGTGGACATCTCGGGCGATGAGATAACAATGTACGGAGACGGAAACTTCTCACCAGAGCACATCAGTAGAAGTGACGTACTGGCTATTGCTGCGGGATTCTTTCGAAAGGGAAGTGAAAAGCTTACTCCTGTTGACGACTTCTGGTACACTTGCTACTGGCATATGTGGTTAAAACTGCGTCCGCTGCGCTATCCGCTGCTCCTATGCTATCGTGCAAAGAATAATCCTGCGGAATTTATATCGAAATCATACAACAAAATATTACAAATATGCAAATTAAGAAAGGGATAGTCCTCAATAAAGTATGTGGAGAAACCTTCCTCGTTCCTATGGGTGAGGAAAACATCGATTTCTCCAAGCTCATAGGTCTCAACGAGTCATCATTGCTCTTGTGGAAACGCATGGAGCAAGGTGCGTTCGAAGCTGATGACCTGGTAAAAGTGCTTCTCGACGAATACGAAATAGATGAAACAACAGCACGTAATGACGTTGAGGAGTTCCTGAATCAGTTCCGCTCAGAAGAACTGCTGATGGAGAGTTGAGAGTTAAGAGTTAAGAGTTAAGAGTTAAGAGTTGATAGTTGATAGTTGATAGTTAAAACTAAATAAAAAATATGTATAGAACAAACACCTGCGGAGAACTCCGCATTGAGAATGTTGGTCAGACAGTAACCCTTGCAGGTTGGGTGCAAGGTATTCACAATCTTGGCGGTCTCACATTCGTTGACCTTCGCGACCGTTATGGTATCACTCAGTTGGCATTCAATGAAGATTGTCCTGCATCCCTCAAAGAGCAGGCAGCACGTCTCGGACGCGAATATGTCATTCAGGCTGTCGGCACTGTTGCCGAGCGCTATTCCAAGAATGCGAAACTTCCTACCGGAGATATTGAGATTATCGTCAGCGAACTGAATATCATCAGCGAGAGCGCTACCCCACCCTTCACTATTGAAGACAATACCGATGGCGGTGACGAGCTGCGTATGAAGTACCGCTATCTCGACCTGCGCCGTCCTATGGTGCGCAAGAATCTGGAGCTGCGCCATAAGATGACCATCCTTATACGAAACTTCCTCGACTCACGTCAGTTTATAGAGGTAGAGACTCCTATCCTCATCGGCTCTACTCCTGAGGGAGCACGTGACTTTGTGGTACCTTCACGCATGAACCCCGGACAGTTCTATGCTCTTCCCCAGTCACCACAGACCCTCAAGCAGTTGCTTATGGTAAGTGGCTTTGACCGTTATTTCCAGATAGCAAAGTGTTTCCGTGATGAAGACTTGCGTGCTGACCGTCAGCCGGAGTTCACACAGATTGACTGTGAGATGTCATTTGTAGACCAGGAGGATGTCATCGATATCTTCGAAGAAATGGCACGTCACCTTTTCCGTGAGATACGTGGTGTGGAACTGCCTGCAAAACTCCGTCAGATGACGTGGCACGAGGCAATGGCAAAATATGGTTCCGACAAACCGGACCTGCGTTTCGGTATGGAGTTTGTGGAACTTGACGATGTCCTCAAACTGGGCACTTTCCAGGTGTTCGACAATGCTGCCTATATTGGTGGTATCTGCGCCCCAGGTTGCGCTTCATATACCCGCAAGCAGCTCGATGCTCTTACCGACTTTGTGAAGTCACAGCAGGTAGGTGCCAAGGGCCTCGTATATATAAAGATGAACGAAGATGGCACAATCAAGTCTTCCGTAGATAAGTTCTACACCCCTGAACAGCTGCAGGCTGTTGCTGCAAAGATGGGTGCCAAGCCAGGTGACCTGTGCCTGATACTCTCTGGCGACAATCCTAACAAGACACGCGTACAGCTCTGTGCCCTGCGTCTTGAGATGGGCAAGCAGCTGGGACTCATGGATAAGAATAAATTTGAGTGTCTCTGGATTGTTGACTTCCCACTTTTCGAGTGGAGCGACGAAGAGCAGCGCCTCATGTCCACCCACCATCCGTTCACTATGCCTAACCCCGACGACATACCACTTCTTGACAGCGACCCTGCAAAGGTACGTGCCAAGGCCTATGACTTTGTCTGCAACGGCATAGAGGTAGGCGGCGGTTCACTGCGTATCCACGACGGCAAGCTTCAGGCAAAGATGTTCGAGGTATTGGGCTTCACTCCTGAGAGGGCAATGGCACAGTTCGGATTCCTCATCAATGCCTTCAAATACGGAGCACCTCCACATGCAGGTCTTGCCTTCGGTCTCGACCGCTTCGTCAGCATCATGGCAGGCCTCGACAGCATACGCGACTGCATAGCATTCCCTAAGAACAACAGCGGACGTGATGTGATGCTCGATGCACCATCAGCAATTGATGACAAACAGCTCGACGAACTTTGTATCAAACTGACACCAGCAAAATAAAATCAGAAAACATGCTCCGCATATTTTTACTAACAGCCCTCACATTCTCCCTTTTAAGTGCTTCGGCACAGGTAGAGTGTGAGGACACCTGTTCCCATATCCACGGCATCGACATCTCCCACTATCAGGGAAAGATATTCTGGGAGACAATTGCCAGCAACACCCCTATGGCATATGTCTATATCAAAGCAACAGAGGGAGGCAACCGCATCGACCAGGAATATGAGAACAATATCCTCACAGCACACCAGTACGGACTGAAGGTCGGTTCCTATCACTTCTACAGGGCAAAGATAGAACAGGAGACACAACTGGCGAACTTTGTGCTTCAGTGTCGCCCCAGCGAGCAGGATTTGATTCCGCTTATCGATGTAGAGGTGGCATCCGGTCTGGGAGTAGAAGAATTCTGTGATTCCCTGTTCAAGTTTCTTGAACTGGTAGAACACTACTATCGTCAGAAACCATTAATCTATAGCGGCACCAATTTCTATAACAAGTATCTGGCAGGCAAGATGGACCGCTATCCTCTTATGATAGCCCAGTATCGTGCTCCGGAACCAGTTCTGAAAGACGGCAAGGACTACCTCATCTGGCAATATACCGGCAAGGGACACCTTCGCGGCATCAACGGCTATGTTGACAAAAGCCGCTTCATGGGCGACCACAAACTAAAGGAGATACGCTTCCGCCACCGGAAAGGAGAATTTTAAGAGCCCCTCCCCACATTATGAAAAAAATCCAGTACACCACAACGGGCACATGTTCCCGTTGCATCAACATCACAGCAGATGATAACAACATCATCCAGCAAATAGAGTTCGTGGGCGGCTGCCCAGGTAATACCGTCGGCGTAGCACGTCTGGCACAAGGACGCCACATCGACGAAGTAATAGCAATCACAAAGGGCATCCGCTGCGGCACAAAACCCACATCCTGTCCCGACCAACTCAGCAAAGCGTTGGAGGTACTGAAACAAACTCCGGCAGAGTAAATGACAGGAAAATATTGAATATCTTACATTTTTTTGGCAAATAACGGATTTTTTTGACAAAATGCTTGCATGTATCACAAAAAAGTATTACTTTTGCACGCAAAATTATAAAACAGGGTGTCAATTTGCCCTAAAACAACATAAAACAAAACGCAAAACAGAGCAAGTGTTCTCAGAAAACACACACAAATTATCATGAGCAAACTTATAAAGCCAAAAAACTATAAGGCTATTCTCGACCTCAAGCAAACAGAACAGGGCATAAAACTGATAAAGGATTTCTTTCAGCAGAATCTTTCCACAGAGTTACGTCTTCGCAGGGTTACTGCCCCACTCTTTGTGTTGAAAGGTCTTGGCATCAACGACGACCTTAATGGCGTAGAGCGTGCCGTAACATTCCCTATCAAGGACTTGGGTGACCAGAAAGCAGAGGTAGTTCACTCTTTGGCTAAGTGGAAGCGTCTGACACTTTCCGAGTACCAGATAGAGACAGGCTACGGCATATATACCGATATGAACGCCATACGTGCCGACGAAGAGCTCGACAACCTTCACTCCCTGTATGTAGACCAGTGGGACTGGGAGGCTGTAATGACCAAGGAAGAAAGGAACATCGAATTCCTCAAACAGATAGTAAGACGCATCTATGCAGCAATCCTGCGCACAGAATACCTCACATATGAGACCTATCCTCAGCTGAAGCCCTTCCTGCCACGCGAGATACACTTTGTACACTCCGAGGAACTTGTTCAGATGTATCCCGACAAGACACCAAAGGAGCGCGAGGATGCTATAGCAAAGAAATATGGTGCAGTATTCATCATGGGCATAGGTGGTAAGTTGTCTGACGGCAAGAAGCACGACGGACGCGCCCCTGACTATGATGACTGGACAACACCAAACAGCGACGGATATCTGGGACTCAACGGCGACATACTGATATGGTATCCTATCCTCGACAGAGCGATAGAACTCAGTTCTATGGGCATCAGGGTCGATAAGGAGGCTCTGCTGCGCCAGCTGGCTCTCGAAGGCGTGGAAGACCGCAAGGAACTCTATTTCCACAAGAGACTTCTCGAAGGCAAACTGCCTCTCTCAATAGGTGGCGGTATAGGTCAGAGCCGTCTCTGCATGGTACTCCTGCAGAAAGCCCACGTCGGAGAAATCCAGGCTTCCATATGGCCCGAAGAGCAGCGTCAGGAGTGTAAGGAATACGGTATGTACCTTATATAAAAAATAAAAAAAGAAGAAAATTATTTGGCTGATACGATTTTTTTTAGTAACTTTGCACCCGCAAATTAATTTATTAACAACAAGGTGCTTATTCTCGGCGCCGTAAAAAGACAAGAAAATGAAAAAAGATCTTCATCCAGAAAATTATCGTCCAGTCGTATTCAAAGACATGTCAAACGGTGATATGTTCCTCACAAGATCAACATGTAAGACCAACGACACAGTAGAATTCAACGGCGAGACATATCCAGTAGTAAAGATAGAAATTTCTTCTTCTTCACACCCATTCTACACAGGTAAGAGCAAGCTCGTTGACACAGCAGGACGTGTTGATCGCTTCCAGCAGCGTTACGGCAACATCAAGAAGTAATCATATTTCTTCAAATACTATATTGAGAAGCGTAAACATTTGCAAACAAGGCATTTGTTTACGCTTTTTTGCTCAAAACAAGAAAGTATCCTAATCAATTCAAAGTTTAGAACCATAAACTATTATGAAGAACATTTCATTAGACATCACAAAGGCTCAGCAATTTCTTCCAGCAGGAGCCATCATGGCATTCAAAGACAAAGTAGCCCAGGCACAGAAAGGTCTTGAAGACGGTACTGTTCCAGGTAACGATTTCCTCGGATGGCTGCATCTTCCGTCAAGCATCACCCCAGAGTTCCTCAATGAGGTGAAGGCATGTGCCGCAACCCTGCGTTCAAAGGCAGAGGTAGTAGTCATTGCCGGTATCGGTGGCTCATACCTCGGAGCAAAGGCTGTCATCGAGGGTCTCAGCAACACCTTCGCATGGCTCGTGCAAGACAAGAAGAATCCTGTTGTCGTTTTTGCCGGTAACAATATCGGTGAGGACTATCTTGCTGAACTGACAGAATATCTGAAGACAAAGACATTTGCCATCATCAACATCTCTAAGTCTGGTACCACGACAGAGACAGCCCTCACCTTCCGTCTGCTGAAGACACAGCTGGAGGCACAGGTGGGCAAGGCAGCCGCAAAGGAACTCATCGTTGCCGTTACCGACGCCAAGAAGGGTGCTGCACGTATGTGTGCCGACAAGGAAGGTTACAAGACATTCGTAATTCCTGACAATGTCGGTGGTCGTTTCTCTGTACTGACACCAGTAGGTCTGCTGCCAATAGCATGCGCAGGCATCGACATCGACCAGCTCGTTGCAGGAGCACAGGCTATGGAGAAGCAGTGTGGCATCAACGTACCATTCGAAGAGAATCCTGCAGCCCTCTATGCTGCTACGCGAAACGCCCTCTATGCTGCCGGCAAGAAGATTGAGATTCTCATCAACTACCAGCCAAAGCTCCACTACTATGCAGAATGGTGGAAGCAGCTCTTTGGTGAGTCAGAGGGCAAGGACGGCAAGGGTATCTTCCCAGCATCATGCGACTTCACTACCGACCTGCACTCTATGGGTCAGTGGATACAGGATGGCGAGCGCACTATCTTCGAGACATGCATCAGCGTTGAGAGCCCTGAGAAGAAGCTTCTCTTCCCATCCGACGCAGAGAACCTCGACGGTCTGAACTTCCTCGCAGGAAAGCGTATCGACGAGGTAAACAAGAATGCAGAGCTTGGCACACGTCTGGCACACGTTGACGGCGGAGTACCTAACATCCTCGTTTCAATAGAGCGTCTGGACGCTTACAACTACGGACAGCTGATATACTTCTTCGAGGTTGCCTGCGGCATCTCTGGTCAGCTGTTGGGCGTAAATGCCTTCAACCAGCCTGGTGTAGAAGCATACAAGAAGAATATGTTCGCACTCCTTGAGAAGCCTGGCTACGAAGAAGAGACAAAGGCTATCCGCGCAAAACTCGCAGCAGAGTAATTACACGTAAGACAAACAATAATAATAAAGAGGTGTAGCCAACGCTGCACCTCTTTTTTTAACCGTTATATTCGCCATCACTTTGGGGGGTAAACCACCTTATTTATATAATGGGGAGGTTCTTCTTTCTTTTGAAATAATATTTATATTATTATTTTCTTACTTCTTAATTTTTTTTCAAACAACCATATATTTAGTTCTGCGGTGCGCGAACTATCCCCAATTCACGATTCACAAAATTCACATTTTGCTTTATAAAACATAGTCTTATAGAGGGTTGATTTTCGATTCACATTTTCGCCTTTTTGTGAATTTTGGTGAGTTTTATTTGTAGATATTGGAAGTTTTTTATAATTTTGTAGGCGATGAAGCGTGAATACTATACATGAAGTTAAGCTTCATAAAACAATATATCTTATATTGATTAAAGGAACATCTTCAATATATCAAATGTTTAGCCTCAATACACCAAGGTCGATGCAAGGGAGTAGCTTCAATTTCTGTTCGGTAGTTGTCCGGTACATGTCCGGTATATGTCCGGTAAAATACCGAACAAGTACCGGACATATAGCGATGAATTAGCGGACATATATAGAAGGACCATCGAAGCAATGCTAAGGCTAAGGTATAGGTAGAGTAAAGGTAGATATGTTATAAAGATAAATTAAATATAGGAGAAATGAATGATGAAGAAGAAAGACAGTGCAGGGTTGGGGATGACTATTCCCAAAAGAATGCGTATTGCAGGAATGACATTTTATCTGCGTAACGGACAATTGATCGGACGAGAGTCTTCCACACACGAGAAACGCAGTAACACGCTGCCGCAGTTCATTCAGCGGCAGAAGATGCGTCACACTACGGCGCTGTGGAAGATGCTGAGTTTCTGCAACGTGATGTTTACCGAGCGACGGACGGCATATCAGAATTTTGCGTCGCTGGCGAATCATTTGCCTGTGGTGTATGTACCTGACGATGGAATAATGAATCAGGCTTCATTCCTGATGCCCGACATACCCGTGAGCGATGGTACACTGCCAATGATAAAGTTACAGTTGGGAGAGGTAAACGGTACACCCGCACTTTTGACCAACCTGAAGGTTGAGGACAGGACTCGCCATACGAAACTGATGCTTTACACCGCCGTGCAGACCTTTGAATATGAGATGCCGAGGGTAAGGTTCCATATGCGCGAGATATCATGGTGGAATGATATGACCGTAGTGGATGACCATCTGGCACTCGTGGGTGAGGAGTTTGCCGACGAAATGAAAGGTTGGGCATTGGTAAAGGTGATTAACGACCTATGTTCACCACAAACTATTGTCACCCGTTGCACGGTGTATCAACAGTACACCACCGAGGAGGCGTTAGAAAAAGCAGCTGACAGCTATGGTGGACTGACCGAGACACCATATCTCTCACCGCGATAGTAAACAAACAACCCCTGGCAGGTTTTTTAGTTCCTGTCAGGGGTCGTTGTTATAGGACTTTCTGAGAATTATTCGATGGTTATCTTCTGCAAGTCGAAGCCGTGACCGACTACCTGCAGCTTACCGCTGTTCAGCAGTTCCATAGACTTCTTGGTCAACTTGAACTCTACCTCAGTATCTTCAAACGAAATCTGCACATCACCACGACTACCATCTCTGCCACCTTTTACGATGTCGGCCCAATCGACTGCAGCACAGCCCATGGCATACTCTGAATCGGTGCGCTTAACGTAGAGACGGAGGATAGAGCCAGGACCTGCTGTCTGCTTCAATTGCTCAGTGATGCTTCCGTCGTCATTCCAAGCGGTATCCCAGTCAACGGCATGGCTGCCTGACCACAGTTCCTCTTCGCTGGGCTGGATGAGCGTAATCTTCTTGAGGTCGAAGCCGTGACCGACTACCTGGAAGTTATTCTCTTCCAACAGCTCCATAGACTTGGCTGTAAGCTTGAAGTCAACATAGGTGTCTTCAAACGTAATGTCCTTATCACCACGGCTACCATCTCTGCCACCCTTTACGATGTCGGCCCAGTTGACGGCAGGACAACCCTTGGCATACTCAGAATCGGTACGCTTGACATAGAGACGGAGGATGGCACGAGGCTTGGCAATTTCCTTCAGCTTAAGTGCCAAGGCGTTATCCTCAAAGATTGTTTCCCAGTCAACAGAATGGCTGCCTTCCCACAGGATTTCCTCTGCAATGGTAGATACCTTGATGGTAGCATTGTCAACAACGGCACCATCCTGAAGGAACTTGAGGGCAACACCACTGGTTGTGATGACCTTTATATCATATACACCCTCTTCAAGAACCGGCAACGTAACGACTACCTCTTCGTCAGATACGCTCACAATAGAGCATTCCAGACCATTGACCGTTACGGACTGCACGTCACCGAGTTTACGTCCCGGTATCGTAACAGTACCTTCTGACTGTCCCATGAAGTCACCCTTGGTGACAATAGCTTCGCCATAGACGGTTACCATGCCACCGCCAAAGGACTGGCCTGTTTCGTCAATAAGTGAGATACGATACTGGCCCTCCGGCATGTCTGCCGGCAACTGATACTGGATGCTGGTACTGGTGGCTGACAGGACGTCAATCTCACGACCGTTAATCCTGACCTTCCTGATATTGGACAGATTGGTACCGCTCATGGCAACGGCATCACCCGGAGACTGCAGACGTGCCTCCGCATCATTACCGACTACAGGGTCGCCCTCAACAGCCTTTACCGTCAGGTTGAAACTGCGGTAGGTCTCCTTGCCATTGACGGTGGTTGCAACAATCTTCACCTTATAGCTGCCAGCCTCGAAAGTGCGGTCGATGTTGTTACCCTCATACAAGAGCACATCACCGTCATACCACCTGACAGTAGTGTATTCAACAGGTGTCACAAGAATCTTCATAGTGAAGTTCTCATCGCGGCTGATATCGTAGCTGCTTTTCAGATCATCATTCAGGATACGTGGGGCATCGTCTTCAGAGACGGTATAGAATGCCTCCGTGTCATTGGAGCAGCTCGTGAGTGCCACGGCGAAACCGCAGCACATGAGACCTGCCTTAATCATATTCTTGATTGTCATAGTATTTATACTTTTAGATGATTACGAAAATAATTTATTCGGGAATAACATAATCCTTGGTATTATAAGGATGAACGTCCCACCATACAGGATGGTGCCAGTCATCTTTACCACCCATGCGGTCAACGGCTTCCTGATAGTTGGCACTGTTATACTTACCCTCCAATGCAGGATAGCGGAGACGTGTCGGTGTCTTCAGACCGTCACCGTCATAGGTAAAGTCACCATTGTCACCCAGTGACTCACGGTTATAGATGACGGGATAGTCGGCACGGCGCAGGTTTGCCCACGCCTCAGCAGGGTTCATCATATGCAGAATCCATGCCTGCAGGTTGATGGCCGCACGAGCTGTCTCTGCATCAGAGAAGTCATACTGGGCAGCCATTGTATTTACATATGTTGTAATATTCGATTCAAGAATATTGTCGTCACCCTCTAAGTAGAACTTATTGATATGCAGAATAGCTTCTTTCGTACCTTCCTTATAGTGATCAACGACTTCTCCAGAGATATTCCATCCTTTGCTCTTGGCCTCAGCCAGCAGGAACTCTACCTCGGCATAGGTCATCAAAATACCCGAGCAATTTGGCTGACAGAAATCGATAGACAGCCAAGGGCGCATCATGCGTTCAGGATAGTTATTCTTGTCGTAACCGGCTTCCGGATCCTGATCAACGAGTTTCTTCAGGGTCGGCATCTTGTCAAGAGAAGGACCACTAACCCACCCTATCTTCAAGTCATTATTGGTGCTATACCATGCATAACCAGGGTAACAAGGTGTCTCTGAACCGGAGTTTGCAGCATTGTATGCAAGGACCTCATCCGTCAAGTCCACGTTACCTGACTTGGTAGGCTTAATCTGGCTGCGCTTGAGGTTCATGTAGTGACGAACTATCTTGTAGCAGCGAGGGTCACTATTGCCCTTCAGATACTCCATCAGCGTAGCGCATATCAAAGAAGAAGGAGAGGCAGGGTCCTGACCATAGAGAATCTCACCCAATGCATTCACACGGAAATCGTAATCACGTGAGCCGTCATAGTATGTGAACGGACTGTTGTTGTACTTGACATAAGCCTCTTCCCTGGATGCAGAAATATAGTTGCCAGTATTATAGGCTGCCTCAAACTCTGCCTGAGCCTTGGCAGGATTAACATCAGAGATACGCATAGCATAACGCATACGCAGTGAGTTGGCATACTTCTTCCAGAGGTTGACATCACCATCATATTTCGTCACATCGCCTGTGACAATATCCTTGGTATCATCCAACTGCTCCACACAAGCCGTCAGCTCTGTAAAGAACCAGTTGTAGATATCCTCCTGCTTGTCGTATGCGGGAGTAGAAGAAGTCTCGTCCAATCCGCCAAGAACAGACAGGCAAGGAACATCTCCGTATGTATCTGTTATCACAGCCATCATATAGACGCGGTGGATACGCAGGATGGCATTCAGATTCGGTTTGTCAGCCGTATGGGCGATGGCATCGCGAAGGTTCTTGATGCCTATTGTATAGAAACGGTCCCAAATGAGACGTGCATCATCGTCATCGAAATGAACGCTTCCAGCATATTTGCTGACGTTCCAACCACCGGCAAAGTGCTGGGTGAAACCTGTAATATAGCTACGGTAGGTATCCATTATTCCGAAGTCGCCGTAAGTCTGCAACAGGGCCGTTGTCAGCTGACCATTGGGGTCGGTCGTTAATGTCTTGGTCTTATCTGTATTGACCTCTTCCATATAACTGTCACTGCAAGAGCTAATGGTCATTAAGCCACAACCAACGACAACCAAGGCAGCAAAGTTCTTGATATCTTTCATCTTCATAGTTTCTTTCCTCCTTTAATTAGAATTTAACGTTTACATTGAAACCATAGCTGCGGCGTGATGGCAGTGAGCCATACTCCAATCCCAAACCAGAGGTGTTGTAGCCAGAGTCAGGATCGATGTTTGGAATGCGCTTCCACACGATGAACGGGTTGCGGGCTACGAAGCTCACACTCAGGCTTTTCACTATCTTCAGTGCAGAGAGCATCTTCTCAGGGAAGGTGTAACCGAAGGTCAACTCACGACACTTTACGTAAGAGTTATCATATACGAACTGTCTCGGGCAGTTAGTAGCAACTTGTTCCCAATATTGCTCAGGGTTAACAGGAATATCGTTAGGACGATAGGTACCGTCAGCATTCTGTATGACACCAGGAGCGATGAAGCCACGCTTCTCAGTTCCACGGCCAGAGTTAATCTCCTCCTGTGACTGATACCACTCCTCACGACCTGCGAGGGTCTCGATAGCCTTACCGGTAGCGTAGGCAGAGCGCATAGACATAGAGAAGAGGTCAGCACCGACCTTCACATCAAAGCCGGCAGAGAGCTTGAAGTTCTTATAAGTAAAGGTAGAATAGAAACCACCTGTCCAGTCCCATGAAGCATTACCGATGGTATGCAGTTTGTCATCGACCTCAGGAAGACCTGTCTCAGCATTGATAATGGCCTGACCGTCGGCTGTGCGCTTGAAGTCCTTACCAACGATAGAACCGAAGTTCTGACCTACCTCTGCACCTACGGAAACGCCACACCATGAAGCCTTTTCAATCTCGAAGTAGTCCATGCCTTCCACAAGTTCCTTCACCTTGTTGGTATTCTTTGAGAAATTGATGCCTGCATCCCATGCAAAGCCCTTATAGTCGAGAACACGACCGTTGAGGGCAATCTCGATACCCTTGTTCGTAATCTTACCGGCATTGATGAGACGGTAAGCATAGCCAGAAGCCGCTGAAGAGGCAAGGGCAATAATCTGGTCCTTAGAAACCTGGTTGTAATAGGTAATATCCAGTCCCAAGCGGTTGTGGAAGAACTTCATCTCCAGACCCAACTCGAATGAGTTAGTGCGGGTAGGCTTAAGGTCTGAATTAGGCATCACCGTATTGGTAATCATCGTCATGGCATAGTCAGGATAAGCATACTTGCTCTTAGTATAGCTGGTAACAACCTGATATGGGTCGGTATCGCTACCTACCTGAGCAAACGAAGCACGGAACTTACCGTAGTTGATGATGTTCTTGTTCTTCAGGAACTCAGAGAACACAACGCTACCCGATACAGAAGGATATACATATACATTATTGTTTGTAGGCAGTGTTGATGACTTATCACTACGCAGTGTACCTTCCAGATAGTAGGTATGTTTGTAGCCTACGCTGGCAGAACCGTAGAAAGAGCTTATCTGCTTGGTATATGCAGACTGCTGTACGCTTTGCTCAGCATAGTTGGTGATAGACACCACGTTAGGCATCTGCTCGTTCAGACCAGACATGATGTCTGTCAGGTTATCTACCTTGAAGATATTGCCACCCAGGGTAGCATTGAAGTCGAAGTCGCCCCACTGGTTGTTATACAGACCCAACAGCTCGGCACTGAGGGTGCGGTTGTTGAATATCTGCCTTGTCATAGTACCGGCATTATTACCAGGAGTAGTCTTGGCAATATAGTCATCGAAGGACATCTTATTGAGGTCCGTACCGATAGTACCCTGAATCTTCAGGTGCTCGTCAATGTTATAGATGGCCTTGGCAGTGAAGCGGAAGATATCCTTCTTCGACTTGTTACCGTTCTTATAGAGAGACCAGTAAGGATTGATGTTATACTGGTCGTTACCGTTCCAGTTGGCGTAGGTACCATCAGCATTCTGATAGTGCTGCAGCCACTCCTGATTGTAGGTGCCTGCCAGCGTCATCAGGTTCTTACCGACATTGCTCTGAGAGTCACCCAGGGCAGGACGGTTTGTCACGTTCTCGTGCGTATAGTTAGCGGTGAAGTCGAGGTCGAACTTACCAGCTGTCGTATTGACACGCAGGTTGAAGTTGTCACGGCCCATGTGCGTCTTAGGCAGGATGTCCTTGTTGCGCATGTCAGTGAAGCTGAAACGTACACCCGTCTTACCGGAGTTGACAGACAGGATTGCGGTGTTCTGAGCGGTAACACCCGTACGGAAGAAGTTAGAGGTGTTATCCTTATACATCTGGAAAGGACGCACCTGACCGTCAAAATACTCTACAGGCAGATTGTCAGCCTTCGGACCCCAGCTGCTGTTAGTACCAGAAGTGGCAGTCTTGCTGAACATACCCTTATAGCCCATACCGTAAACCTGCTGGATGTCATCCCACATAGCATTCTGAACGTCGAAAGTCATAGAACCGTTGTACTCCACACCGACCTTATCCTTCTCAGCCTTCTTGGTGGTAATAAGAATAACACCGTGAGAGGCGCGGCTACCATACAGAGCAGAAGCGGCAGGACCCTTCAGCACGGTCATATTCTCGATATCATCAGGGTTGATGGCAGAGATACCGTCACCGAGGTCGTAGCCACCTGCTGTGCCTGCGCTACCGAAGTTGGTATTATCAAGAGGCACACCGTCGATAACATACAGTGGCTGGTTGTCGCCCGTAATCTCCGTATTACCACGCAGCAGTACGCGTGTGGAACCAGATGCTCCGCCAGCAGTATTCTGAACCACCAGACCGGCCACCTTACCTTCCAGGGAGTTTATCACGTTGGTTTCCTTGGCCTTCTGAAGGTCTTCACCTTTTACTTCAGAGAGTGCATAACCCAAAGCCTTACGCTCACGCTTGATACCGAGGGCTGTAACGACAACCTCGCTCAACTGGGTCTTGTCCTCAGACATCGTTACCTTCATGCCTTCGCTGGCCTTTACCTGAACAGAAGTGTAACCTACGTAGCTTACCTCCAGCATGTCGCCGGGCTTACACTTGATTTTAAAATTACCGTCAAAGTCGGTTACTGTTCCTTGAGCAGCACCTACCACCTTGATCGTTGCGCCAATCAGCGGACCGTTAGCATCCTCTACCGTACCAGAAATAATCTGGCCCTCGGAGTCTGCCACTGCCGCATCAGCATGGACGTCCGTTACAGCAACTGCTGCCGGTGTCCACATCATGCCTGCACCCAGCAGGCAGAGAAGCAATGTTTTTTTGTTCATGTGTGAAATTGTTAGTTAGATATTTGGATTTTTTCCGTTGTATCATTTCGACTGCAAAGGTACGGACATATATAAAAAGGTGGGTTATATGCCGTACAAAAATGGTTTGAATACTGAATATGTCAGTAATCGAACCTACTTTTGTCAGTTTTCGCACCCTTGCAGGGTATATACCTTGCCGTCTTTCTGTATCAGCAGTCTGCCGTTACAGAAAAATTTGCGAGGTTGCATAGTCTTTTGTTCCTTATTCCTTGAAAATTCTCCGATTTCTGTGACGATTCCCTGCATGATACCGCTTACTGTCCAGTCGGCTGCAAGCTGCATATTGTTTTTTCTGTCGAAGATGCCGAACTTCTCCATGCCGTTGCCAAAGACATTATTGTCCCATACGAAGGTAGCGATGCCACGTTTGCGGGCTTCGGTGACGAGTGTCTTGCAATAGTAGGTCATATTCTCATGGATAGTTACCTTGTCAGCCTGAAGCCAATGGTCACTTATCCCCCACTCTCCAATGATGACGCCCAGCCCCAGAGCCCCCCAGGTATCAGCTACCTGCTGAAAGGCGTTGCGCATGGTCGTCTCATTGCTGGGAGAAGTATTACCATAGCTGCTGTAGGCCCGTCCCCAAAAGTAGAAGCCGCCCTCACTGGCTGCCTTTCCTCCACAATATTCATAGGGCTTATAGTAGTGGAACTCCACGCTCATGTAGTCGTAATTGTTACCTTCTATATCAGTAGGTACTATGAAATTACCGTTCATACCGAAATCAGGATCGCAGGCATATGTCTGCACCACAAGGTGTCGCTTCAGGTTATTGCCGCCTGTTGCTCTCACGGCATCGACGAATGTCTGGTTGTAACTGTTCTGTACTGTGAGGTTCTCTGTGCTTGGCGCATTCCAGTTGTCAGGAATATGTACCTCATTGGTACCGGCAAATGCCAGCTGATAGTCATAGTCCTTGAAGGCATTGGCTATCTGTGTCCACAGCAGACTGAGGCGGGTATTGTTCTCCCCCTTATATTGATAGGTAGGACGGCTCTCCAGCCACTTGTCGTGGTGAACATTGATAATCACCTTCATGCCTAAGTCAAGCGCATAGCCCACTACCTCCTTAACGCGAGTCATCCAGTCTTCACTGACAGCCATTGTCTCGGCATCAGTGATATGATTCTGCCAGCGGACAGGAATGCGTACGGCATTGAATCCGGCATCCTTGACAGCCTGCAGTGTCTGTTGTGTCACCACTGGATTGCCCCATGCTGTCTCTGCCTGCATGTGATTAGCAGCACACGTCAGTGCAACCGACTCTCCGTCCAGAGACGTACACTCCAACTGGTTGCCGAGGTTCCAGCCTGCCGTTATTTCGGCATTCCATTGACGAGCAGAAGGTTGTGCCATTACTGGCACAACCAACCAACTCATCAGGAACATGCTTAATTCACTCATGTTTCTTCTTTTTAAACTACCAAACACAATCTCCTTATCTTAAATATATCTTAATTCAGTACTATCTTTCTGCCGTTGAGGATGTACAGGAGGCCCTTTGTAGGATTAGTCACTACCTGACCGCGCAGGTTGTAATACTTGCCGTCATTTTTTACAACAGCAGTAACGGTTTTGATACCGGTAACATCCTTTGCCTTGCTTACCTTTGTCACATGGAAGCCATGACCATGCAGACGGAATCCCTTCTCTGCAACAGCAGCAGCAATATCGTCAGTCACTTCAATGGTCACCTTGGTATCCTCACTGAACTCTGCAGGACTTATACCAGGCAGTGCCTCCCACTCCCAGGTATCGAACTGGCACTTGTGATAGTCTGTACCGGCAACTGTTAGATATACAAAAATCTTTGCACCTGTAACGAAGTTGGCAGTAACGTCCTGACCTTCACCACCGCCCCATTCACGGTTGGGGTCACCATCGGGCAGGTCCCAGTCAACATTGTAGTCACCAGTCCACAGGTCTTCCTCTTCTACAGCAGGCTGATCGTCAGAACCCTTAGTCACCTTTGCCACATGGAAACCATGACCGTGCAGACGGAAACCCTTTTCGGCAACAGCAGCTGCAATATCTTCAGTAACCTCAATAGTCACCTTGGTATCAGCGCTGAACTCAGCAGCATCTACGCCAGGCAGTGCCTCCCACTCCCAGGTATCGAACTGACACTTGTGATAATCTGTACCGGCAACTGTCAGATATACGTTGATTTTCTCACCTATAATAAAATATGAAGTAACATCCTGGCCTGCACCGCCGCCCCATTCACGGTTGGGGTCACCATCAGGCAAATCCCAGTCTACGTTGTAATCACCCTCCCACAGTGTTTCCTCTGCGGCATTAACATTCATCACTGCAACGATGCTCAGCATCAGTAAAGTAAAAAGCTTTTTCATAATTAATTTGTTTTTTTATTGTGTTATGATTTTGTGAATTATCGTTACTGT
>CADCAX010000019.1 GCA_902799455.1 uncultured Prevotellaceae bacterium
GTTCGAGCCCGACCGGGCACCCCAAAACGAAGACATCGCTGGAAAAGCGATGTCTTTTTTATTCTCTAATCTCTTCTAAAAGTTGAATCCTAAGAAGACGTATGTGGTGCCTAGGATGTTGCGGTTGACGACTTTGCCGTTTCCTGACTGATAATAGAAGAAGACGCCTTGTACTCCGCTGAACCAGGGGCCGTTGTTCCATAGTATGGCGATGCGGGCATTGGCATTGAATGCCAGATAGCTATTGGCAAAGTTGTTGATGGACTTAAAGATATCGGAGGATGATTCGGGTTTCTGGCTGTCGGCTTTATGGAAGAGTGCTCCGATGCCTCCTGTCAACTCCCCTGCTGCCAGCCAGTTGCGTGAGAATACCCAGTTGTAGCCATAGCCTGCCGTAAGGGTTATCTCGTCGTTTTTCTGCGTGCCTGTTACTGCATTGGTGGGCAGATTTGTGCCGTGGGTGGTGTTGATGATGTTTGTCAGTCGGTCCCAATCTACTGTTATGCGGTTATGGGCATAGGCGGCTCCGAGAAGCAGAGAGCCGGCAGATTTCAACTGACGGTTTGTCTGTGAGAAGGCCGCCTGATGGCTATACTTCTTGTAGTTGGTGACGTAATAAAAATTAATGCGTGTCATTCCGACATTGATACCATCGAAGGGTAAATCGTGGAGGTCTGCGGAATAGTTGACATCATTCATGATGAGTCGCTTGATATTATAGTTTCCCCCTACACGCCGGTAGAAGAGATCAAGACCGAAGGCAGATGAATAAATGGAACCTGCCAGGTCGATGTCATCATGATTGAAGATAGACTTGATGTCGATGTTATACCCGAAGAAGGCAAAACGCCATCCGAAGAACGGTCCGACACGAGTGCGGATTTTGGGTGCTACACGAAGGAAAAAATCGGAGCCGTTATCAATTTCATACATCTCAAAGCGATTTGTCAGCTGTACCTCTGCACACCAGTTGTAGAAGTCCTGAATCTCGATGTATGTAGTGTCTCGGGGTGGAGAGAATATCCTATCTAAGAAGCGATAGGCGCGTTTGAAGATGTTATCCTTCTTGGGCGCTTGGGATGTCAGAGTGAGAGAATCCTGTTGTGCAGAGATGGCGAGAGAGTCTTGTGGGGTGACGAACTCGAGGGTATCAATATGTGCCGATGCACATATTGCGAAGAGTAACAAGAGGAATGAAGAAAATAATCTTCTCAAAACTTCTTTAATATTTTATCTAATACCCAGTTAGTAGGCGTAGCACTAAGCGAGGTGCATTGGCAGTCGCTCTTTCCTTGCAGAGTTGATACAACATCCTGTATCATAGGCTGTTGCACATATCGTGGATTCTCTATAACTATCTCTTCCACGCCATCCGAGGTATGGAGGGATATGGGAGTATAGTCGAACACGGAGAATGACAGGATACCCTCTGAACCTATCAACTCTATTCTGTCCTCACGTCCTGACTCGTGTCCGGCAAAACACCATGAGCCGCTACCAGGCAGGCCGCTCTCGAACTGATAGCAGGCACTGACGGTATCCTCTGCCTGATAAAGTCCTCCTCTGTTGCAGGAATATCCACGCGCATAAACTATTACGCCGAAGAACTGCTGGAGGATGTCAAACTGATGGGGGGCGAGGTCGTAGAAATATCCGCCTCCTGCAATGTCGGGCTGTATGCGCCAGGGGCGTTGGTCAGGAGCATTATAATCTACCTGACGTGGGGGACACGCAAAACGTATCTGTACGTTGAGTACCTTACCGATGCGACCATCATCGAGTAGCTGTTTCACTTTTTGGAAATATGGAAGATAGCGGCGATAATATGCTACGAAACATGGTACATGTGTCTCTGCAGACACACGGTTTATGCGTGCGCAGTCGTCATAGGAAGCAGCCAAAGGCTTTTCTACGTAAACGGGTTTTCCTGCTCTCATAGCCATAATGGCATAGGTGGCATGAGAGGAGGGTGGGGTGGCAATATAGACGGCATTAACGTTGGGGTCGTCAACAAGGGCCTGCGGGTCGGTGTACCAAGTAGAGATGCCGTGTCTCTCGGCATAGGAGCATGCTTTATCAGCATTGCGGCTCATGACAGCCACAACCCTCGAACCTTCCACTTCATTGAAGGCTGGTCCGCTCTTCTTCTCGGTTACTTCACCACAACCGATTACTCCCCAACGGATTTCCTTCACTATTTCTTCTCTTCTTTTTTAGCGGCCCCCTTCTTGTAAGCTTTGTTAAGGCCCTTTACTATTTCGTCAGTAATGTCAATACCCTTGTTGGCATAAAGAATATTGTCACCACTCTTGGAGAGAATCATAGTATATTTCTTATCCTTATTATATTTGGTGATAAAATGCTGGATAGAATCGTGCAGCGCTTCATTGAACTTTGCGGTCTCGTTCTGGAATTCTGCTGTGAGACGAGCCTGCAAAGCCTCGAGGTCAGCATTCTGCTTCTGTAAGCCTGCCTGAATCTGCTCTGCCTGCTCACGGGTGTAGGCATTCTGTTGCAGTTTCTGCTGGAAATTGGTAGCGGCAGCCTGCAGCGCCTGTCCCTTCTGTTGAAGAGTGCTTTGGATATTCTGGCTCTTCTTTTCGAGAATCAGTGAGTACTCCTTACAGAACTCATACTGGGACATGATAGAGTCAACCTCAACATATGCAATCTTAATGGTTGAGGGAGCTGCTGTCTTCTCTTCTGTGGAACTGTCAGCTTTTGGAGAATTGTCGCAGGAAGCGAGAGAGAAAAGGGCTACAGCTGCTACAGCAATAGCGCTAAAAGTAGATGCTTTTGTCATTTTTATATTAAAAGATTTTGTTAATTGCGTCATTTTTACTAATTTTGCATGCAAATGTACGAAAAAAGTTTAAGAGTTAAGAAGAGAGAATGATTAAAGGTTGTCGTTTTTTAGTTTAATTAAGAAAATATAATTGTGAATTATGAATTATTAAACCCCAAGGACGTATTTCTGTTTTTTGGTGAGATAAATAAGATTCCTCGTCCATCGAAGCACGAGGAAAAGATGATATCTTTTTTGCAGGAGTTTGGCAAGAAGAGAGGTCTTGAAACAATTGTTGACGAAACTGGCAATGTCCTGATAAGAAAGGCAGCTACTCCGGGAATGGAGGATAAGCCCGTGCTGACGATACAGAGCCATATGGATATGGTGTGTGACAAGTTGGTGGATAAGGATATCGACTTTATGAACGACCCTATCATAGCCTATGTCTCTGATGCTGACGGCAAGCCTAATCCTAACGGTGAATGGCTCACTGCCGACGGTACTACACTGGGTGGTGACGACGGTATAGGTTGTGCAATGGAACTGGCTATCCTTGATTCAAAGACCATAGAACATGGTCCGATAGAGTGTCTTTTCACACGTGATGAGGAAACGGGATTGACTGGCGCCAACAACCTTAAATCTGACATGTTGCGTGGTGATTACCTCTTGAATCTGGATTCAGAGGATGAAGGACTGTTCTATGTATCTTGTGCCGGAGGAAAAACAACGACGGCAACGTTTAATTTTGAGCGTGAAGATGCTGACAAAACAAAGCGCTGGTTCTTCATGGAGATAAGTGTGAAGGGCTTGACGGGCGGCCATAGCGGCGATGATATAAATAAAAAACGTGCAAATTCCATAAAACTGCTGACCCGCTTTATATATATGGAGCAGCAAAAGATGCCAGTCCTCATAGCAGATTTCAATGCCGGAAAATTGCATAATGCAATACCGAGAGACGGTAAGGCTATCATTGCTGTTCCCTTCATGGAGAAGGAAACGGTAAGGGCTGACTGGAATGTGTATTGTGCTGAGGTGGAAGAGGAATTCCATGTGACAGAACCCACAATAGAATGGCATATGGAGAGTACGGAACCTGTGAAGGTGCTTCCCGAGAATCTCGGTGTACGACTGATTCATGCCCTTCAGGCTGTTCATACGGGAGTCTTCTCTGTGGTGCAGGACACTATGCTGGGAGAGATAACAGAGACTTCATCAAACCTCGCTTCTGTGCAGACAGAGGAAGGAAAATGTACAGTGGTTTCTTCTCAGAGAAGTTCGGTAATGAGCAACCTGAAGAATATGGTGAATACCGTTCGTGCCGTATATGAACTGGCAGGAGCCGACGAGATAGTACATAATGACGGATATCCTGCCTGGAAGATGAGACCAGACAGCCATATCAGGGATGTGGCGCAGAAATGCTACAGAAAGCTGTATAACAAGGACCCGAAGATAATTGGTATTCATGCCGGTCTGGAGTGTGGACTCTTTGCTGAGAGATATCCTAATCTTGATATGCTCTCAATGGGTCCAACGATGTGTGGTGTTCATTCTCCTGACGAGAGACTGCATATACCGTCAGTCGAAAAGGTGTGGAAACTGGTGCTGGAAATATTAAAGGAAATCTGATGAAGAAGTATTGTTTAGATATGATAGTCAGGGAGGTGGTGCATATTAATGAGAAATATGTCCTGCTGAAACTGACACACAAAGATACATTACCGGAAATGCTTCCAGGCCAGTTTGTGGAGGTGCGAGTAGACGGTTCTCCGACAACGTTCCTGCGCCGTCCGATATCAATAAATAATGTTGATATGGAACATAACGAACTGCATCTACTCGTAGCATGTATTGGTGACGGTACCATACGTCTCGGGATGCTGAAAGAAGGAGAGATACTGAATGTTGTCCTGCCACTCGGAAACGGCTTCACTATGCAGAAGCAGAGACAACTCCTTGTCGGTGGTGGTGTAGGAGTGGCACCACTATTATATCTCGGACGCAAATTGAAGGAGATGGGTGTAGAACCAACATTCCTGCTGGGAGCACGTTCGGCAAAGGACTTGCTGATGACAGATGGCTTTAAGGCGGTAGGACGGGTATACGTTACTACGGAAGATGGCAGCGAGGGAGAAAAAGGTTTCGTTACGGATCATACCATATGGAACAAAGAGATGTTTGAACTTATCTCAACATGTGGTCCTGCTCCTATGATGAAGGCTGTGGCACGAAAAGCGAAAGAGAAAGGCATCAGATGTGAGGTGAGCCTTGAGAACAAGATGGCTTGTGGAGTAGGGGCTTGCCTGTGTTGTGTTGAGAAAGTGAAGGATAAGGGAAATGTATGTGTATGTACAGAAGGACCTGTATTTGATGCTGAACAGCTATGGTAAAAGAAGATTTGAGAATAGTTTTCATGGGTACTCCGGAGTTTGCTGTCGGTACGTTGCAGGCTCTTGTTGAAGGCGGATATAACGTGGTTGCTGTCGTAACACAGCCAGACAAACCTGTCGGACGTCATGCTTCGGTGTTACATGCACCTGCCGTAAAGGTATATGCGCAGGAACATGGAATCCCCACATTACAGCCTGAGAAGATGAAGGATGAGAACTTCTTGGAGCAGTTGCGTTCATATAATGCCGACCTGCAGGTGGTTGTCGCATTCAGAATGCTACCGGAAGTGGTATGGACAATGCCGCGTTTCGGTACGTTTAATGTTCATGCCGCTTTGCTGCCGCAATATAGGGGAGCTGCTCCTATCAACTGGGCCATTATAAATGGTGAGACACAGACAGGAGTGACAACATTCTTCTTGGATCATGACATAGATACTGGTCGCATTATCATGCAGAAGCCTTTTGATATTCCGGATGATGCTGATGTGGAATATGTGTATGACGGCCTCATGGAACTTGGAGCACAAACAGCGATAGAGACTGTTGATGCCCTGATAGAAGGCGGTGGAGTGGTAAAGAGCATACCTCAGACGGAGACATTAGAACTCCATAATGCTCCAAAGCTTACGAAAAGCAACTGCAAGATAGATTGGTCGTTGCCGACAAAGCAGGTGTATGATTTCATTAGAGGACTGTGCCCAATACCCGGAGCCTGGGGAAACGTGTCTTTGCCAGACGGAACGGCTATAGAGATGAAGATATACAAAGCTGCCAAGTGCGGAGGAAAAGAGATTGCAGGCAATGTGGCACAAGGCACACTGATAAAGGAGAAGAAGCATATATATATAATGTGTGGTGACGGTCCTTTGGAACTTTTGATTCTTCAACCAGTAGGAAAGTCTAAGATGGATGCTGCTGCATTTGCAAATGGATTGAGGATGTAGTACATGTGTGTTGATATTTATCAAGTAAAAAAGTGCTAATTACATCTTTTTTTCAAAAATAAATCAGAAAAAGTTGTATAATTAAAAAAAAAATATTACTTTTGCATCCGCAATTGAAAAATTGCAAGCGTTTAATGCGGAAATAGCTCAGTTGGTAGAGCACAACCTTGCCAAGGTTGGGGTCGCGGGTCCGAGTCCCGTTTTCCGCTCTTCTTATTGAAACAACAGGAAACATACAAAGGTTATTTTCTTGGAAAGTCTTATGCCCAGGTGGCGGAATTGGTAGACGCGCACGTTTCAGGTGCGTGTGCCGCGAGGCGTGCAGGTTCGAGTCCTGTTCTGGGCACATACATAAAATAACAACGTAAAAGTCGGAGAGGTGGCGGAATTGGTAGACGCGCTACTTTGAGGGGGTAGTGTCAATTGCGACGTGGGAGTTCGAGTCTCCTCCTCTTCACTTTTCCTGATTGCGGAAATAGCTCAGTTGGTAGAGCACAACCTTGCCAAGGTTGGGGTCGCGGGTCCGAGTCCCGTTTTCCGCTCTTTTTCCTGTTGTTTTATTTTATTCTTCTCTTTTTAGCAATGAACTTATACCTAAGATATTTTGATGACGAGACCCTTGTGCATGATGTCGAAGAGGCTCTCGTGTTTCTTTCCAATCTTGATGAAATAGAAATTACTCCAGAACTGGAGGCCGATTTGCGTGATTATGTAGCAAGTGATGATTTCTACCCAAAGCGTTATAAGGTGCACTCCCGTCAGTATTTTATTGTCATCAAGACTGAGGCTGAAAGTTTGCAGGATTTTAAAGATAAGAAAGCCGTTCGTCAGCCAGTTGCTGGCGTTAATGACTCCAAAACACAAGAACAGAAACGTTTACAGGCAATATTGCCAGGATGGTATGAAGGTACGCTGGATTTCAAGAGGGTTGTAGTTAACCATCTTGGAAAGTGCGAGTATCGTGATACCACATTTACGGCACAATGTAAGGCTGAGTCAATTCAGGATTGCTACAATCGTATATGTGAATATCTGTTGACTTGTGTTGATAAGCGCTCGCAATTTCCTGCTGCACGCGGAAAGAATTTCCATTGTCAATATCTTGGTGCAGAAAAACCATTATCATGAACAAGGTTATTCTTATAGGTAATGTTGGAGCAGAGCCTGAGGTAAGGTATTTCGATCAGGATCAGGCTGTTGCTAATGTACGTCTCGCTACAACAGAGCGAGGATATACACTTGCCAACGGTACCAAGGTGCCTGACAGAACAGACTGGCATAATCTGGTGTTTTATCGTCGTATGGCAAAGATCGTAGAACAATATGTCCATACTGGGGATAAAATATATGTGGATGGTAAAATACAATATCGTCAGTATGATGATAAGAAAGGTATTCAACGCACTACTACAGAAGTGATAGTGGAAAATTTGGAATTGTTAACTCCTAAACCAACACCGCAATCCTAGATGGACGACCCTTTATCGCAAATACATTTTTATGCGCCTGGCATTAGTGCTATAATATGTCTTATAGCATCGCTGTTCCTGCTTTTGATGTCTGCATTTTCCAGCGGATCAGAAATAGCTTTCTTTAGTTTAACACCAAAAGATTTGTCAGAACTTGATCCTGACAAAATAAAGGACAAGAAGATTCTTATGCTCAGAGATGACTCCGAGCGTACTCTTGCCACGATTCTCATAACAAATAATTTCATCAATGTGACAATCATCATGTTGCTCAACTATTTCTTTGCGCAAATAGTTGACTTCGGAACGGCATATTGGGTGCATTTCTTGATTGTTACTGTGCTGCTGACATTCTTGTTGCTGCTATTCGGAGAAATTATTCCTAAGGTTTATTCACGTGTATCCCCATTGGCCTTTTGTAGAAGGGTTGTTAATGGTATACTGTTTTTCCGCCAGCTATTCTGGCCTATTGGCACATTGTTGTTAGGTTCTGGTATATTGGCGGAGCGCTTTGTTCAGAGAAGGGAATATGATATCTCTGCTGATGAACTGGAGCAGGCGTTGGATATGACGGACAAGGAAGAGATACGGGATGAGAAAGAGATGCTTGAGGGTATCATACGTTTCAGCGATGAGATGGTGAAGGAGATAATGACTTCCCGTCAGGATATCGTAAGTATAGATATCAAGTCTTCCTTTAAAGATGTAATAGATAACATAGTAAAGAACAACTATAGCCGCATACCTGTATATCAGGGAAGCATCGATAATATTCGCGGCATACTTTATATCAAGGACCTCCTGCCTCATATCGGTAAGTCAAACACTTTCCGTTGGCAGACTCTCATACGACCTGCACATTTCGTACCAGAGACAAAGAAGATAGACGACCTTCTGAGGGAATTCCAAACCAATAAGGTGCATATTGCTATCGTTGTAGATGAGTTTGGCGGCACCAGTGGCGTAATCACTCTTGAAGATATTCTGGAAGAGATTGTAGGAGAAATTAGCGATGAGTATGATGAGGAGGATAATGGTTACGTAAAACTTGATTATAAGACGTATGTATTTGAGGGCAAGACGAAGATTGTGGACCTATGCCGTATCCTCTCGCTCGATGATGACTACTTTGAAAAATTCGATGAGGCAGATACACTTGCAGGATTGTTGCTTGAGTTGAAAGGTGATTTCCCGGGAATACATGAGAAATTTGAATTTGGAAATCTGCTTTTTGAGATTCTTAAGAAAGACCAACGACGTATTGCCAGAGTTAAGGTTACAATAAAGGGATGAGCTTCACAGCTAATCCCTTTTTCTTTACCTTACAAAAACATTATGAACTTTTTATCTTATTAACAAAAACTCTTTTTACTTATTATGAAGTAATTCCTGATTAAAGAAAACACCCGACAACCATTGGTTATCGGGTGCAAAGGTACGGAGTTTTTCCTTATTGTGCAATACCTAAAAATAGGTATTCTTATTTTATTATTCCTTGTTCGATGAAAATCTTCTTCAGTATTTCAACGGAACGGTCTACCTGCTCCTTAGTGTGTGTAGCCATAAGAGCATAGCGTACGAGAGTATCTTGTGGAGCACATGCTGGTGGTACTACTGGGTTGATGAATACACCTGCTTCGAATGCCAGAGAGGTGATAAGGAACGTCTTGTCTGCATCACGAATATAAAGAGGTATGATAGGAGATTCTGTGTCACCGATCTCAAATCCCTCTTCTTTGAAACGCTTGAGGGCATAATTAGTAACGTTCCATAATTTCTCAATGATTTCTGGCTCTGCTTTCAAGATGTCCAATGCCTTTTGGGCAGCTGCTGTAGCAGCAGGAGTATTTGAAGCTGAGAAAATATATGTTCTGGAGTTATGTCTCAGATAGTTTATGGTATCCTTGTCACCTGCAATGAATCCACCGATAGAAGCGAGTGACTTAGAGAATGTACCCATGATGAGATCTATCTCGTCAGTAAGTCCGAAGTGATCGCAGACACCTCTGCCGTGATCACCGAAAACACCAAGAGAGTGTGCCTCGTCAACCATGATAGAGCAGTTGTACTTCTTCTTCAGTTCAACTATTTCTGGAAGTTTAGCCAAATCGCCTTCCATAGAGAATACTCCATCCACTACAATGAGCTTCACAGCCTCGTAAGGAAGTTTTTTAAGGGTATTCTCAAGATCTTCCATGTCATTATGCTTATATTTCAGCTGTTTTGCGAAGCTAAGGCGTCTACCGTCAACGATGCTGGCATGATCTCTATCGTCACAGATGATGTAGTCCTCACGACCACCTACTGCTGCAATAACACCTGCATTTACGGAGAATCCGGTAGAGAAGCAGAGAGCCTCATCTTTATGTACGAATTCAGCTAAGTCCTTTTCCAGCTTAACGTGAATATCGAGCGTTCCATTCAGAAAACGGCTTCCGGCACATCCCGTGCCATACTGGTCGATAGCCTTCTTTGCTGCATCACAGATGCGCTGGTCACCAACGAGGCCTGTGTATGCGTTAGAACCGAACATCAATACTTTGTGTCCGCCCATAGACACCTCGGTACCTTGTTTGCTTGTTATCTCACGGAAATAAGGATATACTCCCATTTCCATGAATCGCTGTGGTAAGCGATATGATTCAAATTTCTTTTGTAATTGTCCCATTTTTGTCGTTAACAACTATATATGCACGTGCAAAGGTATAAAAAATATATGATATGTCATAATTTTTTTCACAGAAAATTTAGTTTTGTGCAAAATAAAATATCTTTCAGCACATTTTTCTACCTATTATAGACCATTTTATTAATTTTGCAGAGCAAAAAAGGTGTCAGGACAATTACATTTCAATGCTTGAAAATAAGAAAATAGTCTTTATAGTAAATCCTATTTCAGGTGTCGGCAAAAAGGATAAGCTACCTGAAATAGTAGATAAATATATCAACAGAGAGAGTAACGAGATAGATATTATTTTTACGGAGTATGCGGGCCATGCTTTTAATATTGCCAGACAAAAAGCGGAAGAAGGCGTAGATATCGTCGTTGCCGTAGGTGGTGATGGTACTGTTAATGAAGTGGCTCGTGGTTTGGTAGAATCCCAAACGGCTTTAGGTATCATTCCTTGTGGTTCCGGCAATGGTCTTGCGCGTCATCTGATGTTGCCTATCAATATGGAGGGCGCGATGAAGATTATTACGGAAGGCGTTGTTCATGCCCTTGATTATGGCTTGATTAATGACCATCCTTTCTTCTGTACCTGCGGCATGGGGTTTGATGCTTTTATCTCCAAGAAATTTGCTGATGCAGGAAAACGCGGTCCAATGACGTATCTGGAAAATGTTTTGGTAGAAGGACTGAAGTATAAACCAGAGACTTATTCCATTACTCTTGATGGTAACGAGACAGAACCTTATAAGGCATTCCTTGTTTCTGTCGCCAATGCCTCACAATATGGAAATGATGCTTATATAGCTCCTCAGGCTTCTATGTCTGACGGATTACTCGACGTCGTTATCATGGAACCGTTTGATATCATCGATGCACCGCAAGTGGGGCTGGACCTTATGAATAAGACTCTTGACAAATCGTCCAAGATACGTTCCTTCAAAGCGAAAGATATTCATATTACGCGCAGTGCTCCTGGAGTTATACATTTTGACGGAGACCCTATTATGGAGGGTACCGATCTTCATGTGCAGTTGAAGAGTAAAGGTATTCGCATCATTATCAACGAACATGCTGACAAAAACAGACGAAAGCCTAATGTGATGCAGTCAGCTTTCTCGGAAATTGTCAACGAATTAATGACTGTGCGCGACGATCTTACACATCCTGTTTCAACTATGAAATCCATCTTGAAGAAGGTATAGATGGAAGATACTTATCTCACCATATCATCAGTTTCCGAAGGTTATTATACGGAGAAGCGAAGCAAATTCTATGCTTTCGCTCATCATGTGGAAACTCCTGAAGAGGTTAAGGAGTTGCAGCAGTTCTACAGGAAGAAATATTATGATGCCCGGCATGTGTGCTATGCCTATCGGCTAGGTAGTGATGGAGGTGTTTTTCGTGCTAATGATGATGGAGAACCCTCATCAACTGCCGGAAAACCCATTCATGGCGCCCTGTTGAGTGCTAATCTGACTAATGTTGTAATCTTCGTAATAAGATATTACGGAGGCGTAAATCTCGGCACTGGCGGACTTATAGTAGCCTATCGTGAGGCAGCTCATGATGCTATTGAAAATGCGAAGAGTGAGGGTAGGATAGAAGAACGTCAGGTTGAGGAACAACTCACGTTTAAATTTCCTTACGAGCAGTTCAATGATGTCATGAGGATAATAAAAAACATGCAGCCTCGTATCCTCAGTCAGGACTTTCAGGCTACATGTTCTATTACGTTGTCTATTCGGAAGTCTCTTATGCCAGAGCTAACTCAACGATTAAGTCAACTGCGCTCTTGAGACCTTCTGCATTCTTTCCTCCGGCAGTAGCAAAATGCGGCTGACCACCACCACCACCTTGTATCAGTTTTCCTGCTTCGCGAACTATTTGTCCTGCATTCTTGCCCTCTTTCACGAGGTCATCAGACAATGCTACTGTGAGGCTTGGCTTGCCTTGTGAGATACAGCCAATAGCTACTATGAGCTTTTCTGGGAACTGCTGTCTCAGTTGGAACGCCATATCTTTTGCATTTTGGGCCTCTATAGGTAATACACCGCACAAAATCTTTATGCCTTCTTTCTCTTTAGCATTCTGAATGAGCTTCTCCTTATATTGTTCTGCCTGTTGTGACTTGAATTCGTCCACCTGTGCCTGCAGTTCTTTGTTTTCGGCAATGGCTTTGGATATTGTTTCAAACAGGTTTGGAGCATTGTTGAAGAGCGCTTTCAAGTCGTTCTGGAAATCCTGTGCTCTGTCTATCAGTTCTTCCACGGCCTTGCCGGTAATGGCTTCGATACGACGTACGCCTGCAGCGATGCTGCTTTCATTAATGATTCGTACCATTCCTATCTGACCTGTAGCAGCTGCATGACAGCCACCACAGAATTCTACAGAAGAACCGAATTTCACAACGCGCACTTTGTCACCATATTTCTCACCGAAGAGGGCGATGGCTCCAAGTTGCTTTGCTTCCTCAATTGGCGTATCGCGGAATTCTTCCAGTGGCAGATTCTGACGAATGCGTTCGTTGACGATATGCTCTACCTCACGAATCTGCTCAGGTGTTACCTTTTCAAAGTGTGAGAAGTCAAAGCGCAGGTACTCGTCAGTTACGAGTGAGCCCTTCTGCTCCACATGATCTCCGAGTACCTCTTTCAGAGCTTGGTCTAACAGGTGGGTACAGGTGTGGTTGCTCTCAATGGCATAGCGTTTGTCGGTATCAACACATGCCATGAATTCAGCTTCACAGTGTTCTGGTATCTTGTCAACAATATGTATTGCCACACCATTCTCTTTCTTCGTATCAAGCACTTTAATCTCTTCATACTCAGAAACAAGAACGCCGCTGTCACCTATTTCACCACCCATCTCTCCGTAGAAAGGAGTGTTGTCGAGAATCATCTCATAGGCAGTGCCTCTCTTCTGTTTTACCTCACGATACTTTACTATGTGGCAAGGGTATTCAGTGTTGTCATATCCCACGAAGTTCGACTCCTTATCCTGTAATACAACCCAGTCACCCAGATGTACCTCAGCAGCATTTCTGGCACGTTTCTTTTGTTCCTCCATGCAGTTGTTGAATTCTTTCTCGTCCACAGTCATACCTTGTTCGCGACAGATTAATTCTGTAAGGTCGAGAGGGAATCCGTAAGTGTCGAAGAGGGTGAAAGCCTTGTCACCGGCAATCTCAGTCTTTCCGGCAGCCTTTGTTTCGTTGATGATACCTTGTAATAGTTTTATACCATTCTCAAGAGTACGCAGGAATGCACTTTCTTCCTCTTGCATCACCTTCATGATGAGTTTCTGCTGTGCAGGTAGTTCTGGGAAAGCATCTCCCATTTCTTCTACGAGGGTTGGCACGAGTTTGTATATGAATGCTTCCTTTTGTCCCAGGAACGTATATCCATATCTCACGGCACGTCTTAGGATTCTCCTTATGACATATCCGGCTTTTGCGTTACTTGGCAACTGTCCGTCAGCAATGGCGAAAGCGATAGCACGAAGGTGGTCTACGATTACTCGCAGAGCTACATCTTTCTCTTCTGATTCACCATATTTGCATCCTGCCATATCTGCCATTGTCTTGATGAGTGGCTGGAATACGTCGGTATCATAGTTAGAAGTCTTTCCTTGCAGGGTGCGCACAAGGCGCTCGAAGCCCATACCGGTATCTATAACTTTAGCAGGCAGTTCCTCCAGCGAGCCGTCGGCTTTTCTGTTAAACTGCATGAATACCAGGTTCCATATCTCTATCACCTGTGGATGGTCTTTATTCACAAGATCCTTTCCCGGTATCTTTGCCTTTTCTTCCGCAGAACGTGAGTCTACATGAAGCTCAGAGCATGGTCCGCAAGGGCCCGTGTCTCCCATTTCCCAGAAGTTGTCGTGCTTGTTGCCGTTGATGATATGGTCCTTGGGCAAGAACTGTGCCCAGATGGCAGCAGCTTCGTCGTCGCGTGCCAGCCCCTCTTCCTCAGAGCCTTCGAAAACGGTAGCATAGAGGTCTGCAGGGTCAATCTTCAGTACATCAACGATATACTCCCATGCCCATGTGATGGCTTCCTTCTTGAAGTAATCGCCAAAACTCCAGTTGCCGAGCATCTCAAACATGGTGTGGTGGTAGGTATCATGTCCTACTTCCTCCAGGTCATTATGCTTTCCGCTGACTCGCAGACACTTCTGTGTGTCAGCTTGTCTGCGGCTCTTGGGAGTGGTGTTGCCCAATATGATGTCCTTGAACTGATTCATACCGGCATTGGTAAACATCAGTGTTGGGTCATCCTTCACCACCATAGGTGCGCTGGGTACTATAAGGTGTTCCTTACTTTCAAAGAATTTTTTGAAAGATTCACGTATTTCTTTAGCAGTCATCAGTTTTTCTTTAACCTTTAACCTATAACCTCTGCCCTTTACTTCTTAGCCAGAAGGTCGCGAATTTCTGTCAGCAGTTTTTCCTCATTACTTGGTTCTGCTGGTGCAGCAGGAGCAGCCTCTTCTTCCTCCTTCTTAGCGTTCTTTATTCTTGCGAGACCCTTAATCATCATGAATACACAGAGAGCGATGATGATGAAATTGATAATGGTCTGGATGAAACTGCCATAGTTGATGGTAGCAGGAGCCATTTCCACACCCTGAATAACTACCTGTGGCAGTTCTACCTTCAGGTCTGAGAAGTTTACACCGCCAATGAGCCATCCGATAGGAGGCATGATGATGTCGTTAACGATACTGTTTACGATTTCTCCGAATGCACCGCCAATGATTACACCGACAGCCATGTCGATAGCATTTCCTTTTACTGCAAATTCCTTGAATTCTTTAATAAAGTTGCTCATAATTATTTTTTTTATGTTAATGTGTTATTTTAATTCCGTCTTTTATAGTCAGGTTGGGGTAGGTGGCCCTCAGGTCTTCTACCGATTTGTCAATCGTGCTACTACCAGCTGTGGCGAAAGGTATTATAGTCTTTCCTTTAAGTCCTGGGTTGGCATCAATGAATGTGTTTATGATACGTGGTGCAATACCCCACCATATTGGGTAGCCCAGGTATATGGTGTTGTATTTCTCCATATGTTTCACATTTCCCTTCATGCTTGGGCGTGCTCTGTCGTTTGTCATCTCCAGTGATGAGCGACTCTTGCTATTGCGCCAGTCAAGGTCGGCTTTAGAGTATTTCGTAGCAGGAATAATACGATAGATGTCCGCATTATGTTTTTCTGCCAACTGCTTTGCCAGACGTGCAGTGTTTCCTGTTGCAGAGAAATATACCACCAGAGCTTTTTCTGATGATGTGGCAACTTTTTCCTTGTTCTTCTTTTGTGCCGCAGATATTGTAAGCATACAACCTGCACTGAAGAGTATTGCCAGGATTAATGTCAGTCGTTTCATTTGTTTTATTCTAATGTGGCTGCAAAATTAGTAAAAATATTTTATTCTGCCAAAAATAACCAATTAAATCCAGTTTTGGTCTTCGTTTTCGTTTTGGTTTTCGTTTTGGTTATCGTTATCGTTTTCGTTTTCGTTTCCCCTGTGTCTGCCCCATATTAGGGCGCCCGCTATGTTGTGCCATACGCTGAATATTGCTCCTGGTACTCCCGCCATCGCCATGGCAGCAAAATGCTGGTGTGCCAGTGAGCATGCCAGCCCGCTGTTCTGCATACCAACTTCTATGCTTAATGCCACTTTCTTCGGTCGTGTCAAATCTATTAACGAAGCTGCACCATATCCCAACAGGAATCCCATAAGGTTATGCAATGCTACGACAATAAGAATTGTGATACCGGAGGTGAGTAAAGCGTTTTGGTTGGCAGCAACGACGGCCATTACTATCAAAGCTATCGCTATTACAGATACTGCTGGTAAATATGCCGATACTTTGTCTGCAAAAGATGATGCATAATGGCGTATTATGATGCCGATGGCAATGGGTAGTATCACCACCTGTACTATGCTGAGGAACATGGTTATGATATCCACCTCTACCATTGTTCCTGCTAATGCCCATACCAACATCGGGGTTACAAAAGGAGCGAGTAGGGTAGAGACAGTCGTCACTCCTACCGACAGTGCCAAGTCGCCTTTTGCCAGATAGGTCATTACGTTTGATGCTGTTCCTCCTGGGCAGCATCCTACTAATATCACTCCTACAGCCAAATCTGGTGGCAATCGGAATATGACAGTTAGCAGATAACCTACCAATGGCATAATGAAAAACTGCATCACATTACCTATCAACACATCCTGCGGACGTGAGAAAACTATCCGAACATCGTCTAATCGCAGCATCAGTCCCATACCAAGCATTACGATGCCCAACATCCAGTTTATCCATGATGCCTTGATAATATTCCCTGTCTCTGGGAATATCATAGCAATGACTCCAGCCAGCAGTATTATTACTGCCATCCAACGGCTTATGAAATTGATTATTTTCAACTCTTAGATTTTTAGAATCCACATTTCTTGCGGATATCCTTTGGAACAGCGTTTTTGTTGATGAGGAAGTCCATAGTCTTTGCTATGATGAAGTTTTTCGACATATACCATGTTCCCTTATATGAACCGGTCTCGCCCCATGAATTCTTCACCATGTAGTATTCGCGTCCGTTTTGGTCTTTCGCCTTACCATAGATCAGCATTCCGTGGTCATCTGTCAGTTCCCAGTTGTCATACTGCTCCTGACGTTTCTCCTGACTAGGTGTCATCTCTGGTATGCTGGCACCCAGTTTCTTCAACTTGTCGTTCTTCTCTTTTGCAGATAACTTCAGCCATTTTGCCATATCAGAACCTTCGTTGTCTGCAACTTTCTTGGTGTCTACCAGAATAGCCAGTCCTTCGCGAGTGAATCCGTCGTCAGAAACGTCTCCGCCCCATGCTACAGTATATCCGTTGTCTATAGCATAGTCTATGATGCGTGCCATATCATCCATAGGAACATTCCACGACAAACCTCCGCGCCAGTTATCCTGTACCTCTACAGGGAATTCTGTCCAGAATGGGCGGTGTGTATATGATGTGATAGATACATAGTCCTTCCAATCCAGTCCCAATGAAGCGGCAAAGCTTTGTGGGGTGTATTCTTTTCCTTCGTAGGTGAACTTCTCCGGGACCTTTCCCAGATAGGCATCGATAATGCCTTGCAAACCCTTCTGCCATGCTGGTGACAACTTCTTGGCTTTGGATGTTGACAGAGTCTGCACATAAGGAGTCATCACCTCGAAGAATTCGTTGAAGTTATTCAGGGTGTCGCCATACATGGTACCAGGTGCTGCCATAGCTTCTTCAGGGCAGATGCCATAGTTACTCAGGATATAATATACATCATATGCTGAACCACCTTGTGAGAACTGCATATCACCATGCAGACGGACCTTCATAATCGCTCTGTCCATATAATTATGATTAGCAACAAACATCTCGCAGAGGTCATATGTCTTGCCGCTCTTCTTCAGTATCTCGGCCTCAAAGAATGACAGGGTAGAATAGTCCCAACAGGTGCCAGAGCGTGCCTGATTCTTTACCGATGTGATTGGTATCTCCTTAATGGTAGTGAAGATGATACTGTCATTTTTTGTGCTGTCATTTGTTTCTGCGGCAGAAATATTTAATAACGCTACCGATGCCATAAAGGCTGTAAGAATGTTCTTTTTCATAATATTTTTGTTTTCGTTTCAGATGTTCCTCTTCAAGACAATCTTGTCTGTTATACATTTTGGAAGGTTTTCTTCATAGTGTGTCACCATTATCAGGGTCTTGCTCCTATCCTTGCAATATTCGTCTATGATGTTCTTCACCATCTCGCTTCGTGGTTGGTCCAGTCCGTGCAGAGGTTCGTCGAGAATCAACAAGTCCGGACATTTCACGAAGGCCCTTACCACCAATACCAGCCTCTGCTCTCCGGAAGACAGTTTTATGAATGATCTCTCTGCCAAGTCTTCTATGCCGAAGACTCTCATCCATTTGCGGCAGATGGCATAGTCTTCTTCTGTAGGCTGCACATAGAGGCCTATGGTGTCTTTCAATCCTGATGCTATGATGCGCATTACCGGCAGGTCTCTGGTGTAGGAACGGTGCATCTCTGGTGATACATATCCTATGTGTTTCTTTATTTCCCAGATGCTCTCACCATGTCCTCTCTGCATTCCGAAGAGGGCCACATCGTTGGCATATGACTGCGGATTGTCACAGCAGATGATAGACAACAGTGTCGATTTACCTGCTCCGTTTTGTCCGGACAAAGCCCATCTCTCTCCTCTGCGGATATTCCAGTCGAGGTCTTTCAGAATGGTTCGTGGACCATATTGTATCTTTACCTTCCTGAGGTTTACTATATCGTCACTCTTCTCCTTTGTCTGTTGCTGCTGTTCTGCCAGCAATTCGCTCACCATCTCGGGGTGTGCTTCCAGCATTATGCTTTCGTCGTTACTCTCTACCCGTCTGATGTCTTTTATGAAGTCAGGCACCTCTGCCTCCTTTGTCAGTATCAGCACTATCTGCAACCCGTGCTCATGTGCCATGTCTGCCAATACTCCCTTCAGCTGTTCGCGTGTCTCACAGTCCAACCCTATGAAGGGATTGTCAATGATTAGCATCTTCGGACGTCCCATCAGGGCTCTGCACAGTACGAATTTCCTCAGCTCTCCCGATGATAGCAGTATGATATATTTGTCCAAAAGATATCGAAGATTGAAGATGTCATACAGATGTTCCTTAAACGCTTTCCCATCTTCTGTGCTGCTGTTGCCGGCTTTATAGGCTTTCTCCAACAATTGCTCTACAGTAGGTGTCTCAGGATCTATTTCCATCTGGTTCCACCTCTGCTGCAGGTAATATGTGCGGTCGTTGTCACCACCGTATGTGTCACGGAAGGTGATATATCTGACATAGCGCGATGGATTCTCGCGAAGATATTTCTCCACCATCTGCGTCTTACCGCTGGCGTTCAGTCCTACTATTGCTATATGTTGTTCCATCTACTTTAGTTTCACTTTACACCTTTCATCCTTCATCCTTTCTCCCATCACCCTTCACCCTGTCTTTGTTCTTGGTTGCAAAATCCTTCCACGAACTGTATTTCTTTCCTGTCGATATTGGTGCGTTTGTCTGCATAAAGTGACAGTAAGCTGCTGCCAGAGCATCTGTGGCATCCATGAATTTCGGCATGTCTTCTTTGCTTATCTTCAGTATGCGTTGCAACATCCCTGCCACCTGTTCCTTCGAAGCACTTCCGACACCCGTCAGTGCCATCTTTATCTTCAGCGGTGCATATTCATGAATGGGTACGCTATGATGTATAGCTGCTGCTATGGCAACTCCCTGTGCTCTTCCCAATTTTAGCATCGATTGCACATTCTTTCCGAAGAAGGGCGCCTCAATGGCGAGTTCATCAGGCAGGTATTCGTCTATGATGCCTGTCACGCGTTCGAAGATGTGCCCCAACTTAAGGTAAGTGTCACTCTCTTTTCTCATGTCGATGACACCCATTGCTATCATCTCGGCTTTCTGACCTTGGCATTTTATGACACCATAGCCCATGACATTCGTACCAGGGTCTATTCCCATTATGATGCGTTCGCTCTTCACCTGTCGAGATATGGGTTCGTGGCCCCTTCAAACTTCATTGTTGTTTCTGGCCCGTGTCCTGGATATATCACAGTCTCGTCAGGTAGTTGCTGCAACAGTCTCAACGAATTTATCATCTGGAACATAGAACCGCCAGGAAGGTCGGTGCGTCCTATGCTACCCTTGAAGAGAGTATCACCTGTGAAAGCAACATTGTTCTCTTTGTTGTAAAATACTACGCTACCTTTCGAATGTCCGGGGGTATGTATCACTTTAAAGGTGCTGTTGCCGAATGTTACTGTGTCGCCATCGTTGAGGCAGCGTCCTATGACGGGCAAGTCGTAGTCGATGATAAAACCAAAGGCTGCAGCTTCCTTGCGGAAATCCTTATACAACTCTGCATCTCTTTCGCAGATGGTAGGTTGCAGGCCATAGGTGTCATATATCCAGTTGCTACCCATCGTATGGTCAAAATGTCCGTGTGTCAGGACATAGAGCACAGGCTTCAGGCCTTCTTTTGTTATATAGTCACTGATGGCCTTCTGCTCCATTACGGAAGCAGCGCCACAGTCTATTATCATACACTCTTTTGTCTCATCGCTGACGATGTAGCAATTCTCGTCCAGCATGTTACAGGGTATAGTATTTATCTTCATATATCAATTCTCAACTATCAACTATCAACTGTCAACCATTAATTCGGCAAGTACAGCACAAACTTCTCCTTAAACCACTCCTCTTCAAAGTAGCTTGTCAGTTCTGTCTTGTCAATGATATTTCTGAAGGATTGTATCTCGCTCTGCAGTTCTCCGCCCTTTAGCGTTATGATGCCGTTAGGGAAGGCATTGCTTGATTTCTTTGAGATATTCTTCCTGACTATCTTCACCAGGTCGGGTAGGGGCATCACGGCTCTCGATACTATGAAGTCATACTGTCCCTTCTCTTCTTCACCCCTGCGTTGTTCTGCTACGACATTGTGCAGCCCGATGGCACTTATCACCTCTTGGCACACTCTTATCTTCTTTGCTGTGCCATCAATGAGCTTGAAACTGCATTCAGGAAACATTATAGCAAGAGGAATCCCGGGAAAGCCTCCTCCGCACCCAAAGTCTAGAATCTTTGTCTTAGGCTTGAAGTTTATCAGTTTTGCTATTGCCAGAGAGTGCAGCACATGGTGCAGGTACAGATTGTCAATATCTTTTCGTGAGATGACATTTATCTTGCTGTTCCAGTCGTGATACAACGCATCCAACGCCTTGAACTGCTCCTGCTGACGCTCCGTCAACGATGGGAAATATTTTGTTATTAATTCCATCAAATATAATTTTGCGCACCAAAGGTACGGTTTTTTTATCAATTATACAAGAAAACAAACTTTTTTAAAGGGATTTTTTGGTATTCTTATATAAATATATTATTTTTGCAGACAGAAGTATATCTAAACAATACATAATAATGAAATTCCTATTAACTCTAATCACTTTCCTGACATTCTGGGTATCATCATTTGCTGCCCCCATTTCTGAGAGTGCAGCACGTGAAAAAGCAGCTCGTTTCCTGACCTCTAAGAAGGGTGGCAGTTCTGCCGCAAGGAGTACTGTGCGTCGTAGTATTGGTGCCCCAGGTTCTTCTGTTTCGCTGACAGCAGTTGACAACCAGAAAGCCTATTATGTCTTCAATGTTGAATCTTCAAACGGTTATGTCATTGTCAGTGGTGATGACAGGATGCCCGATGTGCTGGGCTATTCCTATAGCGGCTCCTACAATCCTGACAGCATTCCGGACAATATGAAAGCTTGGCTTCAGGGCTACGCTGACGAATATCTGTATCTTCAGAGCCATAGCGATGTAAAGGCTGCATCCCTGACCTCTGTAACAGGAGATTTTATCCTCCCTATGCTCGATAGCCATTATGCTCAGGATTATCCGTATAATGCTTATTGTCCTCAATATAATAGTCAGTCTACACTTACAGGATGTGTCGCAACGGCGATGGCACAGGTAATGTACTACCACCAGTGGCCTAATCAGACCTCTAAAACTATACCTGGATACAGGTCTCAAAATAAAGAAGAGGGAATTAATATTAATTTGTCTGGAATTGGTGTTACTGCCATCGATTGGGAAAATATACTTCCTTCCTATACTGGTGGAGCAACAGAAACAAAAGTTCGTTCTATTGCAACTCTGATGCGCCTTGCTGGCTGGTCAGTACAAATGGGTTATGGTTTGAAGGGTAGTAGTGCATATGTTGTAGATATTGCCGATGCTTTGAAGAATTATTTTGACTATAAGAGTACAGCTACATGTGTGAAGCGAAATGATTATACCGGTTCTCAAGATGCGTGGAATCAGAAGGTGTATGATGAACTGAAGAACGGCAGACCTGTTATCTATGGTGGTATGAGTTCCGAAGGAGGACATGCCTTTATTATCGATGGATATGACAAAAATGATTATTTCCACGTAAACTGGGGCTGGGGAGGATATAAGGATAGTTATTTCCTTCTTACTTCTCTTGATGGATTTTCTTCTAATCAGGAGGCTGTCTTTGGAATTGAAGGCAAAGGAAATCCAGAACACAAGTATGCCTATGCAATTCTCGATGATGACAATGTTCTAACCTTCTATTATGACAACAATCGTGAATCGCGCATTGGTGAGATGCTCGACATAGATGGTTTTGTTTGGACAAGAAGTAGCGAATATCAGGATGCCATCACAAAGGTTGTTGTCGATTCATCGTTTACGGACTATAAATATCTGACAACAGCCAGAATGATGTTTGCTAATATGACGAACCTCTCCACCATCGAGGGACTCACAAATCTCAATACCCAGAATGTGACAGATATGTATGGAATGTTCTATGGATGTCAAAATATCAACAACCTCGATTTTAGCAGCTTCGATACTCGGAATGTTACAGATATGTATTATATGTTTACAGGATGTAGTGCTATCGATTCTCTCAATCTCAGTAGCTTTGATACCCGCAATGTGACTGATATGAATGGTATGTTCTTCGGATGCAGTAGTTGTGTGTATATTGATGTTAGCAACTTCGATACCAAGAATGTTGCGGATATGAATGGTATGTTCTATGCTTGTCAGAACCTCCCGTCTCTCGATCTTAGCAGTTTCGATACCAAGAATGTGACAGATATGTCGTGGATGTTTGCAGGCTGCCAAAATGTTGAGAAGATATACGTAGATGAGGGATGGACTACTGAAAATGTTCAGACTAGTGACTACATGTTCAATGGTTGCTGGAAACTTGTTGGACAGGATGGTACGGAATATGAATATAATAATGAAGATGCGACCTATGCGCATTATAAGGAAGATGGTTACCTCTCATGCTG
>CADCAX010000020.1 GCA_902799455.1 uncultured Prevotellaceae bacterium
TGGAAGTTGCAAATGAAGATATGGAAGTGATGATTGGCAATTCCAATACCCTGCCACTGACAGCAACCTATCGTTACGGCCATACCGGCATCGTATCTTCAAAATCAGATTACGAGATAAGCAACGATGTCATCGAAATCAAGGACGGACAGGTAAAAGGTCTGAAAGAAGGTGTTGCCAATGTCACAGCAGCATATACCGACCCTCTGAATAACACAAAAACGACCGATTTCACCGTACGTTCTACGTTCTTCCCATTCTCTGCACAATATATAAAGACCGACCTCTTCGCTCAAGGCACATACAATGAGACAACCCACACCTTCAGCCCTGGACAATGGGGACAGATGGGATGGGTATATAACAGTGGTGCCGATATGTCAGGCTACAAATACCTCGTCATCAAGCTTAAGACGACAAGCAGCGGCAGCCACCTGAATCTCTTCACGGAAAACAGCATCTGGAGCTCATGCTGCAGTACCCCGGATTTCGGATCAAGCAGACAGATTGTCCTGAACCTCAAAACCGCCAAATATACCAGCGGCAACAACAGTGGGCAGTCTCTTGACACCAAGAACATACGCATCGTAAGTTTCTGGGGCACTGGTAGCCAGAATATTATAGTGAACGATATGTACCTGACAAACAACAGCGACTACTCACCAGAAGGAACCACCGGCATTACTGTCGTAGATTCAGATTCTGAGGACGGGCAAATTGTTGACGTATGGTCACTGGCTGGACACCCCATCCGAAAAGCTGTCAACATCGAACAGGCAACACAAGGACTTGCTCCTGGCATCTACATCGTAGGAACCAAGAAAGTCGTTGTAGAATAAGAATAACAAAAATCTCCGTCAAGATACCTGGCGGAGATTTTTATTTTTTTCTTGCATATCTCATAACTTAATAGTAATTTTGACCTGTCGGTCCAAGTTACTAGCGCTCGAAAATACAAGCAAAAATAAAAAAACTTTTCTTTTTGTTTGGTATTTTGCTCACTTAATCGTAACTTTGCCCGCAAAATATATTTCTACCAACATGACTATAAAGGATTTTCACAAAGCGGCTATTATCACCCCAGAGCATGAGGTGAGTTATGCTGAAATGATGCAACACATCGATGAATACGCAGAAAAATTGCAGAAATTCAACAATAACTCCGTTGCAAACCAACAAGCAGTAGCAGACAAATATGCACAAAGAATAATCATCTTCTCTGAGAACAGGGAGGAGTGGATATATGCCTTCTTCGGAATATGGAAACAGGGCTTTATCGCTGTTCCCGTTGATGCCACCAGCACCGTCAGCGACCTTGCATACATCATCAACGACTGTAGGCCAAGTGCCATCTGGGTATCGGAGAATACCGCAGAAGTGGCAAAGGAGGCCATAGCACAGGTGGGACACACAATGGAGTTGATGACACTGGGAGAGACAAAGAACGTAGGCAGCACCCCTGCAGGAGGCACTGATGAAATGGTCTTCGAGGGCTCAAAGGACGAGCCGTGCCTCATTATATACACATCGGGCACCACAGGTTCTCCGAAGGGCGTGATGCTGTCATACGACAACTTGGAGGCGAACATCAGCGGTGTTGCCGACGAGGTTCCCATCTTCTCTAAGGAGCGCAGAACACTCGTGCTGCTGCCCGTACACCATATCCTGCCCCTGATGGGATGTATCATAGCCCCCATCACGAGAGGCGGTGGCGTGGCGATATGCCCTACCCTATCAGGTCCTGACATCATGAATATGCTGTGCAAGGGCGAGATTGCCATCATGATTGGTGTGCCTCGCCTGTGGCAGACACTGTATTATGGCATAAAGAAGAAGATTGACGCAAGCTTCATCACCCGCGCACTGTTCAATCTCTGTGCAACTGTCAATAACAGGTCTTTATCACGCTTCATCTTCCAGAGTGTACACAAGAAGATGGGCGGACACCTGGACTACTGCGTATCAGGCGGTGCAGCCCTTGATACGGAGATAGGAAACGGACTGAAGACCCTCGGCCTTGAAGTACTGGAAGGCTATGGCATGACAGAGACAGCACCTATCATCTCCTTTACCCGTCCTGGCGACTACATACCAGGCTGCAGCGGAAAGCCGCTGCCATCAGTAGAGGTGAAGATAGTAGACGGGGAACTGTGCGCACGAGGCAGAAACCTCATGCTGGGATATTATAACCGCCCAGAAGAGACGGCAGACGTTATAGACAACGACGGATTCCTGCATACTGGCGACCTGGCAAGCCTGGACGAAGAGGGAAGAGTAACCATAACAGGAAGAAAGAAGGAAATCATTGTTCTCTCGAATGGTAAGAACGTACAGCCTAACGAGATAGAATTCCAGCTGGAGAAGTATGACACCTACGTAAAAGAGGCTGCCGTAACGGAGAAGGACGATGCTCTTTGGGCTATCATAGTACCGCAACGTGTCGATGCAACCGAGGATTTTCTAAAGGAAAACGTTATACAACCGTACAATAAGACTGTTGAAAACTATAAGAAGATAATGAATATCTTCATCTTCAACGGAGACCTTCCAAGGACAAAACTGGAGAAGTTGCAGAGATTCAAGCTGAAGGATATACTGGAGAACAAAGGCGCCAATGTAGCCCCTAAGAAGGTAGTGGCTCCAGAATTCCCTGACAACCCTGAGTTACAGGCAATAGCACAATACATCTTTGAGGAGAAGCATATCGCCATCAATGAAAACAGCCACATAGAGACAGACCTTGCCTTTGACAGTCTTGACAAAGTAGGCCTGCAAAGTTTTATCGAAGAGCGGTTCGGCATAACAATAGATGCCGATGAAATGGCCGGTTTTAAGAATATGGCTGCAATAGCAGAGAAGTGTAAACAGAAGAAAGGCGAGCAGCACGAAGAGAAAAATGTAGGTTCAGTAAACTGGCATGACATCATGCTCAGCGAATCCAGCAATCTCGTTTTGCCTACGACCTCTCCCACACATTATCTGTATGCAAAGTTCTTCAAGAAGTACCTGCAGTTCAACAACCGTCTGACAATAATTGGCAAGGAGAATATTCCTGCTCACGGCCCTGTTATCCTTGCTCCGAACCATCAGAGCTTCATCGACGGTCCTCTGGCTATCAGCGGTCTGTCTAAAGAGCAGATAAACGAATTCTACTTCTATGCCACAGAGGAGCACGTGCAGGGCTCGTTAAGGAGAAACTTCGCAGCACGTCATAACATCATCCTGATGGAGCGCAAGAACCTGAAGAACTCCATCCTCAAGATGGCAGAGGTATTGAAGCAGGGCAAGAGCCTCGTCATATTCCCTGAAGGAAAGCGTACCCACGACGGAGCAATGAACAACTTCCGCAAGACATTTGCCATATTGTCGAAAGAACTCAATGTACCTATCCTGCCGGTTTGCATAAAGGGAGCTTTCAAGGCAATGCCACGAGGTAGACTCATTCCTACCCCACATCATATCTCTATTGAGTACCTGCCTATCATAAAACCAAATGCCGCCAACTCCTATGAGGAACTGGCAGCATTAGTTCAAAGCGAAATAAATGCTAAGCTGTAGTCAACAGCTTAGCATTTTTTTATTAGTTTCTATATTCGAAAACGTTCTGGCGGCTCATTGAGCGACGGTCCATATCCTCGCGCGAACCTACGATAATCTTCTCGAATTCGCGCAGACCTGTACCTGCTGGGATGAGATGTCCGCAGATAACGTTCTCCTTCATTCCCTGTAAGTAATCAACCTTACGACGTACGGCAGCCTCGTTCAGGACTTTCGTTGTCTCCTGGAATGATGCAGCTGACATGAAGCTCTTTGTCTGAAGGGCAGCACGTGTGATACCCTGCAGTATCTGGGTTGATGTAGCAGGAACGGCATCACGTACAGTAACCCTCTTAAGGTCATGACGCTGGAGGAAGGCGTTCTCATCGCGAAGCTTGCGTGCGCTGACAATCTGTCCCTTATGGAAGTTCTCAGAATCACCAGCGTCGATGACAACCTTCTTGCCCCAGATACGATCATTCTCCTCGGTGAAATCGAGCTTATCAACTATATCACTCTCGAGGAAGATAGTATCACCCGGGTCATTAATCTGTACCTTACGCATCATCTGACGTACGATAATCTCAAAGTGCTTATCATTAATCTTCACACCCTGCAGACGATATACGTCCTGTACCTCGTTCACGATATACTCCTGTACAGCGGTAAGACCCTTGATCTGAAGAATATCATTCAGAGTGATTACACCTGCAGACAATGGAGTACCAGCACGAACGGCATCATGCTCCTGAACAAGCAGCTGCTTGGACAATGGAACGAGATACTTGCGCTGTTCGCCAGACTTTGAGGTGATTGTTATCTCACGGTTACCACGCTTCAACGGGCCCATTGTTACCTCACCGTCAATTTCAGATACGACAGCAGGATTACTTGGGTTACGTGCCTCAAAGAGCTCTGTAACACGTGGCAGACCACCAGTGATATCACCTGCACGACCAACGGTACGTGGAATCTTGACAACTGTCTCACCAGTTGAGATAACCTGTCCATCCTCCACTACAACGTGTCCGTCAACAGGCAGGTTGTATGTAGCAACTACCTGACCAGCCTCATCAACGATTTCAACGGTAGGTATCATAGAGCGGTCCTTTGATTCAATGATAATCTTCTCCGTCATACCGGTAGAATCGTCAGTTTCTGCCTTATAGGTAGTACCCTCGATGAAGTCGTTGATACGTACCTTACCACCGAATTCTGATACGATGACGGCATTGAACGGATCCCAACGTGCTATGATGTCGCCCTTCTTGACGATATCACCGTTCTTGAAAAACAGAGAAGAACCGTAAGGAACAGGAACGTTAGAGAGAACAATACCTGTGTTGGTATCTACGAAACGACATTCTGTCAGACGGCTGACAACCATCTCACACTCTACGTTACCACCTTCGCTCTTATCAACGAATGGTACGGTACGCAATTCGTCAAATTCCACCTTTGCCTCAGCAGCCCTGCACTTTACAGTTGCATTTGCTGCAGCGTTACCTGCGATACCACCGGCGTGGAACGTACGCAGAGTAAGCTGTGTACCTGGCTCACCGATAGCCTGTGCTGCGATGACACCAACAGCCTCACCCTTCTGTACCATACGCTGAGTAGCAAGGTTACGTCCGTAACACTTCTTACATACTCCCTGACGGCTCTCACAAGTGAGCACTGAACGTATCTCAACTGTTTCGATACCTGCATCTTCTATCTCCTTGGCACGAGCCTCGTTGATTTCTTCACCTGCAGGACAGATAACCTTATTAGTATGTGGATTAATGATATCGTGAACACTGACACGACCGAGGATACGGTCATAGAGAGAAGATATCACATCATCACCATTCTTCAATGCTGAGCATGAAAGGCCACGCAATGTACCACAGTCATCCTCATTGATGATAACATCATGAGATACGTCAACAAGACGACGTGTCAGGTAACCTGCATCGGCAGTCTTCATGGCGGTATCGGCAAGACCCTTACGAGCACCGTGAGAAGCGATGAAGTACTCCAGCACAGACATACCCTCCTTGAAGTTTGAAAGGATAGGGTTCTCAATTGTAGGACGATCGTCAGCACCTGCCTTCTGAGGCTTAGACATCAGACCACGAATACCAGAGAGCTGCTTAATCTGATCCTTTGAACCACGGGCACCAGAGTCAAGCATCATGAATACGGCATTGAAGCCCTGATCTGCCTCCGTCATCTTCTTAAGAAGAATGTTACCAATATCATTGTTGACATGAGTCCATGTATCAATTACCTGATTATAACGCTCAGTATCTGTAATGAAGCCCATGTTGTAGTTATCGGTAATCTGCTGCACTTCCTCATTACCCTTATTGATGAGTTCATCCTTCTCTGGTGGAATGATGATATCATCAAGGTTGAATGACAGACCAGCAAGATATGCCATACGATAACCGAGGTTCTTAATACCATCGAGGAAGGTACATGCGCGAGCAAAACCTACGAGGTTAATAACATTCTGGATAATGTCACGCAGAGACTTCTTGGAAATGATGGTATTTACAAATCCGACCTCCTCTGGAATGATATTGTTCACAATGACACGTCCTACAGATGTCTCCACCATATGACGTACACTGTGTCCGTCTACGATATCATTTACCATCACCTTTACAGGAGCATGGAGGTCACAACGCTTTTCATTATATGCTATGATTGCCTCTTCCGGACCATAGAATGTAAGACCCTCACCCTTCGCTCCAGGACGCATCTTTGTGATGTAATAGAGTCCGAGCACCATATCCTGTGAAGGTACTGTGATAGGAGCACCATTTGCAGGATTAAGGATGTTATGGCTCTGCAGCATCAGGAGCTGTGCCTCAAGGATTGCCTCATTTGACAATGGGAGGTGGACAGCCATCTGGTCACCATCAAAGTCAGCGTTGAACGCTGTACATGCCAATGGGTGCAGCTGGATAGCCTTGCCCTCGATAAGCTTTGGTTGGAAGGCCTGAATACCCAGACGGTGAAGTGTTGGAGCACGGTTCAGGAGCACAGGATGTCCCTTCATGACATTCTCAAGAATATCATAGATGATTGGCTCACGACGGTCAACAATACGCTTTGCGCTCTTAACCGTCTTCACGATACCACGCTCAATAAGCTTACGGATGATGAATGGCTTGTACAATTCTGCAGCCATAAGCTTTGGCAGACCACACTCACCCATATTCAGTTCAGGACCAACGACGATAACGGAACGTGCAGAATAGTCGACACGCTTACCGAGGAGGTTCTGACGGAAACGTCCTGCCTTACCTTTCAGAGAATCTGACAGAGACTTCAGAGGACGGTTGCTCTCACTCTTCACAGCACTGCTCTTACGAGAGTTGTCAAAGAGAGAGTCTACAGCCTCCTGAAGCATACGCTTCTCATTACGCAGGATAACCTCTGGTGCATGAATCTCCATCAGTCTCTTCAGACGGTTGTTACGTATGATGACACGACGATAGAGGTCATTGAGGTCAGAAGTAGCGAAACGACCGCCATCCAATGGAACGAGTGGGCGCAACTCTGGAGGTGTAACAGGCAGTATCTTCATAATCATCCATTCTGGACGATTCTGCATGCCATCCTCACCACGACTGGCACGGAAAGCTTCTACTACCTGCAGACGCTTCAGAGCTTCAGTCTTACGCTGTGCTGAACCTTCATTACTTGCCTGGTCACGCAGTTCGTAAGAAAGAGCATCCAAATCAAGTCCTGCGAGAAGTTCATAGATAGCCTCAGCACCCATCTTTGCGACAAACTTCTTTGGATCGCTGTCCTCGAGAGCATAGTTAGATGCATTCAGACGATTATCTACTATGTCAATATACTCTTCTTCTGTAATGAAGTCAAGGCGGTGTGAACCATTCAATTCATCACCATTGTCATCCTTTGCACCAGCAAGTTTTCCTGGCTGGATAACAACATATCTCTCGTAATAGATGACACTTTCCAGTTTCTTGGTTGGAATACCCAGTAGGTATCCAATCTTATTTGGCAGAGAGCGGAAATACCAGATATGAGCAACAGGAACAACCAGTTCGATGTGTCCTGCACGCTCACGGCGTACCTTCTTCTCTGTTACCTCAACACCACAACGGTCGCAGACAATACCCTTATAACGTATGCGCTTATACTTTCCACAAGCACACTCAAAGTCCTTTGTAGGACCAAAGATTCTCTCGCAGAAAAGACCATCGCGTTCAGGCTTATATGTGCGGTAGTTGATGGTTTCAGGCTTGGTAACCTCACCAAAGGAGTTCTCGAGAATTTCTTCTGGAGAAGCAAGACCAATAGTAATCTTGGTGAAGTTATTCTTTATTTTAGTATCTTTCTTAAAAGCCATATATTTTGGAATTTACTGATTGACGAAAATGAATAAATTAATCCAATGTTACACTGAGTCCGAGACCACGGAGTTCATGGAGAAGCACGTTGAGAGATTCTGGTATTCCAGGAGTTGGAATATTATCACCCTTAACGATAGCCTCGTAACTCTTAGAACGTCCTGTCACATCGTCCGATTTCACCGTCAGTATCTCTTGCAGCACATGGCTTGCGCCGAATGCCTCAATAGCCCATACCTCCATCTCACCGAAACGCTGTCCACCAAACTGTGCCTTACCACCGAGAGGTTGCTGGGTAATAAGAGAGTAAGGACCGATGGAACGTGCGTGCATCTTATCCTCAACCATGTGGCCGAGTTTCAGGAAGTATGTCACACCCACCGTTGCAGGCTGGTCGAACATCTCACCTGTCTCACCATCATAAAGGTGTGTAGAACAGTAGCGAGGTAAGCCTGCCTTGTCTGTCCATTCGTTGAGATCGTCAAGTTTTGCACCATCAAAGATTGGTGTTGCGAACTTAACACCCAAACGCTTTCCTGCAGCACCGAGTACTGCTTCGAAAATCTGTCCGAGGTTCATTCGTGAAGGCACGCCCAATGGGTTAAGCACGAGATCTACAGGACGACCATCCTCAAGGAATGGCATATCCTCCTGACGTACCACCTTAGAAACGATACCCTTGTTACCATGACGACCAGCGAGTTTATCACCTACGCCAATCTTACGCTTCTTGGCAATGTAAACCTTCGCCATCTGAAGTACACCACTTGGCAAGTCATCACCAATGGTAACAGCAAACTTCTGACGCTTGAGTTCTGCATCCATCTGCTTGTACTTCCTTATATAGTTCATGATGAGCTTCTGAATCAAGGTATCAGTGTGTTCATCTCCTGTCCACTCATTTGACTGCACGCCATCATACTCAAGATTTGCGAGCATAGCAGGAGTGAATTTGCTGCCCTTGGTTATCACCTCAGCATTTGTGTAATCCTTGATTCCCTGACATGTCTTACCCTTAGTAAGCTTCATCAGTTTCTCAATGAGAATATCCTTCAGGTCATCGGCTTTAGCCTGATATTCCTGGTCTATCTTTGCAAGAATAACCTTATCCTGCTTCTTTGACTCGCGAGTCTTTACGGCACGAGAGAACAGTTTCTTGTCGATTACGACACCAGAGAGAGAAGGATTTGCCTTGAGAGAAGAATCTTTCACGTCACCAGCCTTATCACCGAAGATTGCACGCAGCAGCTTCTCTTCAGGAGAAGGATCGCTCTCACCCTTTGGTGAAATCTTACCAATCATGATATCACCAGGCACAACACGTGCACCAATACGTATGATACCATTCTCATCAAGATCCTTTGTAGCATCCTCTGATACGTTTGGAATATCTGCTGTCAGTTCTTCCATACCACGCTTTGTCTCGCGCACGTCAAGAGAGTACTCATCAACATGAACAGATGTCAGCACATCGTCACGTACCACACGCTCTGAAAGAACGATAGCATCCTCATAGTTATAACCCTTCCAAGGCATGTATGCCACGAGGAGGTTACGTCCCAATGCCAATTCGCCATTTTCAGTTGCATAGCCTTCTGTCAGTATGTCACCAGCCTTTACACGCTGTCCCTTTTCACATATAGGACGCAGGTCAATGACCATATTCTGGTTCGTACGACGGAACTTAGGTATTCTATATTCCTTAACTGCAGGTTCGAAACTTACGAACTCCTCATCCTCAGTACGATCGTACAGGATACGAATTGTTGTTGCATCAACATATTCTATGGTTCCATCGCCTTCAGCAGTAATCATGGTACGTGAGTCTTCACACACCTGACGCTCAAGACCTGTACCCACGATAGGAGCATCATTATGAAGCAGAGGCACTGCCTGACGCATCATGTTACATCCCATCAACGCACGGTGACCGTCATCATGCTCCAAGAAAGGAATAAGACCTGCTGATACAGATGCTATCTGCTGTGGAGAAACGTCCATGTGATCCACCTGTGAAGGAGGAACAACAGGGAAGTCTGCATTTTCACGACACTTAACGACGGCTCTGATGAAGGTGCCATCATCATTCAGCGGAGCATTTCCCTGACCGATGATATGGTTCTCTTCTTCCTCTGCAGTAAGGTATACGACGTGATTATTATCCAGATCTACAACGCTATCCTTTACCTTACGATAAGGAGTCTCGATGAAACCGAGGTCGTTAATCTGAGCATACATACAGAGAGACGAGATAAGACCGATGTTAGGTCCTTCAGGAGACTCAATAGGACAGAGACGACCATAGTGTGTATAGTGTACGTCACGAACCTCGAAACCTGCACGCTCACGAGACAGACCACCAGGACCCAGCGCAGAGAGACGACGCTTATGTGTCACCTCAGCAAGAGGGTTTGTCTGATCCATGAACTGACTCAGTGGGTTAGTGCCAAAGAATGAGTTTATGACGCTTGATATAGTCTTTGCATTAATAAGGTCGGCAGGAGTGAACACCTCATTATCGCGAACATTCATACGCTCGCGGATAGTGCGGCTCATACGGCTTAAACCAATAGAGAACTGGTTTGCCAACTGCTCACCGACGGTACGTACACGACGATTTGAAAGGTGGTCAATATCATCAACAGTAGCATTGCTGTTGATAAGATTGATGAGATACTTGATAATCTCAATGATGTCCTCATTAGTAAGAGTACGGACATCCATACTTGTGTTGAGACTCAGTTTCTTGTTGATACGATAACGTCCAACCTCACCCAAATCGTAACGTTTGTCAGAGAAGAACAGATTCTGTATCACCTCTCGTGCGCTTGCCTCATCTGCAGGATCTGCATTACGCAACTGGCGATAGATATAGTAGACAGCTTCCTTCTCTGAGTTTGCAGTATCTTTTGCAAGAGTATTGAAGATGATATCATACTTTGCAGCTGTTTCCTCGTCCTTATGAACAAGGATTGTTGACTGCTCGCTGTCAAGAATGTCCTGAATATTTTCTTCAGTTATTTCTGTCTCACGAGGCATGATAATCTCATTACGTTCCAGAGAAACTACCTCACCGGTATCCTCATCAACGAAGTCTTCAGCCCATGTTCTCATGATATGGGCAGCAAGTTTGCGTCCGACAAGTTCCTTGAGAGCCTTCTTGCTTACCTTTACCTCTTCAGCAAGGTCGAAAATATTCAGGATGTCTTTATCCTTTTCATATCCGATAGCACGGAGCAGAGTTGTTACAGGCAACTTCTTCTTACGATCGATGTAAGCATACATCACATTGTTTATGTCAGTTGCGAACTCTATCCATGAACCCTTGAAAGGAATAATACGTGCAGAATACAGGACCGATCCGTTAGCATGAACACCCTGTCCGAAGAAAACACCAGGTGAACGGTGCAACTGTGATACTACGACACGTTCAGCACCATTGATGATGAATGTACCATTATTGGTCATGTATGGTATTGTTCCGAGGAATACGTCTGAGGTAATTGTCTCAAAGTCTGTATGTTCCTCATCGTTACAATACAACTTCATCTTGGCCTTCAGTGGTACACTATAAGTCAGTCCACACTCAAGACACTCCTCTATGGTATAGCGTGGTGGGTCGATAAAGTAGTCGAGAAACTCGAGTACATAGTTATTACGAGTATCTGTTATAGGGAAGTTCTCTGCGAACACCTTATACAGACCATCTTTCCTACGCTCCTCAGGAGGTGTATCCAATTGCAGGAATTCGCGGAAGGATTTCAGCTGCACATCGAGAAAATCCGGATAAGGCATCGGATTCTTGACGCGCGCAAAATTGATTCTGTTTTCTGCCTTCTTAGATGTCATTTGTTTGTATGTGTAAAATATGAAAAGGTTAGAATCCATCTACTTGACAGACTCTAACCTTTAGTAATTCTTCTTGTATCAGTCCGTTATTTCAACGGACTCGCCAGAGGTGTTGATTACTTCAACTCAACCTTTGCACCAGCCTCTTCGATAGCCTTCTTGAGGTTCTCAGCTTCAGCCTTTGGCATACCCTCCTTGATGGTAGCAGGAGCACCGTCAACGAGATCCTTTGCGTCCTTCAGACCAAGACCGCAAGCTTCCTTCACAGCCTTAACGACTGCAAGCTTGTTAGCACCTACTTCAGCGAGGACTACGTCGAATGAATCCTTCTCTTCAGCAGCCTCAGCAGCGCCACCAGCAGCTGCAGGACCAGCAGCAACAGCAACAGCTGCAGCAGCAGGCTCAATTCCATACTCGTCCTTCAGGACCTGTGCGAGTTCATTTACTTCTTTAACGGTGAGGTTAACGAGTTCCTCAGCGATAGCTTTAATATCTGCCATGATTATTAAAATTTTAAATTGTTGTTTACTTTTTTGTTAATTAATAATTTTTTTACTCTGGACGCTCTCCAAGGGTCTTAAGCAGACCGTGAATAGTACCAGCACCTGACTGCAAGCCAGAAACGACATTCTTTGCTGGAGACTGCAGCAGTGCAACAACCTCTGCAATGAGTTCGTTCTTGCTCTTCAGTGCAGCGAGCTCTGCCAGTTTTTCTGCGCCTACGAAAATACTCTCTTCTGCATATGCAGCCTTCAATGTAGGATTAACATCCTTATATTCCTTCAAGAGTTTTGCAGGAACATTAGCTGTCTCACAGAACATGAGAGCTGTATTGCCCTTCAGTGTTGGATAGAGTTCAGAGTAATCTGTCTCAGCTGCATCTAAAGCCTTGATAAGAAGCTTGTTCTTAACCACAACGGTCTTAATCTTCTGACCGAAGGCCTTACGACGCAAATCGCTTGTCTGTTGTGCATTCAGGCCTGTCACATCTACGATGTAGAAATGTGGATAAGCCTTGAGCATATCACCAAGCTGCGAGATAATAGTATCTTTTACTTCTTTCTTCATTGTTGTAAAAAAACTTTTAGAGTTTAATCGGCTGATTTAGGATCAATCTTGATACCCTTACTCATTGTGCTTGAAATAAAGATACTCTTGATGTATGTACCCTTCGCAGCAGCTGGCTTGAGTTTGTTAACGGTAGAGATAAATTCCTTGGCATTTCCTGCAATAGCTTCAGCACTCATAGATACCTTACCTATTGAGGTGTGGATAATACCAGTCTTGTCAACCTTGAAATCAATCTTACCAGACTTAACCTCCTTGACAGCTTTCGCAACATCCATTGTTACGGTGCCGCTCTTTGGGTTTGGCATCAGTCCGCGAGGACCGAGGATACGTCCGATAGGACCTATCTTACCCATACATGAAGGCATAGTGATAATGACATCAACATCGGTCCAACCACCTTTGATTTTCTCGATGAATTCGTCAAGACCAACATAGTCAGCACCAGCCTCTTTAGCAGCAGCCTCCTGATCAGGAGTAACGAGTGCAAGCACACGTGTTACCTTACCAGTACCGTTAGGCAGAGATACGACGCCACGTACCATTTGGTTAGCCTTGCGAGGATCGACACCCAGACGAACGTCAACGTCTACAGAGGCGTCGAACTTCGTAGTGGTGATTTCCTTTACAAGAGCTGCAGCCTCACTGATAGTGTACATCTTTCCCTGTTCTACCTTGCCGGCAACTGCTTTTTGATTTTTTGTCAGTTTACTCATTTTTGTTGAAGTTTTTTCGGTTCTAACGGCATTATCGCATTATCGATTTTGCCTCCCGGAAATGTTAAATAAATCAGCGGACATTATGTCACAGCTATTATTACTTTTTCGCATTAAGCTGGGAAGTCACCCTTGATGGTGATACCCAGACTGCGTGCAGTACCAGCAACCTGCTTCATAGCAGACTCAATGGTAAAGCAGTTAAGGTCTTTCATCTTGTCTTCTGCAATAGCCTTAACCTGATCCCATGTAATCTCTGCAACCTTTTTACGGTTTGGAGATGCAGAACCAGACTTAATCTTAGCAGCCTCCTTCAGCTGTACAGCAGCTGGAGAAGTCTTGATGACAAAGTCAAAAGACTTGTCTGCGTAGTAAGTAATAACAACAGGGAGCACCTTACCAGCCTTGTCCTGAGTACGTGCATTGAACTCCTTACAGAAGCCCATGATGTTAATACCCTTAGAACCCAAAGCAGGTCCTACTGGAGGAGAAGGATTGGCAGCACCGCCCCTAATCTGTAACTTAAGTTGTCCAGCAACTTCTTTAGCCATCTTGTTGTTATTTTAATTATTTATTTATATAGAAAGGGGTCTTTTGGAAGCATTATATTTAAAGACCCTCAGTCTTCTTAACCTTCTTTTTCAACTTGCATGAAATTCAACTCCATTGGAGTGTCTCGTCCGAAGATTTTCACCACTACCTTCAGTGTGCGCTTTTCTTCGTTTACAGCCTCGATAGTACCAATAAAGCCGCTGAAAGGACCATCTGTTACCTTCACTGTCTCTCCTGCGATGTATGGGATATCCATTTCCTCTGTCAAAGCAGTTTCTTCTGCTGCACCAATCATACGGTTAATGTCTGACTGACGTACTGGTGTAGGGCTGTCCATACCACCTAAGAAACCCATACAGTTAGGCATGAAACGTAAAGTGTGAGCTGTGTCACCTATCATTTCTGCCTCTACGAAAAGATAACCTGGTAATGAAGTCTTTTCCTTTATGACACGCTTGCCATTCTTCAGCACCGCATGTTTTTCCATCGGAAGAAGCACCTGTGCAACATGCTTTGCCAACTCAGGATTATGAGAGCATTCTTTCTCTATATATTCCTTAAGTTTTGCTTCTTTGCCGCTGACAGCGCGCATAGCATACCATTTAAATCCCTGTCCCTGCATTACTAATACCCTTGTTTTATATTATTAATTAGGATATATGGCACTCATCAAAGAACGGAAAATAGAATCCATGCCGAAAACTACCAGAGCAATAACGAGCGAAGCAGACAGCACCACCATAGCAGAGTGTGTCAACTGCTGACGTGTTGGCCAAGTAGTTTTATGCGCAAGCTCTTCATAGCAAGCTTTGCAGTAGTTAACTATCTTATTCATGACTTTTTGTTTTTATTGGCACGGGAGGAAGGAATCGAACCCTCATTGACGGTTTTGGAGACCGCTTTCCTACCATTGAAAGACTCCCGTAGATAAAGTTCCTGCAGCCATGTAAGCATACAGGAACTTTTATTATGTTGTCTTTATTAAGACGTTCTTGGATTAATCCTCGTAAACTTCTGTAATCTGACCAGAACCTACGGTACGACCACCCTCACGGATAGCGAAACGCAGACCTGCATTCAGAGCCACAGCGTAGATGAGCTCTACAGTGATCTCAACGTTATCACCAGGCATTACCATCTCAACACCTGCTGGGAGTGTAATCTCACCTGTGCAGTCCATTGTGCGGAGATAGAACTGTGGACGATACTTGTTTCCGAATGGAGTGTGACGACCACCCTCTTCCTTCTTCAGAACGTAGATAGAAGCCTTGAACTTCTTGAATGGCTTAATCTGTCCTGGGTGGCAGAGTACCATACCACGCTTGATTTCGTTCTTGTCGATACCACGGAGCAGCAGACCAACGTTATCACCAGCCTGACCCTCATCAAGAATCTTACGGAACATCTCAACACCTGTTACGGTAGACTTCTTATCCTCACCGAGACCGAGGAGTTCAACCTCGTCACCAACGTGGATACGACCTGTCTCGATACGACCTGTAGCAACAGTACCACGACCTGTGATAGAGAATACGTCCTCAACTGGCATCAGGAATGGTTTGTCGAGGTCACGTGGAGGATCCTGAATCCATGTGTCGCAGGCATCCATCAGCTCCATAATCTTCTCTTCCCACTTCTCAACACCATTCAGTGCACCGAGAGCAGAACCACGGATGATAGGAGTATTGTCGCCGTCGAACTCATACTGATCGAGGAGCTCACGCATTTCCATTTCAACGAGTTCAAGCATTTCCTCGTCGTCAACCATATCACACTTGTTCAGGAACACAACCAGACGTGGAACGTTCACCTGACGAGCGAGAAGCACGTGCTCACGAGTCTGAGGCATAGGACCATCAGTAGCAGCAACCACGATGATAGCACCGTCCATCTGAGCAGCACCAGTTACCATGTTCTTCACATAGTCAGCGTGTCCTGGGCAGTCAACGTGAGCATAGTGACGCTTAGCTGTCTGATACTCAACGTGTGCAGTGTTAATAGTAATACCGCGCTCTTTCTCTTCAGGAGCATTATCAATCTGGTCGAAAGACTTAACCTCAGAGAGGCCCTTCTTTGCGAGCACAGTTGTGATAGCAGCGGTGAGAGTTGTCTTACCGTGGTCAACGTGACCAATGGTACCAATGTTTACGTGAACCTTGTCACGCTGGAAAGTCTCTTTTGCCATTGTTTTTGTTTTTTAAATTTATATTATATGAAATTAAATATGGAGCTGTATCTGAGAGTTGAACTCAGGACCTCTTCCTTACCAAGGAAGTGCTCTACCACTGAGCTAATACAGCGTCATTGTTCCACTCTCCTCTCGGGCTCTCTATCATTTGAGCGGAAAACGGGACTCAAACCCGCGACCCCCAGCTTGGAAGGCTAGTGCTCTATCGACTGAGCTATTTCCGCGAAAAAATTTTGCGAGGACGTTTGCTTCTTTGCAAGTCTCAAATTTAATTTGATGGAATCACAAGAACAAGCGTTTCCGCAAATTTCTTTGGTGGGTGGTGATGGATTCGAACCACCGAAGTCGAAAGACAGCAGATTTACAGTCTGCCCCATTTGGCCACTCTGGTAACCACCCTTTATTTTTGCACCCGCACATCTCACGACCCGCGTCGCCCTTCTTGAGGGAGCCTCTTGTCGGATTCGAACCAACGACCCCGAGATTACAAATCACGTGCTCTGGCCAACTGAGCTAAAGAGGCGAGTCCCTGTCCCGAATTCAGACGCTAAGTGCATCCTGTGGGAATTTGCGGGTGCAAAGGTACATATAAATTTTTAAATCACCAAACTTTTTCCCAAGAATTTTAATGATTTCTTGATTTTTCCTTGATTTTGGTCAGTTTAACCTTCAGTGCGTCAACACACAAATCGATGCCTTCTTCAAAAGTATCGCATGTTTTTTCTACAAACTGTGTTCCGCCAGGTATTGCCACACTGATGCTTGTTGTTTTGTTCATAGCAGTCTGTGGCTTTTCGACCTTCAGTTGCACCTCAACTTTCTTTATATCTTCGTAAGACCTTGAGAGTTTTTCTACTTTCTTTGTAGCGAACTCTTGTAATTTCTCTGTTGCGTCGAAATGGACAGCCTGAATTTTAATCTCCATAGTCATTTAAGTTTTTAAGTTATTATAACTGTGAGTTTTTGCCCTCTCTAGGATGGGCATCTGCATAACTTCGTTTCAATTCCTCAAAGGTAACATGAGTATAGATCTGTGTTGTCTTGAGGCTTTCATGACCCAGCAGCTTCTGTACGCTTCCCAGTTTTGCATCGTGGTTAAGCATTACTGTAGCAAAGGTATGTCTCAGTACGTGTGGTGAACGTTTCTTCTGTGTAGTGACGAAGGAGAGATAGTGTCTGACGGTTTCATAAACCATCGGAGCTGTCAATGCTTCTCCCTTATTACTTCTGAAGAGAGCGTGGCTATCGTCTGTTGCCGGAGTCTTTTCATCTCTCAGCTGTTGGTAGTATTTGATGGCTTCCACCATCTCCTCCCCCAACGGGACGATGCGCTGCTTCCTCCTCTTTCCCGTCACCTTTATCTCACGATTGATGAGATTCACATCTTCATCTCTGAGAGCCACCAGTTCCGCTCTGCGGATTCCTGTTGAATATAAGAGTAATAATAATGTACGCGCACGTACCTCTTTTATATCCTCTAAATTCCAATCCAACTTGTCAAAGAGACTGTCAGCCTCTTCCTCTCTGAGGAAAGTTGGCAGCACTTTCTCTTTTTTTGGTCCTGTGACTTTGTGAGCGGGATCGCGTTCCACGATACCTTTTCTCAGGGCGTAGCGATAAAGGGATTTTACCGCAGATAGTTTTTTGCATGCATAGGAGGCTTTCTGCCCCTTTTCCATCATGTCTTCTATCCAGTCGCGAATCACATCGCTGTCGGCGCCCTCTGGTGTCATCTGACTGTCAAGATTCTTGAGAAATGCTGTGTAATCGTTCAGCGCATCACGATAAGTTTCCACTGTTCGGGGTGACGCATCACGCTCTGCGAGCATGTATCTCAGGAAATCTTCAACAATCATGTTGCGAATTTACGCAATAAAATTCAGATTGCCAAAAGAATTAACCTTCTTTAAGAAAAAAAGGCATTAAGCCTCTTCTGCGCGACGCAGTTGCTGTACATAGATGGCATGCTCCATCTTGAGCCTCTTCAGAACAGAAGGCTTGTTGAACTGCTGACGTGTACGGAGTTCCTTAACGACACCAGTCTTTTCAAACTTTCTCTTGAATTTCTTGAGGGCTCTTTCGATGTTTTCGCCTTCCTTTACAGGTACAATAATCATCTGTCTTTTTGTTTTTAAATTGTTAATAATATGATACTTATGCTTACTTCCTCACACACGTGCGTGCGTACATGAACAGAAAAAGCGGGTGCAAAGGTAATATATTTTTTTCATCCCACCAAAAAAAATCCTCAAAAAGTTGCCTATTCGGTATCTTTTCCTTAACTTTGCAGCCGAATTATTAATCCTGAATTACAATTTCTAAATATAAACAAATGAATTTAAGCAAGAATCCTTGGAGTTGGGTGCCCTCGCTATATTTTGCTGAAGGCATACCCTACGTAGCAGTAATGACGATAGCCTTGGTATTGTACAAACAGTTAGGGCTGTCAAATAGCGAAATAACCTATTATACCTCATGGCTGTATCTCCCTTGGATGATAAAGCCTATCTGGAGTCCCTTCATAGATCTTATAAAGACAAAGCGTTGGTGGATTACCTCTATGCAGATACTTATCGGAGCAGCTTTTGGTGGTGTTGCCTTTACCATTCCTACTGATTTCTGGCTTCAGGGCACCCTTGCTTTCTTCTGGCTTATGGCTTTCGCAAGTGCCACACATGACATAGCAGCAGACGGATACTATATGCTTGCCCTTGACAGCTACCAGCAGTCTTGGTTTGTAGGCATACGAAGCACTTTCTATCGCCTTGCTATGATAGTAGGTCAGGGTGTTCTGGTGATGATAGCAGGAATGCTGGAGATTATCTTCCGCAACCAGATTGCTTATTCATGGAGTCTCCTTTTCTATGGATGCTGCGGACTGTTCATTGCTGTCTGGATTTGGCATGCATACATACTTCCCCGCCCTGCTGAGGACGGACTGCGTGAAGGCGTTACTGTCAGCACCATCCTTGCTGATTTCAAAGAAACCATCGTGACATTCTTCCAGAAGGAGCAGGTTCTGGTCGGCATCCTGTTCATGCTGCTCTATCGTATGCCTGAAGGGCTGCTCGCAAAGATATCAACCCTCTTCCTCATTGACGCAGAAACTAATGGAGGTTTGGCGCTTTCGCCTCAGGAACTGGGATTCGTGCAAGGCACTGTGGGTGTCATCGGACTGACGCTTGGTGGTATTCTTGGTGGTCTTGTAGCAAGCAAGGATGGTTTGAAGAAATGGCTGTGGCCTATGGTATGCGCCATAACCCTTCCTGACATCGTTTATGTCTTCATGGCTTATGTCCTTCCATCCGACCTGCTGATTATAAATATATGCGTTTTCATCGAACAATTTGGCTATGGATTCGGCTTCACAGCCTATATGCTGTACCTTATTTACTACAGCAGGGGCGAATACAAGACATCTCACTATGCTCTCTGTACAGCACTTATGGCAGCAAGTATGATGATACCAGGTCTTTTTGCTGGCGCACTTCAGGAATTTGTAGGCTATCGGACGTTCTTCATCATAGTGATGGCTTTCTGCAGCGTAACCTTTATAATGGCATCGCTCTTAAAAATCGATCCGTCTTTCGGATGCAAAGATAAACAAGACTGCACAGAGAAATAATTATCACATATACCAACAGCGTCTGCCATACTGACAATCTGACTTCCAGGTTTGAGTATGGCAGATTTTTTATCCACAACAGGGAAGCATGCATCCCTTGCACCACCATAGTCAGAGGTGTCAGCAAAGGTATTCCCATCAGCAGGCCTATCGCCAGGATTATTATCAGGAAAGCAGCAGGAGTCACTATAAAATTCGTCAGGATGAAGTATGTAGGAAAATTACCGAAATAATACGCCACCAAAGGGGCCACTCCCAACTGGGCAGTAAGGGAAATGACCACCAAACCCACGATTCCATCGTAAAAAGTCCAGCAACATACTGCTAATAAAGAGGGTTGCTCTGCTTCCTTTTCCCTATATGTCAGGAATCTGAATATCGGACCATAGAGTACCAGAATTCCTGTCACAGCAGCAAAGGACATCTGGAATCCTACGTCAAACAGCCACTGGGGAGATACTACCAGCAACAATGCTGCTGTAAATGCCAGCACATCCATACTCCTGGTATTCCTCGAAAGCATCTTTGCTATACTGTATATTGTCAGCATAACAGCAGCTCTTAGCAGAGAAGGCTGGAAACCTATCAGAAACACAAAGGCCCATATAGCAAGGAGCTCTGTCAGTACTGATATCTTAGGCCATCTTTTTGTTGGAAGCAGGAAGGTGAGAATCATGAATAATATTCCCAGATGCATCCCTGACAGCGCCAGGATATGTGCTCCTCCGCTGGCGGAGAATACTTTCCTGACCTCTTTGCTGATACCCTTTTTCTCTCCCAATGTCATAGCGGCAACTATGTCGTAGGTATCTCCCGAAAGCCCCTGCTCCACATATTTCGAGGTCAGCATCTTTCGCTTCTCCCCCATCTCTGCTGCTATCTTCTCCACATAGGATAATGACGATGCCTGAGAATTGTCGCTGTTTCTTATCAGGAAAACACCCAATACTATGAGCGCCCCCATAAGAGTTACTGACGCTACCCTTTCCCATCGCCTCAGTAAAGCAGCCAGAAAGAGTAACGCCAGCAGTATGTATGCAATACAGGTATTGCTGACAGGAATATCCAAAAGCCTCCCAGCAGCAATACCTGCAACTATCATTATCAGTGCGCTACGCATAACTTCGTACCTAAACGAAGTCAAAGGTAACACTTTTTTCTCATTGCCGCAAATAATTTTTCTTAATTCCCCTGATATTTTTTCTTTTCTCCTAGAGAGATTTTCTGTTCCAAGTCCTTGAATATATGTTCAAGGGTGCGGAACATATGTTCAAGGACGGTGAACTTGTGTTCATTGTCCGCGAACAGAAAATATACAACGTAGTAAGAAAAAATCTCCCTAGTCAGAATTATTTTTCCCAAGCCTTTGAAGAAAAAAAAATTACGGCATAAAAAATCTCCCCCTGGCGAGAGCCAAGGGGAGAAATTTATCAGAGTTTATAAAGTTTTATACTTTACTTAACGATACCACCTACAGCGTTGAAGATCCTATTACCCTTCTTGATGATAACATGACCTGCCTTCAGGTACTTACCGTCAGCCTGCA
>CADCAX010000021.1 GCA_902799455.1 uncultured Prevotellaceae bacterium
CTGCTCAGGGATTTTTTGCGTCAGCATGCACATGAGATGCCTCGCACAATGCTGCGCTACGCTATAGAGAAGATGTCTGAACAGGAGAGGAAGGAGTGGATGAAACTATGATATCCCATTGCTTCCCTTTCTGTCAAGTATTCTTTTTGTCAGGTGTAAGCCGTAAACTTAACAATAAATCAAACAAATTATAAAAAAAATTTGCTTATATCATTTTTTTTATGTACCTTTGCACCCGCAAATGAGAAACAAGGCTCATTTGACTTAATAATATCGCGGAGTGGAGCAGTTGGTAGCTCGCCAGGCTCATAACCTGGAGGTCGCATGTTCGAGTCCTGCCTCCGCAACAAAATTTATCCCGACAGTTTCCTGCCGGGATTTTTTATAGTCTTAACCGCTAAACGCTAAATGTTACCCGTTATACTTAGCATACCACTCAGCAAATTTTCTCAGGCCTTCGCGTAAAGTTATCTTAGGTGTGAAGCCAAAATCTCTTTCTAGTGCCGTACTGTCAGCATAAGTGACTGGAACATCACCTGGCTGCATGGGAACGAGTTTTTTGTGGGCCTCGAAATCAAAGTCTTTAGGCAATACGCCTGCACGCACAAGCTCCTCCTGCAGAATATTCACAAAGTCCAGCAAATTCTCTGGCTGACCACCACCTATATTATATACAGCATATGGAGGAACAGGCAGACCGTCCTCACCATTCTTACGCTCAGGTGCCCCCTGCATCACACGAACAATACCCTCGACAATGTCATCGACATAGGTAAAGTCACGACGACAGTTTCCGTAGTTGAAAATCTGGATGGTCTCACCCTTCAGCAACTTATTGGTAAATCCGAAGTACGCCATATCAGGACGTCCGGCAGGACCATACACCGTAAAGAAACGCAACCCCGTAGTCGGGATGTTATATAGTTTGCTGTAGCAATGTGCAAAGAGCTCATTGCTCTTTTTGGTGGCAGCATAGAGCGACACAGGATTGTCCACACGGTCATCGGTAGAGAATGGCACCTTCTTATTGCCACCATATACGCTCGATGATGAAGCATAGACCAAATGTTCAACAGGATTGTGCCGACAGGCCTCCAGAATATTATAGAACCCAATCATATTGCTTTTAATGTAAGCATCAGGATTCTCAATCGAATACCTCACTCCAGCCTGAGCAGCCAGATTCACTACAACATCGAACTTATACTCAGCAAACAACGCATCAATAGCAACCTTGTCTGCAATATCACCCTTAATGAATTGATAGTTGACAGTTGACAGCTGACAATTAAGTGTCTCCAGTTCCTTCTGTCTATACTCTTTGAGCGACACATTGTAGTAATCGTTCATATTGTCGATACCGACAATCGTTGTACCCTTAAAGTCCTTAAAGAGTCGCTTCACCAGATTGCTGCCAATGAAACCGGCTGCACCGGTAACTAATATTTTCTTATTGTTTAAATCAATCTTTTCCATATAACTCTACTGCTTGATAATACGTATCCAAACTTCCTATATCAAATCTTCCTGCACTCATTGGCCAAGCGTGCATAGTGGTGTGTTCTACCATATAGTGCGCCAAGTTGCCTGGGGCATCTTTGCCACATCCGTTCTCTACAGAATGACGTACCATATTGAGATCTTTCTTCTGGTATATATAGAAAGGTGGCACTGCCCAATGGCTCTTAGGCTCCTGTGGTTTCTCTTCCATACCAAGAACGCAATTGTTCTCATCGAGTTCCACAACACCTGTACGTTGTAGTTTTTCAATGCTTGGCTGCTCATGACACATGATACATGAGGTGCCTTTCTTCTTGGCAAAGTCTACAAACTCCTGGAAACTGAAGAACAGCAGGTTGTCAGCAGCAACAACAAGTAAGTCGTCATCGATGTTGAGTTTATCCATCGCAAACAACAGGTCGCACACTGCACCTAATCTTGTCTCGTTCGTCTCTGTCCCATCATCAACAATTGTGATAGGCTTCTTCCATCTGCCTTCTTCCTTCTTCCATGTTTCAAATATAGGTGCAAACCTATGATTTGAAATAATGATATGCTCATCGATATCAGGAATCTGGTCAATATCATCAAGCATACGACCCAGAATGGTGTTCTGACCAATCTTGAGCAGGGGCTTGGGGAAGTTTTTGGTTAGTTCGCCCAAGCGGGTGGCATAACCTGCCGCAATAACTATATTTTTCATACATATAACTTTTTCGCCTACAAAGATACAACGAAACAATTGAAATACAAAAGGAAAAAGTATAATTCTTTTGGTTGTAAAAAAAAAATGCGTATTTTTGCAGCCGGAATATATAAAATACTATGGAAAAGAAATTTCAATATCACATTTTCTCCCCTTATCGTGTCTGCCCATTAGGTGCACATGTTGACCATCAGCATGGTCTGGTTAGTGGTTTTGCTATCAACAAAGGTGTCGACCTGTGGTTCGACGTGACTAATGACAGTCATGTGCATCTGGAATCTAAGTCCTTTGAAGGAATTGTTGATTTCAACATTGATGCCCCCTCACAGGTAAAGGAACGCCACTGGGGTGACTATGCCCGTGGAGCCAAGTATGCTCTCAAGAAACGCTTTGAATTGAAGCGAGGCATCAATGGCATCATCCAAGGCTCACTGCCCGTAGGTGGCCTCAGTTCAAGTGCTGCTGTACTGATTGCATACGTAATGGCTTTTGCTAAAGCAAACGATATTACATTGCAACCATTTGAGATAGTCAAGATAGCATCTGAAGCTGAGCGCGAATATATCGGTCTGAATAATGGTCTGCTAGATCAGGCTTGTATCGCCCTGGGTAAGAAGGATGGTCTGTTGTTCCTCGATTGCGATAGCAACGATTGGCGCATCATCAAGCGCAACCCCGAGATGCCTGAGTTTGAGATAGGTATTTTCTTCTCTGGTCTGACTCGAAGCCTGGTGAATAGCGATTATAACCTCCGTGTGTACGAGTGTAAGACAGCTGCATGGAATATGCTGGCATATCAGGAGCAACCGTTAAAGACTTTCGACAAGACGTTTCTACGCGATGTACCGAAGGAGACCTTTGAGAAGACACGTGACATTATGCCATCACGCTTTGCACGTCGTGCAGAGCATTTCTATAGTGAATACCGTCGTGTACGCCAGGGTGTTACAGCATGGGAAACCGGTAACCTGCAGTTGTTTGGAAAGTTATCCTTCGACAGTTGCGAAAGCAGCATTCACAATTATGAATGCGGTTCACCAGAACTCATCGCCATCTACGAAATAATGCGCAGTATGCAGGGTGTATATGGTGGTCGCTTCTCAGGCGCAGGCTTCAAAGGTGCATGTATCGCACTTGTAGATCCTGCATATAAGGAGAATATAGAAAAGACATTGACAGAGAAATATCTGGAACAGTTCCCTGAATACGAAAAAACCTTCAAAGTCTTTTGGGTTAAACCCGATGACGGAGCAAGGTTTGTTTAATAGAACCCCTGACAGTTAAACATTACACAATAGTATACACTTCGCCTTCTTGGGAGAGGAGGGTAGGGGGAAAGACCTCCTGAGCTTCTTTAAGGAGGATTGTCTCATCTTCGTAGCGATGGCTGTAATGACCGATGAGAAGCTGCTGTGCTCCAGCACTCTTAGCTACCATTGCAGCTTCGCGGGCAGTGGAGTGCATATACTTACGGGCATTATCTTTCTTGTCATCTGCATAGGTGGCCTCATGATATATAGTGAGGGGACCTGGAGACATATTGCGAAGAGTCTCTCCTAGGGTAGGGATATAACGTGTATCGGAGCAGTAGGCATAGGCGCGTACTGGAGTAGGGGGAGCAGGAATGAGCGGACGTGGCAGGGAAGTGTCACGTATGAAATGCTCACGTGTGGGCTTCTCCTTAAAGAAAAAACCGCAACAGGGTACACGATGCTGAAGGGGTATTGTCTCAACAGTGAGAGAGCGGTCTTCATAGATAACCTGTGACAAGGTGGTATCAAGGGAATGGAAGATGATGTCATAGTCCATAGTGGAGAGAAACATCTTCTTTTCCATCATAAAGAGTTCTTCATAGTGTGCCGGAGCATAGATATGAAGTGGTGCGGTACGTCCCTGTAATCCGAAGGTAGAGAGCATTCCCATGAGTCCGAAGACATGGTCGCCATGGGTATGGCTGATGAAAATAGCATATAGCTTGGAAAAATTGACATGGGAACGTCGTACCTGCACCTGTGTTCCTTCTCCACAATCTATCATGAAATATTTTCCTCGTATCTCTACAATCTGAGAAGAGGGATTATGGCTCTTTGAAGGCAGGGCACTGCCACAGCCAAGGATATGAACCTTGAAGGGATTCATCGCATATCGATAATCTCTGCCTGTGGGAATTCCTTGGCATTAAAGGTGAACACTGAATTGTCCAGCGTCTGATTCTTCAGATTACTGATGTGGATGGTTACCCATGTCCCTTTCTGAAGGAACTTCACCTCTTTTATATTATAGTTCTTATCAACAAGAATATACATCTCGCTGATAGATTTTCCTTTGCCCACCAGATGAACCTGTGTACCACTGGCAGCATTGGAAGAGGTGATGGTATAACCCTTCTTATATAGGGTAAGGAAATTGTAAGGGTTCATACTCTGCTGGGCAGAAGCATTTGGATGAGAAACATTCACCTCTTCGGACTTCTTGTTATACACCCATTGTGTCTTGCCGTCATACCACATGATGGCATTGGAGACACGTGCGCAGAATTTGTCACCCTTTACTGAGATAGTACCAGAGTTATTCAGTTTTCCGCCTGAGATAGAGAAATTGGCTGTAAATCCCTTTGAAATAGCTATCTTTTCAGATGCTTTATCCAGTATTTTCTTACCATTATCTGCTGCTATAGCAGTTGTGGTGCAGAGTAGCATTAACAATGTAAATGCGAATAAAGATATCTTTCTCATTTTTTTAATGATGTGTATGTTATCATTTCTTAAGAAAATCAGTTTGCTCCCAGAGTATTGATGAGCGACTGCAGTGTCTCCTCATCCTGAATGAGTACATCACGTGGTTTGGAACCGTGTGCAGCACCTACTACTCCTGCTTTCTCCAGTTGATCCATAAGACGTCCTGCACGGTTGTAACCGATAGAGAACTTACGCTGGATGAGAGATGTTGAACCCTGCTGTGTATTGATAATTACACGTGCGGCCTCACCAAACAGCGGATCAAGATTTCCGATATCCTCGGCACCACCGCCACCGCCTTCTTCGGTATTGATTGGCTCTGGCAATTCCAACGGACCGTTATAGCCTTGCTGGTCAGCAATAAACTTATTGATGGCGATAACCTCAGGAGTATCTACGAAGGCACACTGCACGCGCACTGGAGTACCCTTATCGAGGATAAGCATATCACCACGACCGATAAGCTGGTTGGCACCTGTGCCATCGAGAATGGTCTTTGAATCAACGGATGACATAACCTTGAATGCCATACGTCCGGGGAAGTTGGCCTTGATGGTACCCGTGATGATATTCACGGTAGGACGCTGTGTAGCGATAATCATGTGAATACCGACGGCACGTGCCTTCTGGGCAATACGTGCTATAGGTAGCTCTATTTCCTTTCCGGCTGTCATGATGAGATCACCATACTCGTCAATAATAACAACGATATATGGGAGAAAGCGATGGCCATGCTCTGGATTGAGCTGACGCTTGGTAAATTTCTCATTATACTCCTCAAGTTTACGTACGTTAGCCAGTTTCAGGAGGTTATAACGGTCATCCATCTCCTGACATACGGAGTTGAGGGTCTTGACAACCTTCTTCACGTCAGTGATAATTGGTTCATCGGCATCACTCTCTGGTGGTATCTGTGCCAGGAAGTGATTGAGAAGTGGTTTATAGATAGAGAATTCCACCATCTTAGGGTCAACGAGGACGAACTTCAGCTCTGCAGGATGTTTCTTGTAGAGTAGGGAGGTGATGATGGCATTCAGACCTACAGACTTACCCTGTCCTGTGGCACCTGCCACAAGGAGATGTGGTATCTTTGCAAGGTCAACCATGTATATCTCGTTAGAAATTGTCTTACCGAGAGCCAATGGCAGTGCCATAGTAGTTTCCTGGAATTTCTTTGACGACAGAATGCTCTCCATGCTGACAACACGTGGGTTGGCATTTGGCACCTCTATACCTATTGTACCACGTCCAGGGATAGGAGCAATGATACGTATGCCGAGGGCTGCAAGAGACAGGGCGATATCATCCTCCAAAGAGCGTACCTTTGAAATCTTGATACCAGGAGCAAGCGTTATCTCATAAAGCGTAATAGTAGGTCCTACAGTAGCCTTGATACTGTCCACCGTAACACCGAAGTTCCTGAGAACCTGCACGATACGGTCTTTGTTCTGACGCTGTTCATCCATATCAATGAATGATTTGCCGTCATCCTCGTATTTCTTGAGCAGGTCTAGGGTAGGGTACTTATAACGTGACAGCTCTGCCTTAGGATCGTAAGGGGAGAGATCTTCTGGATTATTGTTCTTAACGATAGAGGTAGAATGTTCTTCTACGCTACCTGTCTCAATTTCAAAGTTCACGTTAGAACTGTCTGCTGACTCTGTTTCAGGCTTACGGAATATAGGCTGCTGCACACTGCCTTCCTCTTTATCTTCATCCGTATCGTCAGTATAACCATCATCGACAATTTCTGTTTTGTCTGTATCAAGGTCAAAATTCACAATCTGAGAAGCAGGATCGTCATAGACGCCATTATAGCCGTCTTCAGAATTTGCTTCATCAGTTTTCTCATCGTCCTTCACAAAGTTGGTAATTGTAAAGTTTACTTTGTCTGTTACCAGTTTCAGAGGATTGAATATCTTGCGAATGAAATATATCGTTTCCGAAGTAAGATAAACGAGGAAGAAAATAGCCAGCAGGATAAGTATTGCTGTAAGTCCCGGCATTCCGATGATATTTTCTGCCATTAAAGCAATAAATGCTCCATGTTCTCCACCGGCATTGAAGACATTGTCAAGCATCATAGGATTGATATATGCCGCACAGCATACGCTGCACCATATCATTACCAGCATCAGGCAAAAGAACCATTTCAGGAGGTTCAGCTTATAGACACCAATCATCTTGAATGATACCATCATCATGAATATCGGTATCAGAATTGCCGGATAGCCAAAACAACGCGCTATAAGAAAATATGACGTGTAAGCTCCCCAGGAACCGCAAATATTTTGGAAGACACGTTGCTTGTTGACAAAATCGCCAGGCATGGGATGTTCCAACAAACTTTGGTCAGCATCAGCTGTTGAGAAATATGATATGAAACAAATAATCATTACGATTGACAAAATAAACAATGTAATGCCAACGGTGAAATTTGTTTTCTCGCCAGTGAAATTATTAAATCCAAGAGCTACCTTAAAAGAAGTCTTGCCGTTTTTCTTATTTTTTACTTTTGACATTATTGTGAAGATATTTTTACGATGTATGAGAAACCTGAAAGGATAGAAGTGTATACAATATTTATTATATCTTTAAACCCTATTTATCATAATCGTCATTCTACTAAGAAGAGTAAATATCCGAGAAAAGCTTTGGTAATGGTGATTCTACGGATATCTGTTCATGAGAAACAGGATGTTCAAATTCTATTTTACGTGCTAACAACGAAATGCTTCCGTCGGGATTGGAACGTTTTGCTCCGTATTTCAGATCGCCCTTGATTGGACAACCTATGTGAGCCAGCTGACATCTTATCTGATGATGTCGTCCTGTGTGCAGTTTCACTTCCAGCAGATGGTATTTTTTTCCTGATGCCAGAATTCTGTATTCCAGGATTGCTTCTTTTGAATTCGCTCTCTCTAAATCATACGCATAGCTTTTGTTCTGTTTTTCGTTACGTACAAGCCAATTACGCAGGAAATGAAAATTTCCGTCAGAATTTTCTTCTTGTGGCAAATTCTCTGTTATTACCCAATAAGTTTTATGTACTTCTTGGTTAGCAAACATTTTATTAAGCCTTGCCAGTGCCTTGGATGTTTTTGCAAAGACAACGATACCTTGGGCTGGTCTGTCAAGACGATGTACAACGCCAAGGAAGACATTTGATGGCTTATTATGAGCCACCTTTATCCATGCTTTCACTGTATCAGAGAGAGGGATATCGCCAGTCTTGTCTCCCTGTACGATTTCCCCGCTCTCCTTATATACAATGATAATATGGTTGTCTTCGTAAAGAACTTCCATTTCTATTTATCATAATTCTACATATTCATACCACCATCGGTCTGAATCACCTGACCTGATACGTAGCTGGACATGTCAGAAGCCAGGAAGAGGCATACATTTGCGATATCCTCAACCTTTCCGCCACGACGCAGTGGAATCTTCTTCATCCACTCTGCACGTACTTCCTCTGGCAACTGTGCTGTCATAGCTGTCTCAATAAATCCAGGTGCTACAGCATTGGCACGGATACCCTTAGGTCCGAGCTCCTGAGCAATAGACTTTGCAAGACCTATCATACCAGCCTTTGATGCTGAGTAGTTACACTGTCCGGCATTACCATGTACACCCACAACAGATGACATATTGATGATAGAACCACCACGCTGACGTAACATTATAGGAGCGCAGGCATGAATGAAGTTGAATGCAGACTTAAGGTTTACGTTGAGTACTGCGTCCCACTGTGCCTCTGACATACGAAGCATCAGTCCGTCCTTTGTGATACCGGCATTGTTGACCAGTACGTCGATGCTGCCAAAGTCTTCCTTTATCTTTGCAACAACAGCCTCTGTCTCTGCAAAGTCAGCGGCATTTCCGGCATATCCCTTACACTTTACGCCAATAGCTTCGATTTCCTTACATGTAGCTTCGAGAGTAGCTGCCATATCATCGTTAAGAACCAAGTCTGTGATAGCGATGTTAGCACCTTCCTGAGCAAACTTCGTAGCAACGGCCTTGCCAATGCCACGTGCAGCACCTGTAATGAGGGCTGTTTTACCTGTGAGTAATCCCATAGTTTTTATACCTTTATTAATTATAAATTAAAAATTATTCTTTATCAAAATCCTCTATTTTATCAAAGTCGTCGAAAGCATTTTCATCTTCCGCATTCTTTTCATTATCTGCGGCAGAATTCAACGTTTTCTTTCTGTTGATATCGTTAGAACGGCATAATGCACCATATACGAACTTTGCCACCAATGGGCGTGAGGAATCGAGTGTAAGTCCCCTACCCAACCGTCCGTAGATATACGGCACCTCAAGGCCTTTGATACAATAGTGCGTTATATCTGCCACAATATCAATGTTTTCGATATCAAATTCTCCGCTTGCCTTTCCCTCGGCATATACCTTTCGGAACAATGCAATCTCGTCGGCATCAAACTTCTTGCGAACCTTCTCAACCATCCATATATTACGGAAGAATTCAGCACGTAGATTTCCGTTACGGACTACTGTTTCACGTATCTGTGTCAGATGGGTATATATTACCTCAATAATCTTCTCCTGAGGACGCATTTTCTTCTCGGCCACCTCATCCAGTTTATCAGACAGACGTTCCAGTTCTGATTCTATGACAGCGGCATATATCTCCTCCTTGCTGTTGAAATAGGTGTAAAGAGTACGTCTTCCCTTGCCAGAGGCAATGGCTATGTCGTTCATTGTGGTGCGCTCTACCCCATTCTTTGCGAACAGTTGTCGGGCTACATCTACGAGGACGTGTCGAGTCTTACTTATGCTCATTTGTTCATTGCCATTAAGAATTCATCATTATCGTGTGTACGTTGCATCAGATTATGGATTTCGTTCATTGCCTCTATGGCATTCATATCGGCAATATGTTTTCTCAAAATCCACATCCTGTTTCGTGTCATCTCATCCTGTAACAGGTCATCACGACGGGTGCTTGACTGCACAAGGTTTACAGCAGGATAGATACGCTTGTTTGCCAACTGACGGTCGAGCTGTAATTCTGAGTTACCGGTTCCCTTGAACTCCTCGAATATCACCTCATCCATCTTTGAACCTGTATCTGTCAATGCTGTTGCTATTATAGTCAGCGAACCACCATTCTCTATGTTACGTGCAGCACCAAAGAAACGTTTTGGCTTCTGGAGGGCATTAGAGTCGACACCACCGGTAAGAATCTTTCCGGAAGCAGGTGCTACAGTGTTATAGGCACGTGCGAGACGTGTTATGGAATCAAGGAATATCACCACATCATGTCCACACTCTGTCAGACGCTTTGCCTTCTCAAGCACCAGACCTGCTATCTTTACGTGTCTGTCGGCTGGCTCATCAAAGGTAGATGCTATAACCTCCGCATTTACGGTACGTGCCATATCTGTTACCTCCTCAGGACGTTCGTCAATAAGCAGTATCATGATATATGCCTCTGGATGGTTTGCTGCGATAGCGTTGGCAATATCCTTCAGCAGTATTGTCTTACCGGTCTTTGGCTGTGCCACGATAAGGGAGCGTTGTCCCTTACCGATAGGTGCAAAGAGGTCAACAATACGGGTAGATATGTTTCTTGTCTTTGCATCGCTGGTGAGGTCAAACTTCTCTTCAGGGAAGAGTGGTGTCAGATTCTCGAAAGAGATACGCTCACGTACCTCATGAGGATCACAACCGTTGATGGTCTTCACCGATGTCAGGATAAAGTACTTCTTGTTGCTCTTTGGTGGGCGTACGAAGCATTCTACCACATCACCTGTCTTCAGTGTATAGCGCTTTATCTGCTGTGCTGTGACATAGATGTCATCAGGAGAAGCGAGATAATTATAATCGCTGGAACGCAGGAAGCCATATCCTTCCGATGTTATCTCCAGAACACCACAGGCAGGAATAAGGTCCTTGAATTCAAAGTTGTTGCTGTTGGAATTAGCGTTGCCTTTACCTTCATAGTCATAGATCTCGCCTGTCTGGGCATTATCGAACATATCATAATATGGTATGGCGCCATTATCTTCCACCGGAATATCCTGAACTATGATGAAATCTGTTCCATCACCCGGATCTCCTTCCCAGAATCCAAACTCATCCTGTGGATTAGCCATCATCTCAGCATCAGGCATCATTTCTGCTTCAGCAGGTGCATACTCTGCTGCTTCTGATGCTTCCTCTGTTGCTTCTGCAGCCACAGGCTCCTCTGCCACTGGCAACTCCGGAGCAGGCTGTTCCTGCTCGGCAGTTTCCTTAGCAGCCTTCTCGCGTGCAGCAAGCTCTGCTTTGCTTGGTCTGCCACGTTTCTTCTTAGGAGCTTCAACAGCTGCTGCAGCCTCTGTTACAGATGATTCGAACAAATCTTGTGTTTCTTCTTTTTTCTTTGCCATATTATTTTTTTATAACGGTTAACGGTTAATGGTTAACGGTTAAAGCTTAATTATCAATTATAAATTGTCAATTTTGAATTACCTGCGGTGGTGGAACCGTGTCTGTTTTTGCACTGTCTGCCGGTTCCGGAACAGGAGTAGGTGGTGGTGGCGGAGTGGTATGCAGATGCAACAGTTTTATATTTCTTACAGAAACGAGCCTCAGTGTTGTTGTTGTCGGCTTTGTTGTTACTGCATCCAGATTTCGGCCAAGCATAAAGAAACCCTTTATATTCTTTATGTGTAACCTGTCTTTTTCGTTATTTAGTGTTACTATACCGTGTCCGTCACGACTTATGTTTGTCGTCATTGTGGAGATGCTGTCATTGCTGAATGTCACCACCATTATGATTGACAATGACTTGTATCCGTCCTGGAAGATGAATTTCGTATCACATTGCAGTGACACATTATCACCATCTTGGAATGTGGAGTCGGGTGTTATGTCATACGACAATATATTATAAGGTGTCTGCTGCATCAGCAGGATGTCAGGACTACCCTTCCATACATTTGCCGTATCAGCCTCTTCTCCCTGCACTCCTTGCGACTTACCACCCAGGGCAATGACGTTTCTCTCTACCCTGTCGTTAATGTTTATATATATCCTGTGTAACTCGTCTGCATGCTGACAATAGTACGACATGGAATTGTCCCATTCCTGTTGTGTCAGTCCGTGTTTCTTCAACACGTTAGCACGCAGGGCTACGATGTCAGACTCTGTGGAATGAAATTCGCGGGTCTCGTACAGTGCCTGTGCTATATGGAAATCGAAGAGTACATCTTCCATCTCTTTACTCGACAGCACACCATCGGGCAGTGATGGGGCACATGATGTCATCACCGACAACAGTGCTGCCACTATGCAAAGAGCAAGAGTATGAAACAGTCTCTTCATTTAGCGTTTTTATTTTCTCAGTTTCTCAATCTCCGGACGGCAGAACAGTATGAGCATCACTACCGCTACTGATATGCAGGCGTCAGCGAAATTGAATATCGGAGAGAAGAATATGAAAGGCTCCCCACCCCATAAAGGAAACCACTCGGGGTATGTCGTTACGATGAGTGGGAAATAGAACATATCCACTACCCTACCCTGCATGAACGGTGCTTCGTGAAAATATATCCCGTAGAACATACAGTCGATAAGGTTGCCTACTGCTCCTGCCAGTATCATAGAAAGACATATCAGCCACACAGTCCTGGCGTTACGGTATATCTCGCGTCCTAAATAATATATAATGTATAGGCTTGCGACCATTCGGAACAATGTCAGTGCATATTTCGGAATAAAGGTCATACCGAATGCCATACCATTGTTTTCGATGTATGATATAAAGAACCAGTCTGTTATGCGTATGCTCTCATGCAGACACATATTATTCTTGACCCACAGCTTTATGGCCTGGTCAATCAAGAGAAGCAGGGCAACGAAGAGTGTGTACAGCAGCCCTTTTCTTATGAGTATTACGTTCAATGGTTTCTCTTATTCTTCTCTTTTGATTCTACTGAGAGAGTAGCATGCGGAACCAGGCGCAGACGCTCCTTTGGAATCAGTTCGCCTGTCATGCGGTCAATGCCGTATGTCTTGTTCTGTATGCGTACCAATGCCTGCTCCAGACCCTTTATGAACTTCTGCTGACGCTGTGCCAGGATGAGCAGCTCCTGCTTGTTCTGGGTTACAGCACCCTCTTCAAGGATTTTATATGTAGGAGATGTGTCTGCGACATCATTTCCTTCATCATTACGTAATGCACGCATCATGTCTTGATAGTCTTTGTTCGCGCGCTCCAGTTTCTCATTGATGATCTGCTTGAATTCCTCGAGCTCTTCATCGCTGTAACGTTTTTTAATTTCAGCCATAGTAATTATGATTGCTAATGGTTAATAAATATTATTAATTCTTTTTGATAAATATCTTTGCCTTGAATTCTCCAAAGTCCTGCTCAGAACCTTCACCGGCATCACCGATGACGAGGCTGTTGGCAAGCACCTGGGAAGCGATGTGTTCCTTGAAGGTATCGACAGCCTTCTTGAGGTCGTCGTTCTCTTCTATCACAACATCTATCCTGTCGGTAATCTCGAACTTGGAGTCTTTTCTCATAGCCTGAATGCGCTTGATGATAAGGCGTGCCATACCCTCATTCTTCAGTTCAGGAGTAATCTCTATGTCGAGAGCTACTGTTATGGTACCTTCCTGTGCTATGGTCCAGCCTGGGATGTCTTCTGAAATTATCTCAACATCTTCCTTTTCTATCGTGACATTCTCACCTGCTGCAACAAGGGCTACAGTGCCGTTGTTCTCCAGTTCTGCAATCTGTGCCTGTGTCATTGCCATAACAGCATTATTGACATCCTTCATCAGCTTACCGAACTTCTTACCCATAGTGCGGAAGTTACACTTCACTTTCTTCACGAGCTGTATTCCGGCACCATCTTCGATGAAGTTCAGTTCCTTCACATTTGTCTCAGCAAGTATTACAGACTTCATGCGTTCTATTGCAGCCTTTACACTTGGGTCGGTAACAGGAATAGAAATAGCCTGCAGAGCCTGTATTACAGGAATCTTCACCTTCTTACGCAGAGAGAGCACCATTGATGTCACCTGCATAGCCAGTTGCATAGCCTCTTCAAGGTCAGTATCGATATACTCTTCTGTTGCCTCTGGGAATTTTGCCAGATGAACAGAGAGTGAAGTATCCTTCTTTGTCACCTCATTAAGGCTCATAAACAGCTCGTCTGCATAGAATGGTGCCACAGGTGCCATAATACGGGCGAGAGTGTTCAGACAGGTATAGAGTGTCTGGTATGCACTTCTCTTGTCATCGCTGGCCTCATTGCCCCAGAAGCGTTTCTTGTTAAGACGTATGTACCAGTTGGACAGTTTGTCGATAACAAAACTCTGTATCAGGCGTACAGCAGGTGTTACATCATAGTCTGCGAGATACTTGTCAACCTCCTTCACAAGAGAATTCAGTTCTGACAGCAGCCATCTGTCGAAGTCAGGACGCTTGCTGTATTCAATGTCTGCCTCTTTATACTCAAAGCCGTCAACGTTAGCATAGAGTGTAAAGAATGAGTATGCCTGATAAAGCTTGATAAAGAAGCTTGATGTCACCTCTTTCACGCCATCGAGGTCGAATGACAGGTTATCCCATGGAGAGGAGTTGCTTGTCATATACCAGCGTACAGCGTCAGCACCATAGGTGTTGATGCAGTCAAACGGATTGATGACATTTCCCAGACGCTTACTCATCTTGATGCCGTTCTTGTCGAGCACCAGACCGTTTGAGATGACATTCTTGAATGCTACAGAGTCGAATACCATAGTACCGATAGCATGCAGAGTGAAGAACCATCCGCGTGTCTGGTCCACACCCTCTGCAATGAAGTCTGCAGGGAATGCCTTACCATTATCTATCAGTTCCTTGTTCTCGAAAGGATAGTGTATCTGTGCATAAGGCATAGCACCTGAGTCGAACCATACATCAATAAGGTCTGTCTCTCGGGTGAGGACGGTACCCTTGTCAGATACCAGTTTGATATAGTCAACATATGGGCGATGGATATCTATCCTGTCATAGTTCTCCTTTGACATATCGCCAGGAACGAAGCCTTTATCCTTGAGGATATTTGTTTCCATTACGCCTGCCTTGACAGCCTTTTCTATTTCGTTATAGAGTTCTTCCAGAGAACCGATACATATCTCTTCCTTTGTATCCTTATTGCGCCAGATTGGTAATGGAGTTCCCCAGTAACGTGAACGTGACAGGTTCCAGTCGTTGAGGTTTTCGAGCCACTTACCGAAACGTCCTGTTCCTGTTGACTGTGGATGCCAGTTGATAGTCTGGTTAAGGTCGAACATACGGTCCTTCTTTGCAGTAGAACGTATGAACCAAGAGTCAAGTGGATAGTAGAGCACAGGCTTGTCGGTACGCCAGCAGTGAGGATAGTTATGCACGTGCTTCTCAATCTTGAAAGCAGTACCCTCTTCCTTCATTTCAAGGCACAGGATGACATTAAGGTCCATATCCTTGTTGGCAGCCTTTTCGTCATATCCGTTGACATTATATTTTGGATCGTATGCATTCTTTACGTAAGCTCCTGAGTGCTTCCAGTATGACTCGTTGACACACAGATCCAGGAACTCTGGCTGTATGTCTTCTTTTACGAAGTATTTTCCCTGGAAATCCACCATAGGACGTGTATCACCAGCCTTATCAACAATGAAGAGAGCAGGCACACCGGCATCTTTTGCCACCTTGGCATCATCAGCACCAAAGGTAGGAGCAATATGTACTATACCAGTACCGTCTTCTGTTGTGACATAGTCACCTGGTATCACGCGAAACGCCTTTGCACTCTCGTCTGTTATCTTTCCGCTTTCGTCCATGCTGCAAGGCTTTACCCAAGGCATCAGCTGCTGATACTTTGTGCCAACCAGATCCAGACCTTTTCCTCTCCACAGGATTTCAGGCTCCTTACCCTCTTCCTGTGTGAAGTATGCTCCCATACGGCTTTCTGCGATGATATAGATTGCCTCCTCATCGGTATATGGGTTGTTTCCTTTCAGGGCTACATAGTCAATCTTCGGACCCACACAGAGTGCTGTGTTTGAAGGAAGTGTCCAAGGTGTTGTGGTCCATGCGAGGATGTATAATGGGAGTGTAGAGTTTAGAGTTGACAGTTGAGAGTTGAGAGATGTCTTCTCTACCTTGAACTGTGCTGTCACAGTGGTGTCCTTCACATCCCTATAGCACCCTGGCTGATTGAGCTCATGAGAAGACAGTCCTGTTCCTGCAGCAGGAGAATATGGCTGTATGGTATATCCCTTGTAGAGCAGACCTTTGTTATATAGCTGCTTGAGGAGATACCACAGAGTCTCTATATACTTTATATCATAGGTGATGTAAGGGTTCTCCAAATCAACCCAGTAGCCCATCTTGTTTGTCAGCTGTGTCCATTCGTCAGTGTACATCATGACATTTTTGCGGCAAGCGTCGTTATATTCGTCAACGCTGATTTTCTTGCCGATATCCTCCTTTGTGATGCCGAGGCTCTTTTCTACACTCAGCTCCACAGGCAGTCCGTGAGTATCCCATCCAGCCTTACGCTTTACCTGATAACCCTTCATGGTCTTATATCTCAGGAACACATCCTTGATGGTACGACCCATAACGTGGTGTATTCCGGGATGTCCGTTAGCCGATGGAGGTCCCTCAAAGAAGATAAAAGGCTTGCAACCTTCTTTTTCATCTATACTCTTATGGAAGATATCATTCTTCTCCCATTCAGCAAGAACCCTTGCATTAGTCTCTGCAAGATTTAATGTTTTATATTCCTTAAATTTTGTCATTTACTTTTTTATATATTGAAAATTGAATATTGAACATTGAAAATTTTCTTTAACCGTTAACCGTTAACCGTTAACCTTTAACCGTTAACCTTTAACCGTTAACCTTTAACCGTTACATCACTCCATCCTCATTGTCTTTGCCGGTCTTACTGTTCCGATGAAGAAACTTGGTATCACCAATACTGCCGTTGTTATGACGAGTGTCACGATGTTGAGCAGTGCTATTATGAGCCAGTTCAGTTCCACTGGTGCCTCTCTGACATAGTATGCTGTCGGATCCAGCTTTACTATTCCGAAATGCTGTTGCAGCAGGCATATTCCGATGCCTATCACATTTCCCCATAACATTCCTTTTATCACGATGCTCAGGGCGAGCCATCTGAATGTCTTCCTTATCAGACTGTTACGTGCTCCCAGAGCCTTCAGCAGTCCTATGGTAGCAGTGCGTTCCAGAATGATGATGAGCAGGCCGCTGACTATTGTGAATCCAGCCACACATATCATGAGTATGAGGATTATCCACACATTGAGGTCGAGCAGGTCGAGCCATGCGAAGGTCTGCGGACTCATGTCATATACTGTGCACGATGAGAGGGTGTGCATCTGTGAGTCATAGGTGTGATCTATCTTACTCCTCACTCTTGCGGATATCACATCCAGGCTGTCGAAGTTTGTCACCTGCATCTCACATCCCGTTACCTGTAGGATATCCTGTGTCATACGCCATCCGTTCAGTTTGCTGACGGTATACAGGTCTGTATAGCATACCACATCGTCATAGCGTGAGAAATTGGTCTGGTATATTCCCGTGATAGTGAAAGGCCTTGCCCTAACGTCATCATCACTGAGGAAGTATGCATATACTTTGTTTCCGACCTTCAGTCTCAGTTTGTCTGCCATATTCTTTGATATGAGCAGCTGCTGAGTGCTTTTGTACATACTCAGCTGTGGTATCTTTCCTGCTACCAGATTTGATGCCATAAAGGTGGTGTCATAGTCTTCTCCTACTCCTTTGAACATCACTCCCAGGAAGTCATCGTTTGTCTTCAGTACTCCTTGTTTCTGCGAATACCGCTGTACTCGCTTCACTCCCTCTATCTTCTTCAGACGACCTATCAGTTTCTCGTCTGCTGTGACAGGATTTGACTGGTCCAGAGTCTGCAGTGTCATATAGTTCGACACCACGATGTCAGAACTGAACCCCACCACCTTGTCACGAATGGTATGTTTGAATCCTATCACCACACTGACACTGATTATCATCACTGCGATGCCCAGCGCCACTCCCAGCATCGCTATCGGAGCCTTAGGCCTGAAATGCCGTGCTATGTAAAAGGATACATTCAATTCTTAACTCTTAACTTTTAACTCTTAACTCTTAACTCTTAACTCTTAATCATTCACCCTCCCCGGATACGTCTCCAGCGCCTTTCTCAGCACTACCAAAGCCCTTTCCAGGTCTTCTTTCTTTAATACGTACGCTATACGCACCTGATTCACTCCTGCCCCTGGTGTGGTATAGAATCCTGCTCCTGGAGCCATCATAACAGTCTCGCCTTCGTAGTCGAATTCCTCAAGGCACCATCTGCAGAACTTCTCCGCATCATCCACAGGCAGCTGTGCCATAGTGTAGAATGCTCCCATCGGAATTGGAGAATATACTCCTGGTATGCGGTTGAGGCCGTCGATGAGCACCTTTCTGCGTTCTACATATTCGTCATACACGTCGCGATAGTACTCTTCTGGAGCATCGAGAGACGCCTCTGCCACTATCTGTCCTATCAATGGCGGACTCAGACGGGCCTGACAGAACTTCATCACAGCCTTGCGTATCTCGTCATTCTTCGTTATCAGACAGCCGATACGTATTCCGCACTCGCTGTAACGCTTCGATACAGAGTCGATGAGAACAGTATTCTTCTCTATGCCTTCAAGATGGAAGACAGAGATATAAGGGCTGCCAGTATAGATATATTCACGATACACCTCGTCAGAGAACAGATACAGGTCGTACTTCTTTACGAGGTCACGAATCTGGTTCATCTCCCTGCGGGTATAGAGATATCCTGTCGGGTTGTTAGGGTTACATATCATTATAGCCCTTGTGCGTGAGTTGATAAGTTCCTCAAACTGCTCCACTTTTGGCAGAGAGAAGCCCTCGTCGATAGTTGTCGCTATTGTGCGAATCTTGGCACCAGCACTGATGGCGAATGCTATGTAGTTAGCATATGCAGGTTCTGGTACTATTATCTCGTCACCTGGATTCAGACACGCCATGAAGGCAAACAGTATAGCCTCAGAGCCACCGCTGGTGATAATGATATCGTCTGGTGTTACATTGATGTTGTATTTGTCATAATATCCCACCAGTTTTTCTCTCAGTGACTGATAACCCTGTGATGGGCTGTATTCCAGAATGTTCCTGTCAACCTTCTTCAATGCGTCGAGTCCCACCTGTGGCGTTGGCAGGTCAGGCTGTCCTATATTGAGATGATACACCTTTGTGCCACGCTTCTTTGCTGCGGCAGCAAGGGGTACGAGTTTACGTATTGGTGACTCTGGCATATCAACGCCACGTTTTGAAATAATAGGCATATAATTGAATCTTGAAACTTGAAACTTGAAACTTGAAACTTGAATCTTGAAACTTGAAACAAAAAAAAAGGGCCGCACCAGTGATGTGATGAAAACTCCGAGTTTTGTGTTTAGAGGGCTCTCCGCTTTTGTAATCCACCGGCTCTTCAGCTAAGACTTACGTCCATGTGGCCCGCCATAGGCAAGAGAAACTGTCTCTGAGTTTCGATTATTTGATGAGTATCCCTATCGAACCGATACGACCCCTATATAAATTTTGCGTGCAATGCTGCGATTAAGCGAGTACAGAATGATGCTTGCATCAATTATGTCGAGCGTGAGCAGTATCGCATTAGATTTTTAAATCGCGTGCAAAGTTACAAAAAAGTGAGCAAAATACCAAACAAAAATAAAAAAAAATCATTTTTGCTTGTATTTTCGAGCATAAGTACCTTCAACCGTCAGGTCAAAGTTACAAAAAGTTATATCTTTGTCCCTGATAATGGGAATACAAGTGACATATCGTAGGACGAGGCGATTGACAATGAGGATTGTCAAGGACGGTGAGGTACACGTCTCTGCACCTTTAGGAATGCCAAAGGCAAGGATAGAAGAGTTTATTGGGAAGAACCGCGAATGGATAGTTCAGGCTCGTGAAAAGGCCCTCAAACGACAGCAAGCCAGACAGTCCTTCTATGACCAGCTGCCCCTGAATACTGCTGCCCAGAAACGGGAGGCAAAAAATCGCCTGCAAGCCCTTGTGGTTCCTATGGTGGAGCACCATTGCGAAGTGATGGGACTGAAACGTCCTGAGATACGTTACAGAGCAATGACATCACGTTGGGGAACGTGTAAGACAAGAGATGGCATAGTTTGTTTTTCTTTATATCTTTTATTGGTTCCTGAATGGTGTGTGGAACATGTTGTTGTACACGAATTATGTCATCTGCTGGAACCGAGTCACAATGCCCGCTTTCATGCACTCATGGACCGCTTTTTCCCACAATGGAGAGAAGCAAGAAAAGGGTTAAGGGTTAAGGGTTAAGAGTTAATTGTGAATTATGAATTGTGAATTATGAATTATGAATTGTGAATTATGAATTGTGAATTATGAATTATGAATTGTGAATTATGAATTGTTAGTTGTTAACTTTCGGTAACTGCCAACTATATTTCACAGCAAGACATCTTACCACAATAACTGTTGCCATACAACCGATTTTCTGGACCGCTGGGCTGCAGGAACATAAGGCAAGCAAGAAATACGCTATTCCACCAAAGATACACGCAAGAGCATATATCTCTTTCCTGAATATCAATGGCGTCTCACTGATGCATATATCCCTAATTACACCGCCACCGGCACCAGTTACCGTTCCTATTATTATCGCTATGATAGGTGAGCATCCGCTAGCCAACGCCTTTGTCAGACCAATAAGAGTAAAAATACCAAGTCCTATTGTATCAAACAAGAATATAGTGCCAGCTATCTTATTGATAAGTCCATGACAGAAATAAAAGAACACCAGTGACAGCAGCACCACCAACAGTGGAGTTAAATCGTAAAACCAGAAAGGTCTTTCACATAAAAGCAGATCCCTTATTGTTCCACCACCCACAGCAGTCGCCAATCCAACAGTATATAAACCAAATAAATCAAATTGCTTTATAGCAGCCAACCTGATTCCACTTATCGCAAAAGCAATCGTTCCTATAATCTCTATCCAAAACATTTTTTATATCGCTAACCACTAAC
>CADCAX010000022.1 GCA_902799455.1 uncultured Prevotellaceae bacterium
GTGCGTATACCTTCTTCCGTCACATGAGCAAACTCTATGTTGCAACGCTGCGGAAAAGCAGGATGGTTTTCCAATACGGGCCCCGTCACGCCCACCTGTTCCACGTCGTCGGTGAAGATGACATAGTGAGGATTGCCCATCGAAACAAATGTACCATCTGTTATATCCGCGCCCTCCACAAACTGCGACTCATCGTGCAATTTAGGTTCCAACATATCAACGGTAACGCTGTGTACTATGCCACCCTTCTCATGCAATAGCAGCGTCTTTATTCCTGATAGTGTCTGAAGACGTATTTCCTTCTTTGCTGTCAATCCCCTTTCATAAAGATATTTCCCTATGCAACGACTTGCATTGCCACACATCATTGCCTCTGAGCCATCAGCATTGAAGATACGCATAGAAAAATCTGCATTCGGAACAGTGCTGCTGTCAATGAGCACCAGGCCGTCAGAACCGATACCCTTATGGCGATCGCTCCAGAGTATGGAAGCTTTTCCAGGGTCGGCAATGGGATAGCGAGATGCATCTACATAGATGTAGTCATTGCCACAGCCGTGCATCTTGGTGAAAGGGATTTTTGTCATTCTTTTAACGTTATTACGACATTTCGTCATTTTGAAAGAAAACGGTGGACGGCAGTGGCTGTCTCTATGCCGCTGGCCATTGCTCGTACCACAAGGCTGGCACCGTTAGCGCTGTCACCACAGACGAACACATTTTCAGGATATTCCGGATGCTCTGGTTTCAAGAAACCCATAGCAAGGAGACAAAGTTCTGCCTTGATAATTTCCGGTTTTCCCTTCTCGACCATTATAGGGCGTCCACCATCAGGATTTGGCTTCCAGTCTATTTCCTGCACCTTGACACCTGTAAGTTTTCCATTCTCACCAAGAAATTCCAGGGTATTGATATTCCAGCGGCGTGTGCATCCTTCCTCATGACTCGAAGTGGTCTTGAGGGTGCGAGGCCAGTTTGGCCACGGGTTTTGCGGATCTTCCGGACCTTCCACGGGCTTTGGCATAATCTCAATCTGAGTTACACTCTTACACCCTTGGCGATGAGCAGTACCGATGCAGTCGGAACCGGTGTCGCCACCTCCTATTACGAGCACGTCCTTATCCTTTGCCGTCACACGTTCGTCAGCACTAAACTCCATGCCGGCAAGAACACGGTTCTGCTGCGACAGCATTTCCAACGCCAGATGTACGCCCTTCAGCTCACGCCCCGGAACCTTCAGGTCACGAGCCGTCGGAGTACCGGTGGAGATTACGACGGCGGCGTAATCAGATGCGAGAGGTGAGAGGTCAGAGGTGAGAGATATGTCTTGTCCATACTTAAACTCGATGCCTTCCTGTTCGAGCAGGGTGATGCGGCGGTCAATGACAGCCTTGATGAGTTTGAAGTTTGGTATGCCATAGCGTAGCAGACCACCAGCAGCTTCGTTTTTCTCGAAGACGGTGACACTATAGCCTTTCAGATTCAGGGCATTAGCAGCAGCCAAACCGGCAGGACCGGCTCCTATGACAGCCACCTTTTTGCCATTGCGTTTGATATCTGTACGAGGTTGGATATATCCCTCACGGAAAGCAGCCTCTGTGATGGCACACTCATCTTCGCGGTTGGTGGTAGGCTCGTGATTGAAACGATTCAACACACAGGCTTTTTCACAGAGGGCAGGACAGATACGCCCTGTAAACTCCGGAAAAGGATTGGTTGAGTTAAGCAGACGATATGCTTTTTCCCACTCGCCTTTATACAAGGCATCATTCCATTCTGGCGCTTTATTGCCCAACGGGCATGCCCAATGGCAGAAAGGGACGCCACAGTCCATGCAACGTGATGCCTGCAACTTACGTTCACGAGTGCTGAGTGTCTGTTCCACCTCACCAAAATCATGAATTCTATCGTGAATAGGGCGATAGCCAGCCTCCTGGCGACGTATCTCTAAAAATGCTTTTATATTTCCCATAATCTTCAATAACCAAATAAACAATAACCAATAACCATTTAATAGTCACGCTGAATGTCAGCAATCTTCTCGTGCAGTTTTTTCATTTGTTCTTCCTGCAAAACACGTTTGTACTCGATAGGCACTACCTGGATAAAGTCCTCGATGTAGCGATGCCAATCATCGAGCATACGTCCTGCGAGAGCGCTACCTGTATGGAGGTAGTGCTGACGGATGAGTTCCAACAGTTCTTTGCGGGAAACCGAATCCTCAACCAGTGAGAGTTCCACCATATCCATATTACAGAAGTAATCGAAGGTGTGGTTAGGGTCATATACATATGCCACTCCACCTGACATACCAGCAGCGAAATTGCGTCCCGTTTCACCAAGGACAACAACACGTCCACCTGTCATATATTCACAGCAATGGTCACCAGCTCCCTCAATGACAGCGATGGCACCGGAATTTCGTACGCCGAAGCGTTCACCTACCTTACCGTTGATATACAACTCACCGCTGGTGGCACCATAGAGACCCGTATTACCTGCTATGATATTCTCCTCAGCATGGAAATTCTCACTGCTGCGAGCAGGCGGCAGGATAGAAATGCGTCCGCCAGAGAGTCCCTTGCCAAAGTAGTCATTGCACTCGCCCTCGAGTTTGATGTTGATACCACGCACAGCAAAAGCACCAAACGACTGGCCAGCAGAGCCCTTGAATTTGATATTAATAGTATTATTGGGCAACCCAGCTTCGCCATATTTCTTGGCTATCTCACCGCTAAGCATTGTGGTGACAGCACGGTCAGTATTCTTGATTGTATAATCGAGGGATACTTCCTCCTGTTTATCAATAGCTTTCTGAGATGCCTTTATTATCTCCTCGTCCTTCACACCAGAAACTTTAGTATAGTCACCACGATCCCAATACAGGGTCTTGTCAGTTTCAGGCTTGTACAGCAGACGAGTGAAGTCAATAGTCTTCTGTTTGTCTGTAGCACTTGCTGTATTTACCTCAATCAGTTCTGTATGACCTATAATTTCTTTCAAACTGTGCACACCTATCTCTGCCAGATACTCGCGTACTTGCTGCGCCAGGAAAGTAAAGAAATTGACGACGTATTCAGCGCGTCCCTCGAAGTGTTTGCGTAACTCCGGATTCTGAGTTGCCACACCCATCGGACAGGTGTTGGTATTACACTTACGCATCATGACACATCCCAACACAATCAGTGGCAACGTACCAAATGAGAATTCGTCAGCACCCAGCATTGCCATAATGATGACATCCTTTGCCGTCTTCAGCTGACCATCCGTCTGCAGGCGCACCTGATTGCGAAGTCCGTTCATCACCAATGTCTGCTGTGTCTCGGCCAGGCCTATTTCTGGCGAAATGCCTGCAAAGCGCATGCTCGAAGCTGGGCTGGCACCAGTACCGCCTTCTGCACCACTTATTACTATCAAGTCGGCCTTGGCTTTTGCAACACCTGCAGCGATGGTTCCTACTCCGCTTTCAGCTACTAGTTTCACGCTGACAGCGGCTGTCGGGTTGATATTCTTCAGATCATATATAAGCTGTGCCAAATCCTCGATAGAATAGATATCGTGATGTGGAGGTGGAGATATTAAGGAGATACCAGGAATGGCATTACGTGTCTTTGCAATAATATCGTTCACCTTAAAGCCTGGCAACTGACCGCCCTCACCGGGCTTGGCACCCTGTGCTACCTTAATCTGGATTTCTTCTGCATTTACAAGATATTCTGCCGTCACACCAAAGCGTCCGCTGGCAATCTGCTTTGTCTTACTGCTGAGTGATACACCATCCACCTCAGTATGGTAGCGGGCATTATCCTCACCACCCTCACCGGTGTTGCTGCGTGCACTCAGTTTGTTCATTGCCAGAGCCAATGCTTCATGGGCCTCAATGCTCAGTGCACCAAATGACATAGCACCAGTAACAAAGTGCTTGACGATGCTTTCTACACTCTCCACCTCATCAATTGGCATAGGCTTAGCAGCCTTTTTAAAGCCGAAGAAGTCGCGGATAAAGATAGGGGAATCTTTCTCATCCACCAATTGTGCCCACTGCTTGAACTTTTCGTAGTTACCTTGACGGGTAGCTAACTGTAATTTTGCTATGGTTTCCGGATTCCAAGCATGTTTGATACCATCCTTGCGCCAAGAGAACTGACCCTGGTTTTTGAGAGGTGAGAGGTGAGAGGTTTGGGGTGAGAGATATGCTTCGTCATGAAGACGTACTGCATCGCGGGCAATCTCCTTCAGCCCTATGCCTCCAATAGTACTCGTCTCCGTTCCAAAATAGCGTCTCAACAACTCTTCACTCAGGCCGATGCTCTCGAATATCTTTGCACCACGATAGCTGCGGATAGTAGAGATACCCATCTTCGACATAATCTTTTTCAGACCTTTGTCCACAGCCTTGATATAATGGTCTTCGGCAGTAGCATACTCCTCTTGTATCTTGCCACGCTTCACTAAGTCGTCAAGGATGGCAAAAGTCATATATGGACATAATGCACTCGCACCATAACCCAACAGCAGGGCAGCATGCATTGTCTCACGAATCTCTCCACTCTCAACTATCAATGCTGTCTGCACGCGTTTTCCAACACTAATCAAATGATGATGCACAGCACTTACTGCCAGTAATGACGGGATTGCAGCATGTTTTTCATCAATATCACGGTCGGAAAGGATGATATAGTTAACTCCTTCATCAACGCTGGCCTCAGCCTGTTTGCAAAGATTGTCGAGTGCATAGCGCAGACCTTCCTCACCTTTTGCTATTTCAAAAACAATCGCCAGCTTCTTTGTGTTGAATCCTTTATAGCGGATATTGCAAAGGATATCAAGTTGCGTATTAGTGAGAACCGGTTGTGGCAGTCGCACCATCTTACAGTTTGATGCATCAGGCGTCAGAATATTCGTACCAACAGCACCGATGTACTCTGTCAATGACATTACCAACTCCTCACGAATAGGGTCAATGGCAGGGTTCGTCACCTGTGCGAACTGCTGACGGAAATAGTTAAATAGCACTTGCGGACGGTCGCTAACTACTGCCAGCGGGGTATCGTTACCCATAGCAGCAACAGGCTCCTGTCCGGCTGTGGCCATCGGAATGATGGTCTTATCAATATCTTCCTGACCATATCCGAACTGCACCAACTTACGTTCAAAATCGCTTACGGTATTCTCCACCTTGCGACCACTCTTCAGTTTCTCCAGCTGTACACGGTTTTCGTTGAGCCATTCACGATAAGGATGTGCCTTTGCTAATTTCTCCTTTATTTCGCCGTCATAGTATATCTTTCCTTCCTGCGTATCTATGAGAAGTATCTTTCCTGGCTGCAAACGTCCTTTGCTCACTACATCGTCAGGTTCAAAATCCATAACACCCACTTCCGATGCTACTACCATGACGCCTTGCTTCGTAATAGTATAGCGTGATGGACGCAAACCATTTCTGTCAAGCATACCACCAGCATAGCGTCCGTCAGAGAAAAGCAATGCAGCAGGACCATCCCAAGGCTCCATCAGTATTGAATGATATTCATAAAAAGCTTTCAAGTCCTCCGATATCGGATTTTTATCGTTAAAGCTCTCCGGAACAAGTATCGCCATAGCCTGTGGCAATGATAATCCGCTCATTATCAGGAATTCAAACACATTATCAAGGCTGGCAGAATCACTCATACCCTCTTGCACAATGGGTGAAATCTTCTTTATATCACCTAATGCTGCACTGCTGAGCACACTCTCGCGGGCCTTCATCCATCCGCGATTACCACGAATGGTATTTATTTCACCATTATGCGCCAACAAACGGAAGGGTTGGGCCAATGACCACGTAGGGAATGTGTTTGTGCTGAAACGTGAGTGAACCAACGCCAGTCCGCTTGTCAGGTAAGGGTTTGACAAATCTGGGAAGTATCGACGCAGCTGTCCGCTGGTCAGCATTCCCTTATATATAATATTTGTATTAGATAATGAACAGATATAAAAATCAGGATGCGTAATGCGTTGCTCTATCTTCTTCCTAATAATATATAAGGAGCGTGGCAAGGTATCAGCATTATCTTCACTCACACCTGTAACAAATATCTGCTTGATATCTGGTTCCACCAAACGTGCAGCCACACCCAGCACTTCAGGACATGTGGGCACTGTACGCATATGCATCAGTTGCAAACCCTCATGCTCTATCTCCTCTATCATTACAGACAATATCTCCTGTTGTGCCTTTTCTTCCTTAGGCAGGAACACAAGACCAGTACCATACTTTCCCTTTTCAGGAACAGGAATACCCTGCAAGAGGATAAACTCATGAGGTATCTGCATCATGATACCTGCACCATCACCCGTTTTGTCTCGTGTCTCGGCTCCTCGATGTTCCATATTCTCCAACACACGCAGGGCCTGATCTATCAATTCGTGGCTTTTGCCTCCATGAATATTCACTACCATTCCCACGCCACAAGCATCATGTTCATATTGTGACTGGTATAGTCCTTTATGTTTACTTTTTGTCATATTTTTCGTACTTTAACTTACGTTTGTTTAAATTTCGGGTGCAAAGATAATACAAAAGTTTAATATAACAATAAAAAGTTGACAATTTTTTACACTGAAATCGCACACAGGTGACATTTTGATTTAAATAAGTCTATATTTGTGTCATTGTGTAAGCTGTATTGAATAATTTTTAACCAATATGTTTACATTTTGTCATTTGATATGATTTTATTAATGTAAAATTGAATTTTAACGCAGTTATTTTCCAAAAACTGTGTACCTTTGCATCCGGATTTATCAAAATGTACATTAAAAGGTATGAAGATTAAGAAACGTTGGATAAATTTAATGACAGCAATAACAATAATATCTATTGCTGGAGTTTTCGTTGAGGAACCGACTTTTGAGTGTGACTGGTCGGTAATTTCAGCAGCCGATGTGGCGTGGCTTATTACTGCTACAATTTTTGTCCTGATGATGACACCAGGACTTTCCTTCTTCTACGGTGGCATGGTAGGAGCCAAGAACGTCATCAGTACCATGTTGCAGTCATTCATCGCGATGGGACTTATTTCCGTCCTATGGGTGACAATAGGTTTTTCTTTGTGCTTTGGCGATGACATTGGGGGAGTAATTGGCAACCCTCTTACATTCTTAATGTTTCGTAATGTCGGTGCTGAGGTCTATACAACCCCAGCCGGTAATGTCTTAGGCGGTGCATCTATTCCACTGGCACTTTTTGCACTCTTCCAGATGAAGTTCGCTATCATCACGCCTTCACTTATCACTGGTTCTTTTGCTGAAAGGGTGCGTTTTTCTGCCTACATGTTTTTCATGATATTTTTCTTCTTTATCATATACTGCCCTTTGGCACATATGACATGGCATCCAGAAGGTCTCTTCCTTCGTTGGGGTGTTGTTGACTTTGCCGGAGGAATCGTTGTGCATGCCTCTTCTGGTATTGCAGCTCTTGCCGGAGCCATTTATTTAGGGCGTAGAAGCACAGAAAAGAGCGAACCTGCCAACATTCCATTCGTACTTCTCGGAGCAGCACTCTTATGGCTGGGTTGGTTTGGCTTCAATGCCGGTTCATCACTCCATGCTGACGGACAGGCTGTAAAAGCATTCTTGAACACGAATACTGCTTCTGCTACAGCTATGATGACATGGATATTCTTTGACTGCCTGCGTGGACGCAAGCCTTCTGCAATGGGAGCCGCTGTAGGTTGTGTAGTTGGTTTGGTAGCTATCACACCATCTGCCGGATATGTCACCGTCGGACAGAGTATCTTCATTGCCTTCGTGATTACACTTATCTGTAACGTTGCTGTATATTGGCGTTCGCACACCAGCATCGACGATGCCCTTGACGTCTTTCCGACTCACGGAACAGGTGGTATCTTCGGCACTGTCCTGACAGGTATCTTTATACAGGAGGGACTCATTGCCGGAACATGGGAGGGCTTTATTATCTTCCTTTACCATCTGCTTGCAATAGTTATTGTTTTTGTCTATACATTCTGCATGAGTTGGTTAGGATATAAACTCATTGACAGCCTTATCCCTATGCGTGTTTCCCCATACAGCGAGAAGGTTGGTCTGGACTTCTCACAGCACGATGAGCATTATGGTCTTGCCTATATAGATGAGCGTGAGATAGCTGAATATGAAGAACATCTTAGGTCTAAGGTCTAAAAACTGTAAAACCATAAACAGTAAACTGTAAACTAAAATGCAAACAAAGTATATATTCGTCACAGGTGGAGTTGTTTCCTCATTGGGTAAAGGCATCATTTCTGCCAGCATTGGAAAACTGCTGCAGGCAAGAGGCTATAAGGTTACTATTCAGAAGTTCGACCCATACATCAACATCGACCCTGGTACGCTAAATCCCTATGAGCATGGGGAATGCTACGTAACAGCAGACGGTATGGAAACCGACCTTGACCTGGGACATTACGAACGCTTTACAGGTATAGAGACAACCTGTCGTAACAGTATTACTACCGGTCGCATATACAAGGCCGTAATTGATCGCGAACGACATGGTGACTACCTCGGCAAGACTATTCAGGTCGTACCCCACATCACTGACGAGATAAAGCGGCGTATGTTACGAGAAAGTGATGAAACCTTTGACTTTATCATCACAGAGGTCGGTGGTACTATCGGTGACATTGAAAGTGCACCATTTATGGAAGCCATCCGCCAGCTACGTTGGCAATTGGGGCACGATGCCGTATGTGTGCATCTGACTTATGTTCCCTACCTGAAAGCTGCTGACGAACTGAAGACGAAACCCACACAACATTCTGTAAAGGAACTGCAGTCGATGGGTATCCAACCGGACATTCTTGTGCTCCGCACAGAACGCCACCTTGATGACGCTATGCGCCTGAAGGTGGCATCATTCTGTAATGTGGATTTAGAGTGTGTTGTCCAGAGTGAGGATATGCCGAGCATATACGAAGTGCCTGTCAGCATGCAACGTCAAGGGCTCGATGCTGCTATCTTACGCAAGATTGGTATTCCCGTTGGCGAGACGCCCCAAATGGCACCTTGGCATAATTTCCTGGAGAAGCAGCGCAATGCCACCCGCGAGGTTCATGTGGCACTAGTGGGTAAGTACGACTTGCAGGATGCATACAAAAGCATACGTGAAAGCCTCAACCTGGCCGGTATTTATAACGACGTAAAGGCTAAGTTGCATTTTGTGAACAGCGAACAACTGACGACGGAAAACGTCGCCACTCAGTTAGAGGGTATGCAGGGAGTACTGATATGTCCGGGCTTCGGCAGTCGTGGCATTGAGGGCAAGATAACTGCTATAGAATACTGTCGCAACAACAATATGCCTACCTTCGGCATCTGTTTGGGTATGCAGATGATGGTGATAGAATTTGCAAGGAATGTACTTGGATACAAAGACGCCAATAGCTGCGAGATGGATGCAAATACTACACACCCCGTAATAGACCTGATGGAGGAGCAGAAAAGTGTCACCGAGATGGGCGGCACAATGCGACTTGGTGCTTACGACTGCGAACTGACGAAGGGCAGCAGAATATGGGAGGCCTATAACGGAAAGACATCCATCAAGGAAAGGCATCGCCACCGTTATGAGTTCAACAATCATTACCTTTCCGAATTTGAGTCGGCAGGCATGAAATGTGTTGGTATCAATCCTGGCACAAAGCTCGCAGAAATAATAGAGATACCTGAAAAAAAGTGGTACATCGGCACGCAGTTCCACCCCGAATATTCATCTACGGTACTGCATCCGCACCCCCTGTTTATGAGTTTTATAAAGGCATGTATTGATGGAACAGCTGAAGCATGAATGTGGCATAGCGATGATTCGGCTCCTGAAACCGCTAGAGTTTTACGAGCAGAAATACGGCACACGGAAATATGGGCTTAACAAACTCTATCTGATGATGGAGAAGCAGCATAACCGTGGGCAGGAGGGTGCCGGCATTGCTTGCGTAAACCTCGACGCTCCCGTGGGACATGAATATATGTTCCGTGAACGTGCTGAGGGCAAGGATGCCATAACGGAAATCTTCAAAAGAACAGCCCCCCTATTGTCCCCTGAGGGGGACACAAATGCTTCCCCTCGGGGAGGTTGGGAGGGGGCCTCACTTTTCATGGGCCACCTGCGCTATTCCACTACGGGCAAGAGCGGAATACAGTTTGTTCACCCCTTCATGCGCCGTAACAACTGGCGGGCAAAGAACCTCTGCCTCTGCGGCAACTTCAACATGACCAACATCGATGAGGTATTCCAGTTTCTGACGGACCACGGGCAGTCGCCACGCATCTTCGGAGACTCTTACATCACCCTCGAACTGATGGGCCACCGTCTGGACCGCGAGGTGGAACGTCTTTATCAGGAGGCATCTCACATGGGGCTCGAAGGCACAGAAATAACCCATTACATCGACGACCATGTTGAGATGGCCAACGTACTGCGCACCACCATACCCCATTTTGACGGAGGCTATGTAATGTGCGGACAGACAGGCAGCGGTGAGATGTTCGCCATCCGCGACCCATGGGGCATACGACCGGCATTCTGGTATCAGGATGACGAGGTTGTGGTATTGGCTTCCGAACGACCTGTCATACAGACATGCTTTGACCTGAAGGCAGACGACATCCATGAACTCCTGCCAGGCCAGTCGGTCATAGTCCGCAAAAGCGGCAATATGGAGTTAGAGCAGATTATGGCAGCCCAGAAGCCGAGCGCATGCTCATTCGAACGCATATACTTCAGCCGTGGCAATGACAAAGACATCTATCAGGAACGCAAACGCCTTGGCGAACAGCTGATGCCGGCCATCATGAAAGCCATCGACGATGACGTACCACATACTGTCTTCTCCTTCATTCCAAACACGGCAGAGGTTGCATTCTATGGCATGACGGACGGAATCCGCAAACTCTGTAACGATGTAAGAATCGAGAAAGTGGTATGGAAAGACATCAAACTGCGCACCTTTATTAGCGATAGCAATGAACGCAACGACCTTGCCGCCCATGTATATGACATCACCTATGGTTCACTTGAAGCCTACAAGGACAACCTCGTCATCATCGACGACTCAATAGTGCGTGGTACGACCCTCAAGGAGAGCATCTTCAAGATTCTTGACCGTCTGCATCCAAAAAAGATTGTCATGGTCAGCAGTTCGCCACAGATACGATACCCCGACTATTACGGCATTGATATGTCACATCTCGAGGAACTATGCGCTTTCCGCGCTGCCATAGCCCTGATAAAGGAACGCGGCATGCAGCAACTCATTGCTGAAACATATACCCTGTGCAAGACTAATCCGCTGGCTGCTAATCATGTACGCAAAATATATGCTCCTTTCAGCATCGATGAAATCGATAAAAAAATAGTGGAGCTCCTTCGTCCCAAGGATATGCAGACACCTGTAGAACTGGTATTTCAGAGCATAGAGGGCCTGCACAATGCATGTCCCAATCATCCTGGCGACTGGTATTTCACTGGTCACTATCCCACACCCGGAGGTATTCGCTTAGTGAACAACGCCTTCGTCGAATATGTAGAGAAAACACTTAAAATGCAATTATAAAAAAAAGGAAGAAAGATATGTGTGGAATTACAGCAATACTAAATGTTAAAGAGCAGACACAGCAACTGCGTCATAAAGCTCTTAAGATGAGTCAGAAAATACGTCATCGCGGTCCCGACTGGAGCGGTATATATTGCGGTGGCAGTGCTATCCTCGCTCATGAGCGACTAAGTATCGTGGACCCAGAATCAGGTGGTCAGCCATTGTATTCACCCGACAAGAAACAGGTGTTGGCTGTCAATGGTGAGATATACAATCATCAGGAGATTCGCCGACTATATGCTGGTAAGTACGAATTTCAGACAAAAAGCGACTGCGAAGTTGTCCTTGCCCTCTACAAGGAAAAAGGTATCAGCTTCCTTGAAGACATCAGCGGCATCTTTGCCTTTGTTCTTTATGATGAGGAGAAAGACGAATTCCTGATTGCCAGAGACCCCATCGGTGTCATACCACTCTACATCGGTTATGATGATGACGGAACGGTATATGTGGGTTCAGAGTTAAAAGCCCTTGAGGGTTTTTGTCAACGTTACGAACCATTCTTGCCTGGACATTACTATTGGAGCCGTGAGCCTGGCATGAAACGTTATTATCAGCGTGATTGGATGCAGTATGATGCTGTCAAGGACAATGATGCCAGTGTTTCTGCTATTCATGATGCCTTGGAGAATGCCGTAAAACGTCAACTCATGTCTGATGTTCCATATGGTGTATTACTCTCTGGAGGTCTTGATTCTTCTGTCATTTCCGCCATTGCCGAGAAGTATTCCGAGATGCGCATTGAGAATGATTCACGCACCAAAGCCTACTGGCCTCGTCTCCACTCTTTCGCCGTAGGACTGAAAGGTGCTCCGGATTTGGCAAAGGCGAAACTGGTGGCAGACCATATCGGCACCGTTCACCACGAAATAAACTACACTATTCAGGAAGGTCTTGATGCCATCCGCGATGTCATCTATTACATTGAGACATATGACGTAACCACTGTCAGGGCTTCTACTCCTATGTATCTCCTTGCACGTGTCATAAAGTCTATGGGAATAAAGATGGTTCTCAGCGGAGAGGGAGCCGATGAGATATTCGGAGGCTACCTGTATTTCCACAAAGCACCTGACGCAAAAGCCTTTCATGAGGAGACTGTCCGCAAGCTCTCCAAACTCTATCTCTACGACTGTCTGCGTGCCAACAAGAGTCTTTCAGCATGGGGCGTAGAAGGACGAGTGCCTTTCCTCGACAAGGAATTCCTTGATGTAGCGATGCGAACAAATCCTTCTGCTAAGATGTGTCCAGGTTCTGTAATGGAGAAGAAAATTGTCCGCGAAGCGTTCAGCGACCTGCTTCCGGAGGAGGTAGCATGGCGTCAGAAAGAACAGTTCTCCGATGGTGTCGGATATTCATGGATAGATACCCTGAAAGCTATCACAGCATCTGCTGTTACAGACGAACAGATGGCACATGCAGCAGAACGATTCCCAATCAATCCTCCACAGAACAAAGAGGAGTATTACTATCGTTCTATCTTTGCAGAACATTTCCCCAGCGATTCTGCTGCAAAGAGCGTGCCGAGCGAAGCAAGCGTAGCATGTTCTACAGCAATAGCCCTGGAATGGGATGAAGCATTTAAAAACATGAATGACCCCAGCGGAAGAGCCGTAAAGGGTGTTCATGAACAAGCATACTAAATATTGAATATTGAAGAGATAATAAAGAATGAATGAAGCAAAACTGATACTGGATAATGGGGTTATCTTTTATGGAAAGAGTTTTGGCTTTGAAGGCGAAACCTCTGGCGAGGTTGTCTTCAGCACTGCCATGACAGGATACCCTGAAAGTCTTACAGATCCAAGCTATGCCGGCCAGATATTGGTAATGACATATCCCCTCGCAGGTAACTATGGTGTTCCCTCCACTGAGATAGCAGATAACGGATTACCACTCTTTATGGAGAGCGAACACATACATGTCAAAGCCCTCATAGTAGCCGACTATAGCAATGAATATTCTCATTGGAATGCACAAAGTTCCCTGGCATCGTGGCTAAAAAAAGAAAAGATTCCAGCCCTGACAGGCATTGATACACGCCGTCTCACAAAGATAATCCGCGAACACGGTGTAATGAAAGGACGGATAGAAATCAATTCACAATTAATAATTAACAATTCACAATTCACAATTAATAATCCACAATTAGACACCAAAGAGGATTACGGCTCCGTCAACTGGGTAGAGAAGGTTTCATGCAAAGAAGTCATAACCTACAAACCTAATTGTCAACTGTCCGCTCGGCCCAAAGGGACGCTTTTACAAAGCGGAGCGACTAAAAGAACTGTCAATTGTCAATTAAAAAAGGTCGTTCTTGTCGACTGCGGAGTAAAGGCAAATATAATACGTTGTCTGCTAATGCGAGGTGTTGAGGTAGTTCGTGTACCATGGGATTATGATTTCAATGAACTGGAATTCGACGGACTGTTTCTTGCCAATGGTCCTGGCGACCCTGAACGTTGTGATGTGGCAGTGCAGCATATCCGCAAGTTCCTCAACAACGAACAAGTACGCCCATGCATGGGAATATGTCTGGGTAACCAATTGCTTGCCCGTGCTGCAGGAGCAAAAACATACAAACTGAAGTATGGTCACCGCTCTCACAACCAGCCAGTACAGCAGGTGGGTACCACAAAATGTTTCATAACATCCCAGAATCATGGATATGCCGTAGATGACAAATCATTACCAGAAGATTGGGAACCATTGTTCGTGAATATGAATGACGGCTCTAACGAAGGCATACGCCACAAGACAAATCCCTGGTTCTCGGCACAGTTCCATCCGGAAGCATGCAGCGGACCTACTGATACAGAGTGGATGTTTGACGAATTTGTAAAACTATTAGAAGCCAGTGAAGAAACCTCACCTCTCACCTCTCAACTATCACCTATCACCTCTCAACTATCACCTATCACCTCTCAACTATCACCTCTCATTAAGAAGGTCCTCCTTCTTGGTTCTGGTGCCTTGAAGATTGGACAGGCAGGAGAATTTGACTATAGCGGCTCACAAGCGCTGAAAGCACTCAAGGAAGAAGGCATCAAGACCATCCTCGTCAACCCTAACATCGCTACCGTACAGACATCGTCAGGCATAGCCGACAAGGTTTACTTCCAACCCGTACAGGCCGACTTCGTGGAACGCATCATCGCAAAAGAACGTCCTGACGGCATTCTACTGTCATTCGGAGGCCAGACAGCCCTCAACTGCGGCGTGGAGCTGTTCCAGCGAGGCGTTCTCAGCAAGTATAATGTGCAGGTGATGGGAACACCCGTACAGGCCATTATCGATACGGAAGATCGTGACCTCTTCGTGAAACGTCTCGACGAGATAGATGTCAAGACGATACAGAGCGAGGCCTGCAATACCATCGAAGAGGTGAAACAGGCTGCCAAAGACCTCGGATATCCTGTCATTCTGCGAGCAGCATACGCTTTAGGAGGACTCGGTTCCGGATTCTGTGACAATGAGGAACAGCTGCTTAAGCAGGCAGAAGAGGCCTTCTCTTTCTCCCCGCAGATACTCGTTGAGAAGTCCCTCAAAGGGTGGAAGGAGATAGAGTATGAGGTGGTACGCGACAAATACGACAACTGCATCACAGTATGTAACATGGAGAACCTCGACCCGTTAGGCATACACACTGGTGAGTCCATTGTAGTAGCCCCCAGTCAGACTCTCTCCAATTCCGAATATCATAAACTGCGTGCCATAGCCATCAAGATAATACGACATATCGGCATCGTCGGAGAATGTAACGTGCAGTATGCCCTCGACCCCAACAGCGAGGACTATCGCGTCATTGAGGTCAATGCACGTCTCAGCCGTTCGTCAGCACTGGCATCAAAGGCCACAGGATATCCCCTCGCCTTTGTGGCAGCAAAACTGGGATTGGGATATGGTCTCTTCGACCTCAAGAACTCAGTCACCAAGACTACAACAGCATTCTTTGAGCCGGCACTCGATTATGTAGTATGTAAGATACCACGTTGGGACCTCACCAAATTCCAGGGCGTGAGCCATCAGTTGGGTTCTTCTATGAAGAGCGTCGGAGAGGTGATGGCGATAGGTCGCACCTTCGAAGAAACAATACAGAAAGGTCTGCGTATGATAGGACAGGGCATGCATGGCTTCGTTGACAACCACGAACTGAAGGTCAAGGATATTGCTGCAGAGCTCCACTCCCCTACCGATACACGTATCTTTGCGGTAGCGAAGGCACTCCAGATGGGATATACCATAGACCAGATACATACACTGACGATGATAGATTGTTGGTTCTTGCAGAAGCTGAAACATATCGTTGATATTGACCATGCCCTGCAGGAGCACTCCAATCTGTCAGAACTGAATCAGTTCCTGCCATATAGCGAGATGATGGAATTCGTTGAAGAAGAAGATTTCCTCACACTCCTGTATGATGCGAAAGTATATGGTTTCTCCGACTTCCAGATAGCAAGGGCTTTAGGGTTTGAGACATATCTCAACATGGAGAAAGCAGGACTCCTGATTCGCAAATGGCGTAAGGAATTCTCTATTCTCCCTCGCGTCAACCAGATAGACACCTTGGCAGCGGAATATCCTGCACAGACTAATTATCTGTACCTTTCATACACATAAACTCTTTTCTATATTCTTTGGGTGATATTCCTATGGTTTTGGTGAAGAGGCGGGAGAAGTAATAACTGTCACTGATGCCTACCTTGTGGCTTATCTGACTGATTTTCATGTTGCTTTCACGCAGCATGTTACATGCTTCCTTTATCTTCAGCTGGTTAAAGTAATTGATGGGGCTGACTCCCATCGACTTCTTGAACATTGCTGACAGATGGCTTACTGAATAGCCCAAATAACCTGCGACTTCATCGAGGGAAAGACGCGTTTCGATATTCTCCTCCATATAGCGGACAACAATAGAAATGTAGTCTTTCTCCCTGTCGGGATGGAGTGTTTTCCCCACAGCACGGAATTGCTGCAGGAAACGCATCGAACCGAGATAATAATGAAGGAGCGACGAAGCATAGCGAAGGTTCTCTGTCTCATTTCCCATCGTCAATGTAGAGAAAATCTCCTCAAAGATAGTATTGCGGTCGGAGATGCGAGATGTCAAACCTGGCTTCACATCCTGCGGCTGCTGCGCACCCTCTATGTAGTAAGGTGCATGACTGCCATTAAAATGTATCCAGTAAATAGTCCAGGGATTCTTATTGTCACTCCAGTAGGTGTGGCTCACCCCTGATGGCAGAATAACATACTGGTTTTGGTTAAGGACATATTCTTTCCCCCCGAATTTCACGAATCCACTGCCGTTGACACAGTATAACAGGACATATTCAGGTATGGGTGTCTTACGTTCACGATAATGGTTATAGGCCGTGGGATAATAGCCTATATCTGTTATATAAAGACTTGACAGCAGAGGGTCTTTTTTTGACTTCTCTACCATAACCTGCGGCAAGACTATTATGCGCTCGCCACTGAATCCTTCTTTTTGTCTTTGCATAGCAATAGTACGATTTCTGCAGCAAAAATACAACTATTTTTTGGTATAACCAAAGAAAATCATAAAATAATCCATCTATATTAATAAAAAAGTCTATCTTTCCTTTAGCAAATTATCCATACCTTTGCAGCCGGAAACCGATTAACAATTAACAATTCATAATTAACAATTAATATAGTGCCTAAAACTATGAATAAACTTTATCTGTTTTTTATCTGTATGGTGTCTGCCATGGGTGGACTGTTGTTCGGCTATGACTGGGTTGTCATAGGCGGTGCAAAACCTTTCTATGAGATGTTTTTTGAGATTGGCAGCGACCCTATCATGCAGGGTGTTGCAATGACCACAGCCTTAGTGGGATGCCTTATCGGTGCTATGGTAGCGGGAGGTCTTGCAGACCGCTATGGTCGTAAGCCTCTGTTGATGCTGTCAGCAGTTCTCTTTACTGTCAGTGCCCTTGCAACTGGTTGGTATGACGACTTCACCATGTTTAATATTGCCCGTTTCATCGGTGGTGTCGGTATTGGTATTGCCAGCGCACTGGCTCCGATGTACATAGCAGAGGTGAGTCCGGCAGAGATTCGCGGACGCATGGTGAGCCTGAACCAGATGACCATAGTCCTTGGTATCTTGTCTGCTCAGGTGGTAAATATGCTAATCGGTACTGGTGTCGAAGAAGGCTGGGGTCGCGAATGGGCCTGGCGTTGGATGTTCTGGGCAGAGACAGTTCCGGCAGGACTGTTCCTCATACTGAGTTTCTTTATTCCTGAGAGCCCCGTATATCTAAAGATGAAGAGTGGGCCCCTCTCCAACTCCCCCGAGGGGGAGTGTCGGGATAAGGAAAGTGGTTCTTTGAGCCTACTCTTCAGCGCTCCTTACAGAAATGTGCTTCTACTGGGACTTTTCATTGCTGTCTTCCAACAGTGGTGCGGCACAAACGTCATCTTCAACTATGCTCAGGAGATATTCGTCTCTGCAGGCTTTGACGTAGATGGAATGTTCATAAACATCGTAATCACCGGCATTGCCAACGTACTGTTTACCTTTGTTGCAATGGGTACAGTAGAACGTTGGGGCCGTCGCACCCTAATGCTCATCGGAGCAGGAGGACTGTGTATGATATACTTCATTCTCGGCACATGTTACTTCATGCAGGTAACAGGAGTCATGATGGTTGTCCTTGTTGTTGCTGCCATCTCCTGCTACGCAATGACACTGGGACCTATCACATGGGTGCTGCTGTCAGAGATATTCCCTGCCCGCGTCAGAGGTATTGCAATGGGTACATGTACGTTCGCCCTATGGGTAGGTTGCTGCACCCTGACATTCTCCTTCCCTTCTATGAATGCTGCATTAGGTTCCAGCGGCAGCTTCTGGATTTACAGCGCAATATGCCTCTGTGCCTTCATATTCCTGTTCAGAAGATGTCCTGAGACAAAAGGAAGGGAGTTGGAGTAGGTAAGAGGTAAGAGGTGAGAGTTTTTTCAATGTTCAATTTTCAATATTCAATATAATAAAAAGATGGTAAAAGCTTGGCGTGAAACTGTTGTAATTCCCACGTATGAGGTAGGTAAAGCAGAAAAGAATCCTATATTCCTTGAGAAGCGTGTGTATCAAGGTTCCAGTGGTGTCGTATATCCCTATCCTGTTATCGAGTCAATAGAAGAAAAACCTGTTGACCACGAATGGCAGGCAGTATGGCTGGAGAATGAGTATATCAAAGTGATGATACTCCCAGAGTTAGGTGGCAGAGTACAAATGGCATACGACAAGATTCGCCAGCGCCACTTCGTATATTACAATAATGTGATTAAGCCTGCCCTTGTGGGTCTTCTTGGCCCTTGGATTAGCGGCGGCATAGAGTTCAACTGGCCTCAGCATCATCGTCCCAGCACCTATCTCCCTGTTGATAGCACGATAGAAGAGAATGAGGATGGTTCTGTTACCGTTTGGGTAAGCGAGAACGAAAAGATGTTTCACCAAAAAGGTATGGCAGGTTTCACATTACGCCCTGGCTGTGCATATCTCGAAATAAAGGGGCAATTGTACAATCGCACAGATGTTCCACAGACCTTCCTGTGGTGGGCAAATCCTGCCGTAGAGGTTAATGATGCATATCAAAGTGTCTTCCCACAGGATGTTAATGCTGTCTTTGACCACGGAAAACGTGCAGTTTCATCGTTCCCAATCGCTACTGGCACATATTATAAGATGGATTATTCTTCAGGTGTTGACATCTCTAACTACAAGAATATCAAGGTGCCAACATCATATATGGCCGTAAACTCTAAATACAATTTCGAAGGAGGCTACGAAAACGACACTCAGGCAGGTATGTTACATGTAGCATCAAACCATTTCTCTCCTGGCAAAAAGCAGTGGACATGGGGCAATGGAGATTTCGGACGTGCCTGGGACCGCTCGCTGACAGACAAAGACGAAAGAGGTATCTACAGACCTTATATTGAACTGATGGCTGGTGTTTATACAGAAAACCAACCAGATTTCACTTGGCTCATGCCATACGAGGAGAAGCAATTTGTGCAGTATTTTATGCCATATCGTGAGGTGGGAATGGTAAAAAATGCCAGCAAAGACCTGGTCTTTGGCATAGAAGAAATAAAGAAGGGGCAGTATCAATTCAAGATACAAGGTACCAGCAAACAGAATATCCACATCGTTTTTACCGATAAAAGCGGCAAAAAACTATATGATGAGCAGCGCACGATAAGCCCGGAGGCTGTGCTTTGCGAAAGTTTTGCAGCAAAAGGTGATTGGATAGAGCTGACAATATACAAGGAGCAATATGGTAAGGAGCGCCCTGTTCTTACTTGGGCTCCAGAACCAGACGAGATACGACCGATTCCAGATGCAGCAGAGGCAGCCCTGCTCCCTGAGCAGGTAAAGACCAACGAGCAGTTATACCTCACAGGTCTGCATATAGAGCAGTATCGTCATGCTACATATGTAGCCACAGATTACTATGAAGAAGCTTTGCGACGCGATCCTAACGACATACGATGCCTGAATGCCATGGGACTGTGGTATATCCGCAAAGGTCGCCTTGACAAGGCGGAGACCTTCCTCAGAAAGGCTGTAAAGCTCTCTATGAAGCGCAACCCACAACCATACGATGGCGAACCACTATATAATCTGGCTATCTGCCTGAAATATCAGGGTAAATACAACGAGGCCTACAACCTGTTCTGGAAGGTTACCTGGAACAAAGCATGGGCAGATGCAGGATATTTCGAGGCTGCAAAGATAAGTGTTATGGAAGAACGCCTTGATGATGCCTGGGAAGAGCTGCGTCGCTGCCTCAACAACAATGCACATAACCAAAAGGCGTTGGCGCTGAAGGCTACTGTTGCAAGGCTAATGGGCAAGAAGGCAGAAGCAAAAGAAATCTGTGAGGAAGCCCTAAAGACAGACCTCTTCAACTATGGTTGCCTCTATGAACTTGGAGTAATCTGCCCTGACGCTTTTACAAAGGCTGAAAGCCGACTAAAAGAATTTGACAAGATAAAGGTTCTTATGCACGGAATGCCAAACAACTATCAGGAACTTGCCCTTGACTATGCTGCCGCAGGACTGTCTGAATTCTGGAGATGTCAATAGAAGCTGGTGCTGCAACTCCTATGACATATTATTACCTTTATTATTATGGCAATCACAATGTGAAATATCTGGCAGAAGCAGAAAAGGCAAATTCTGACTATTGCTTCCCTAACCGCATAGAAGACATCCTGGCCTTGGAAGCAGCTACAAAAGATGCGAACGAAGCCAGCAAGGCCCACTATTACTTGGGATGCCTGTACTATGACAAACGTCAGTATGACGTAGCAACAGAGCATTGGGAGAGCAGCTGCAAGCAGAATCCTGCATTCCCAACCGTTTGGAGAAATCTTGCACTTGCATATTTCAATAAACAACATAATGCAGAAAAAGCCGTTAATTATATGGAGAAGGCTTTTGAACTGGACAAGACAGATGCCCGCATCTACATGGAACTGGACCAGCTGTACAAGCGTCTGGGCAAAGCACATACTGAGCGACTGGCAGAGATGCAGAAACATCTTGATATGGTAGAAACACGAGAAGACCTGAAGCTGGAATATGCTACACTCCTCAATCTCACAGGCCATTATGAAGAGGCTATGCAATTCATCGATGCCCATAACTTCCACGCATGGGAAGGTGGTGAAGGAAAGGTTCCTGCACAATATCAGCTGGCA
>CADCAX010000023.1 GCA_902799455.1 uncultured Prevotellaceae bacterium
TTTAAGTTTAAAGTTTAACGGTTAAATAAGAACTTTGTTTGCAAAAATATAAAATAATATTGGTAAAAAGGTGTATTTCATAAAAATTTATTAACTTTGCGGCCAAATTTACAACTATTTGGTGGTATGTGGATAATATTAGCCTTTCTATCAGCTGCGCTGTTGGGATTTTATGATGTCTTTAAGAAAGAGTCTCTTAAAGGTAATGCCGTCATTCCGGTATTACTTCTTAATACCCTTTTCTCGTCCCTTATATTCCTTCCATTCATCATTCTCTCTGGCCATAGCATGATTGACGAGGGTAGCATGTTCTATTGTGCTCCCTTCCAGTGGGAAGACCAGAAATATATTATCCTGAAGTCTGTCATAGTACTTACCTCGTGGCTGCTGGCGTATTTCGGGTTGAAACACCTGCCACTGACCATAGTAGGTCCTATCAACGCTACGCGTCCTGTTATGGTGCTCATAGGTGCTATGGTAATCTTTGCCGAACATCTTAACCTGTGGCAATGGGCGGGTGTCATAGTGGCATTGCTGGGCATAGAACTTCTTAAGCATACTTCCAAGAAAGAAGGCATCAGCTGGGCTCGCAACAAGTGGATATATTTTGTTTTCCTTGCCAATGTGATGGGTGCCATTTCGGGCCTTTATGACAAATACCTCATGGCGCCTCCCGATAATGGTGGCGTGGGACTCAATAAGATGGCGGTACAGTCGTGGTATAACATATATCAGTTTTTTATGATGGCTGTTATGTTGCTGTTCCTGTGGTGGCCAACACGTAAGAAGACTACGCCTTTCCATTGGCATTGGGGCATTCCGCTGATAAGCATCTTCCTGTCCTGTGCTGACTTCGTATATTTCTATGCTCTCGGTCTCGACGGTGCTATGATAAGTATCGTCTCCATGATACGCAGGGGCAGTGTCATTGTCAGCTTCCTGTGTGGAGCGATAATACTCCACGAGAAGAATCTTCGTGCTAAAGCCGTTGACCTACTTCTCGTCATTCTCTCAATGCTGTTGCTGTATGTAGGGTCGAAGTAATTCATAATTCATAATTCATAATTCATAATTTCTTTAATCTTTAACCTTTAACCTTTAACCTTTAAACGTTACATGAACGGATTAGTCTTAGAAGGTGGTGGCCTCAGGGGCATGTTTACCAGTGGTGTCTTGGATGCTTTTGATGAGGCGGGCTTGCAGTTCGATGGCATCATCGGAGTGTCGGCTGGTGCCTTGTTTGGCGTGAACTATAAATCTCGCCAGAGGGGACGCGCATTGAGGTATAACCTTGCTATGTGTAACGAACCACGTTACATGGGATGGAAATGTCTGCTGAAGACCCGAAATATTGTGTCTCCGGATTTCTCGTATCATGTGCTGCCTTTCGAGATAGATATCTTTGACAAAGAGGCCTTTGATGCTAATCCGACAGACTTCTGGATGGTTTGTACTGACATTCTTTCAGGTCAGCCGGTATATCACAAGATGGAGGAATTCAGCCATCACGAGATGGAGTGGTGTAGGGCAACGGCATCGATGCCTGTGGTATCAACGCCTGTGGAGATAGACGGTTACACACTCCTGGACGGTGGTATGGTGGATGCTATCCCGCTGAAGAAATTTCAGGAGATGGGGTATGACAAGAATATCGTTGTCCTGACGCAGCCAAGGGATTATTTCAAGAAAAAGATGAAGATAACGTGGCTGATAAAACTGCTCAGCAAGAAATATCCGATGGTGGGAAAGATAATGGAGCGAAGGCACCTGATGTATAATGAGGAACTGGAGTATATTGCTCAGGAAGAGAAGAAGGGTAATATCATCATAGTTGCTCCGGATTGCCCTCTTGGCATTGGCCGCACGGAAATGAATGAAAAGAAAATCAAGGCTGTTTATCAGATGGGGTATGAGAAAGGTAAAAATCTTTTGTCAAATCCTCATACCAAGGGGTTCTTTGGACTATTGAACATTGAACATTGACCATTGAATTCCTTGAACCTTTGACCATCAAAGTCTGTGTCTCGCTTTCAACGGGTGCGCGGTGCCTCCTTATATATAATACGATGCGTTTGGGGGCTTTCTTTTCTGTCGTACAAATAAAAATCTTCCGGACTATAAACATGTTGTTATAGGAACATTCTGACTCTATACGCGACAGCGCTGTAGTGGGCAGAATAAGTGTCAGAGTACCGTCGTCGGTAAGCATTTGCTTACTGCACGAAATGAGTTCGGAAAAGGGTAGGGAGGAAGTGTGTCTGGCGTCATTACGTGCCTTGTCAGGGCAATTCAGCGATTCCTCAAAGAATGGGGGATTGCTGATGATAGAATCATAGTGGCCATCGCAGGTGGAGGCATATTCTCTCAATGATGTATGGAGGACTTTTATACGCTCCGTAAACGGACTGTTTGCAACATTTTCCGTTGCCTGCTGGCAAGCATCATGGTCAATGTCGATAGCTGTGATGCAAGCATCGGTGAAACGTTGTGCCAGCATCAAGGCACACAGACCTGTGCCGGTGCCTATGTCAAGGATGTGTTGTCCCCCTGTTGCTAAGGCTCCAAGCAATACACCGTCTGTGCCGACCTTCATGGCACATTTGTCATGTCGGACATAGAACTGCTGAAACTGAAACCCTGTACTCATAACTTCTTCCTCAATGCTATTATCTCATCACGATACTGGGCTGCGATGAGGAAATCAAGATTCTTGGCAGCTTCTTTCATACGTACTGTTGCTGTCTCGATAGCCTTCTCTATCTGCTCCTTTGACATGACATCAACTATAGGATCTGCTACCATAGAGGATTCGTATTCTGGTTCGATATATGCAATAGCACCATGTTCTGCTCCAACTACGGATGCTGTTCCGAGAGTACCGGAAGCACGGCCTGTCATCTTGAGTTTTGACAGTGTCGCGTCACTCTTTACCACTGCCTGGATAGTCTTGCGGTTGAGGTCTTTCTGTATCTGTTGAGGCACGATGCCGTGGGCCTCATTGTATGCTATCTGCTTCGCACGTCTGCGATTGGTCTCATCAATGGTCTGCTGCATACTCTCAGTAATGGTATCGCCATACATTATGACTTTACCATCCACATTTCTGGCTGCACGTCCTGCTGTCTGGGTAAGGCTGCGATGAGACCTGAGGAATCCCTCCTTGTCGGCATCGAGAATGGCAACCAGTGATACTTCCGGCAGGTCGAGACCTTCGCGGAGCAGGTTGATGCCTACGAGAACGTCATACTTTCCGGCACGTAAGTCGCTGAGTATCTGTACTCTGTCGAGTGTGCTGACATCGGAGTGTATGTAGCTGGTCTTCACACCATTGTTAAGAAGGTATGTGGTGAGTTCTTCTGCCATGCGTTTCGTAAGGGTGGTAACGAGTACGCGTTGGTGTTTCTCGCTGCAGACATGTATCTCCTCAAGGAGGTCGTCAATCTGGTTTTCTGTAGGTCGCACCTCAATGAGCGGGTCAAGAAGTCCTGTAGGGCGAATAACCTGTTCTACGACAACGCCCTCTGCCTGCTCTAATTCATATTCCGCAGGAGTGGCAGAGACATAAATGGTCTGGTTGAGCATCTGCTCAAACTCCTCAAAGCGTAACGGTCTGTTGTCGAAAGCAGCAGGCAGGCGGAAACCATATTCTACAAGGTTCTGCTTGCGGCTTCGGTCACCACCATACATAGCTCGAATCTGGGGAATGGAAACGTGGCTCTCATCAATCATCATAAGGAAGTCGTGAGGGAAGAAGTCGAACAGACAATATGGGCGTTCGCCAGGGGCTCTGCCGTCAAAATAGCGGGAATAGTTCTCGATGCCGGAACAGTGACCAAGTTCCTTAATCATTTCAAGGTCGTACTCCACACGTTCCTTAATGCGTTGGGCTTTCAGTTCGTCACCGATGCTCTTGAAGTAATCTATCTGTGCAACGAGGTCATCCTGAATGGCATATATCGCAGATTCCTGCTGCTCCTTGGTGGTGACAAAAAGATTGGCAGGATAAATCTGGTATTCGTCAAAGGATTCCAGATGATGATAGGTGGTTGCCTCAAGCTCGGAAATGTCATCAATCTCATCATCCCAGAAGGTGACACGCAAGATGCCGTCGGAGTATGCCATGGCAATGTCAACAGTGTCGCCCTTAACCCGGAACTCTCCACGATTTAACTCTAAATCGTTTCTGGCATACAGTGCATCTACAAGTTTGCGTAGGAAATCGTTTCTGTCAATTTTCTGCCCTCTCTTAATCGTTATTACCGAACCCTGCATAGTGGAAGGCCCTCCCATGCCGTAAATGCATGATACTGAACTTACTACTATAACATCTTGTCTGCCTGAGAGAAGGGCTGAAACAGCACGGAGACGAAGCTTGTCAATCTCTTCATTGATGGCAAGGTCTTTTTCGATATATGTATCAGTGGACGGCAGGTAAGATTCCGGTTGGTAATAATCGTAATAAGACACGTAATACTCTACAGCATTTTCAGGAAAGAAAGCCTTCATCTCCTCGTAAAGCTGTGCTGCAAGAGTTTTATTATGAGAAAGAATAAGAGTAGGCTTACCAATCTGTTGAATGACATTTGCCATCGTAAATGTCTTTCCGGAACCTGTGACACCCAACAGAACTTGTGCCGGAAGACCGCTTCGTACACCCTCAACCAGCTGTGCAATGGCTTCGGGTTGGTCACCGGTGGGTTTGTATTTTGAGGTAAGCTTATACTCGTTCATAAATGCGAAGGTGCAATCAAAATGCGACCCCAAAGGTACAATATTTTCTTTTATGTAGGTCGTATTTGTTAAAAAAATCTTAATTTTCTCATGAAAAATGATAAGTGTGATGCATGTCTCATGTTTTTTTATTACCTTTGTGCCGAATTTTTGCGTATGCGCGTTAAATATATATATATCATATTCGTGATGGTGGCAGTTCTTTTGTCTGGTTGTGCAAAAGAATTTAATGCTGTGTATAAGTCTAATGACTATCTGTACAAGTATGAATATGCCAAGACATGCTTTGTTGAAGGGAAATTTTCTCAAGCGTCAGTACTGCTGGGTGACCTCGTGACTATTATGAAGGGAACCACAAAGGGGGAAGAGTGCCTGTTCCTGTATGCTGTGGCAACATATCGTAATGGCGATTATGATTCGGCATCGGAAATATTCAAGAAATACAGCACTTCTTATCCACAGGGTATGTTTGCAGAGGAGGCTTCGTACTTTGTGGGCGAGAGTTTGTATAACACGGTTCCTGAGCCACGATTGGACCAAACACCTACATATGCAGCAATGAAGGCATATCAGGACTTTATGGATATGTACCCTGAAAGTGCGCATCGCAAGGTGGCAGAGCAGAAACTGTATGAGCTTCAGGATATCCTGGTGAAGAAGGAGCTTATCAATGCCCAGTTATATTATAACCTTGGAACATATTTCGGAAACTGCACCAGTGGAGGCAACAACTATGACGCCTGCATCGTGACTTCCCAGAATGCGATAAAGGAATACCCCTTCTCAAAATATCGTGAGGAGTTCGCATCACTCATTATGAAAAGCAAATATGCGCTGGCCTATCATAGCGTTCACGCTAAACAGTCAGAGCGCTACCAGGATGCGGAGGATGAGTGCTATGGTTTTATAAATGAGTACCCAGATTCGAAAGATCGCCAGTTGGCGGAGAAATATATTGAAAAATGTAAAAGATTTATAAAAGATGGATTACAAGAAGAGTAAAGCACCTACAAACACTGTTACACGTGACCTGATGGATTTTTGTGACACAACAGATAATATCTATGAGAGTGTTGCAATAATCGGCAAACGTGCAAATCAAATATCTCAGGATATTAAGCAAGAGCTGAGTAAGAAACTTTCTGAGTTTGCTAACTACAGCGATACACTTGAGGAGGTATTTGAGAATCGTGAGCAGATAGAAATCAGCCGCTATTATGAGAAGTTGCCAAAGCCATCGCTAATAGCAACTGAGGAATTTCTGAATCATGAAATCTATTGGAAGGATCCTTCACAGGAAGTCTACGATGATGATGATGATTTTTAAGAAGAATTATGTGGCAGCGTAAGCAAACGATATATCTGTTGGTGGTGACATTGCTGATGGGCGCATTGGCAGCTTATATGCCCAAGAATGGACTGGAAGGGAATATTCTCAGTAGCGTTGCCGGAGTAACAGCATTGTTCAGTTTTATCACGATATTCTTTTTTAAGAATCGTGCTCTGCAGAAAACGTTATGCAAGTTTGGTATTCTGTTAATCATTGCGTGGCTTGCATATTACTGTTATAACAATTACTATGTATATTGGCACGGAAGCTTCTATCTGTGGCCTCCAAGCTTAGTACCTGTTGTGGCATTTGTGGTTTATCTGCTTGCCATCAAAGGAATAAAACATGACGAAAACCTCATAAAATCTATGGACAGAATTAGGACAATTGCCATTGTTATGGCTGCATCTGCTGCTATGCTTACTTCTTGCGGCAGTGCTGAAGAGCCCAAAGAGGGTGAAACAAAGACATTTGAAGTTGGTGATGCAAAGTTTGACCTTGTGTATGTGGAACCAGGTAATTTCCGTATGGGAGCTACATCAGAACAGGATGGCTTTGATAATTTTGCAGAACTGCCAGCACATGATGTTCAGATTACCAAGGGTTATTGGATTGGTAAGACAGAGGTGACACAGGAACTGTGGAACGAGGTGATGGGAAGTAACCCTTCAGATATTAAGCAGTATGATGGCAAAGATGATCCTACTCTCCCAGTGATGAATATCACATGGAGTGATGCCCAGAAGTTTGTTAAGAAGCTTTCTGAAAAGACTGGTGAGAAGTTCCGTCTGCCAACAGAAGCAGAATGGGAATATGCTGCCCGTGGAGCAAGCAAGACATTTTCACATCAGTATAGCGGTTCGAAGTATCTTGATAACGTGGCTTGCTATCGTGCAACTTCTAACGGCACCCCTCATCCTGTAGGACAGTATATGCCAAATGAACTCGATATGCGAGACATGAATGGCAATGTGTCAGAATGGGTAGAAGATAACTTCGAGAAATATAGAGATACCTTGGAGATTGACCCTGTTGTCAAGAGTGGTGATGCCATTGCACACGTAGCACGTGGTGGTTCTTTTATCAGCACTACAACAGAATGTCGCACCGCCTCACGTGAAAATTATGGTCCGGAATTTAAGGCCGTGACTGTAGGTTTGCGTCTTGCAAAGGATAAATAGTTGTTAGCGCACACAGAATTGTGTAAAAAATACTGACACTTTGTACTGAAAAGTTGGTAATTTAGAGCAAAGTGTAAGATTTTAAAGAAAAAGTTGCATTTTCTGCAACTTTTTTTTGTTTGTTTCAGGAAAAATGTGTAATTTTGCATCCGTAAATCAATAAAGTGGTATAAAAAGCGGTGAAAAAGTACCACAAATTAAGAAACAGCAACACAAGCGCAAACAAAATGACAGTTAACGTACCTTATTTATCATAGAAATGAATATTGGTACACATTATTTAAAATAAAAAAGGTAAAAAAGATGAATGCACAAGCAGTAATCGAAAATCTCAAGCAGAGATTTCCAAATGAGCCGGAGTATATTCAGGCTGTATCTCAAGTACTTCCAACTATTGAAGAAGAGTACAACAAGCACCCAGAGTTTGAAAAGGCAAATCTTATCGAGCGCCTCTGTATTCCAGATCGTGTGATTGAGTTCCGCGTATCATGGGTTGATGACAAGGGTAACGTTCAGACAAACATGGGTTATCGTATCCAGCATAACAACGTTATTGGCCCTTACAAGGGTGGTATCCGTTTCCACAAGTCAGTTAACCTCGGTATTCTGAAGTTCCTGGCTTTCGAGCAGACTTTCAAGAACTCTCTGACAACACTTCCAATGGGTGGTGCGAAAGGTGGTTCTGACTTCTCTCCACGTGGTAAGAGCGACGCAGAGGTTATGCGTTTCTGCCAGGCTTTCATGACAGAGCTCTATCGTCACGTAGGTGCTGACGAGGATGTTCCAGCTGGTGATATCGGTGTAGGTGGCCGTGAGGTAGGTTACATGTTCGGTATGTACAAGAAGCTCACGCACCAGTTCACAGGTATGCTGACAGGTAAGGGACTCTCATTCGGTGGTTCTCTGATTCGTCCTGAGGCAACAGGTTACGGCAACGTATACTTCCTGCTTAACATGCTGAAGACACGTAACATCGATATCAAGGGCAAGAAGGTTCTCGTTTCTGGTTCTGGTAACGTTGCTCAGTATACAATGGAGAAGCTCATCCAGCTCGGTGCTATTCCTATGACATGTTCTGACTCAAACGGTTATGTATATGATCCAGACGGTATTGACCGCGCAAAGCTCGACTATATCATGGAGCTCAAGAACGTACAGCGTGGACGTATCAAGGAGTATGCTGAGAAGTATCCTACAGCTAAGTATGTTGAGGGTAAGAAGCCTTGGGGTGAGAAGGGTTGCGAAATTGCACTGCCTTCTGCTACTCAGAACGAGATTAACGAAGAAGCAGCTAAGACTCTCGTTGCTAACGGCGTAATTGCTGTTTCTGAGGGTGCTAACATGCCTACAACTCCTGACGCTATCAAGGTATTCCAGGATGCAAAGATACTGTACTCTCCAGGTAAGGCAGCTAATGCTGGTGGTGTATCTGTTTCAGGTCTTGAGATGTCACAGAACTCTGAGCGTCTGTCTTGGACATCAGAGGAGGTTGATAACTACCTGCACAAGATTATGAATGACATCCACGCTAACTGTGTTAAGTACGGCACAGAGGCTGATGGTTACATCAACTACGTTAAGGGTGCAAATGTTGCTGGCTTCATGAAGGTTGCTAACGCAATGATGGCACAGGGTATCGTATAAAAAGATTTTATCGGATATTATAAAAATGAGGTGGACACTAACAGGTGTTCACCTCATTGCTTTTATAAAGTCATTGTATTAAAGTTTGCTATCTGCGAGATTCTTGGGGCAAAAAGAATCGAAAGGGCATATACTACATTGTGGTTTTAGGCTTTTGCATACATATCTTCCGTGAAGAAGAAGCCAATGGTGTGCCTTGCCTAATTCGTCTTTTGAAATGTGTTTACAAAGTTCCTTCTCTACCTTAAAAGGTGTATTACAATTTTTTCCTACCAATCCCAATCGGTGTGATACTCTGTAGACATGTGTATCGACTGGCATGGCATCGCGTCCGAATGCAACTGCCAGCATAACGTTTGCAGTCTTTCTACCTACACCAGGCAGCTTTTGTAAAGAGTCCATATCAGATGGCACCTCACCATCATATACTGACATTATCATCTTTGAGAGTTCCACTATATGCTTTGCTTTGGCATTAGGGTAGGAGACACTCTTGATATATTCGTAAACCTCCACCTCTTCTGCTTCGGACATGGATTTTGCGTCGGGATATTTTGAGAATAGTTCCGGAGTAACCATATTTACACGCTTGTCAGTACACTGTGCCGACAATACAACGGCAATAAGCAACTGGAATACGCTGCCGTATTCTAACTCTGTATCAAATTCTCCCTGTTGGCGGAAGTAGTCAAGTACTAGTTTGTAGGTAGTAGTTTTGTTTGTTTTCAAGGGTTGTAAAATTGAGATAAAAAAAACGTGAAGAATGAGTGTCATCCTTCACGCTTTATTCTTAGTGAGATAATATTAAGCGAGGATAATCTTGTTGTCAACGCTTGTTACCTTACCCTCTTTGAGGAGCCAGCCAATACCGAGGATAACCTCTTCGTTGGTAGCCTTAGCCTTCTTAGCAATATCAGAAACTGTCATTGCTTTACCAGCAGCAGCGAGAACCTGATAAACTTCGCCAGCCTTGAAACCAGCGTTTACTGCGTCAAAATAAACTTCGTTCTTTGTAGCTTCTGCCTTCTTTGCAGGAGCAGCCTTCTTTGCAGGAGCAGCTTTCTTAGCAGGTGCTGCCTTAGGAGCTGCAGCCTTAGCGGTCTTTTTTTCTGCCATTTCTTTTAAAAATTTTAAATTAAATATTCAATGAGAGAATATGTTCTCTTGTTAGTTTCTATTATATTTTCGGATGCAAATTTACTAATATTTAGTGATTTACACGAAAAAAATACGCATAAACACAGGAATAGGTTTAAATTATTGACTATTGTCAAACTTTTGAATATTTTTTTTTGGATATTATGGGAAAAAGTATTATCTTTGCCGCAATTTATGAAATTTAGAATCTAAAATATATAAAAACATGGAAAAAAAACTTCTTCTCGGAGATGAAGCCATAGCATTAGGTGCTATACATGCAGGTCTTTCTGGTGTATATGCTTATCCTGGTACTCCATCTACTGAGATTACTGAATTTATCCAGGGCAATCCTCTGGCCAAGGAGCGTGGTATTCATTCTCGTTGGTGTACAAATGAGAAGACTGCTATGGAGGCTGCTCTCGGAATGTCTTATGCCGGCAAGCGTGCTCTGGTGTGTATGAAACACGTCGGTATGAATGTCTGTGCCGATGCTTTCGTTAACAGTGCTATCACGGGTGTTGGTGGCGGATTGGTAGTGTTGGCAGCAGATGACCCTTCAATGCACTCTTCACAGAACGAACAGGACAGCCGTTTTTATGGCAAGTTTGCCCTGATACCAGTTTTTGAGCCTAGCACACAGCAGGAGGCTTATGATATGATGAAGGTGGCCTTTGAAATGTCTGAGGCTATCAAGGAACCTGTGTTGCTGCGTGTCGTAACACGTTTGGCTCACTCTCGTGCCAATGTAGTTGTTCAGGACCCACAGAAAGAGAATGCATTGTCTCCTTCTACAGACCAGTGGGTGCTGCTTCCTGGTATTGCAAAGAAGAAGTATGCAGCACTTCTCGAAAAACAGCCTCTGATGCTTGAGGCAAGTGAGAAGTCTTCATTCAACAAGGTAGAGAAGGCAGATAAGAAGCTGGGTATTGTTGCTTGCGGCATCGGTTACAACTACGTCAAAGAGGCCGTTGGTGATGATGCTTATATCATTAAGATTTCACAATATCCTCTTCCTGTTAAACAGATTCTCGGTATGGCAGAAGACTGCGACGAGATTCTCGTTGTGGAAGATGGCCAGCCTGTTGTGGAAGAAGGTGTTCGCAATATCATTGGCGACAAGGCAAAGGTGATAGGTCGTCTGACTGGTAATCTGCCACGTACAGGTGAACTGACACCAGACGCTGTTGCCGTAGCTCTCGGTATTCCTGCTCCTGAACTCTTTGAGCCTGCAAAGAATCTTGTAGCACGTCCTCCACAGTTATGTCAGGGATGTGGTCACAGAGATGTCTATGGCGCTTTGGTGAATATCCTCAATGAATATCCTGATGCACGTGTATTCGGTGATATCGGATGCTATACACTTGGTGCATTGCCTCCATTCAAGGCTCTTGCCTCTTGTGTTGATATGGGTGCTTCTATTACTATGGCAAAGGGTGCTGCAGATGCAGGTCTCCGTCCTGCTATTGCTGTGATAGGTGACTCTACATTCACACACTCTGGTATGACAGGACTGCTGGATGCCATTAATGACAATAGCGCCATTACCGTTATTATTTCCGACAACCTTACAACAGGTATGACAGGTGGTCAAGACAGTGCCGGTACCAATAAGTTTGAGGCTATATGTCTCGGATTGGGTATGGACCCTGCACATCTGCATGTGGTTACACCTCTTCCAAAGAATATCCCTGCTATAACACAGCTTATCAAGGATGAGATAGACTACGAAGGGGTCAGCGTTATCATTCCACGTCGTGAATGTATTCAAACTGCTTCTCGCCATGCTCGTGAGAAGGCTCGTAACAATAAGGAGGCAAAATAATGAAGAAAGATATAATACTTTGCGGTGTCGGAGGACAAGGTATCCTCTCTATCGCAACAATCATAGGTGAGGCGGCAACACGTGCCGGCGTTAATCTGAAGCAGGCAGAAGTACACGGAATGAGTCAGCGTGGTGGCGATGTACAGTCAAATCTGCGCCTATCTACTGGCACTATCTATTCCGACCTTATTCCAAAGGGTGGATGCGACATGATAATCTCCATGGAGCCAATGGAGGCACTTCGCTATCTTCCTTACCTCTCTAAGGATGGTGTCGTTGTAACATCCAACAAGCCACTTGTCAATGTGCCTAACTACCCCAAGGAGGAGGAACTCTTTGCAGAACTCTCATCGCTAAATCACGTTGTGCAGCTCGACATCGAGGAGGTTGCAAAAGATGCAGGCTCTGCACGTTCTGCCAATGTGGTGCTCCTCGGAATGGCGGCAAAATTTCTTGAAATAGTATCACCAGAGGCACTGCGTGATGCTGTAGCAACTATCTTCTCTAAAAAAGGAGAGCAAATTGTAGAATCTAACTTAAAGGCATTCGATATGGGTGCCAATGTACACTAATGGCATACAGAAGAGAACTTCCTGACTGGAAATCAGAATATCTGGATCCGGAAATTGAAACCATGAGCGTGGAGCAGATAAAGGCTCTGCAGGTAGAACGTTTGAGGGCTACCGTAGCTCATTGTATGAATAATCCTATTTATAAGGAGCGCCTTGAGAAGGCAGGTGTGACACCAGAGAGTATCACCAGCATTGATGATATTCGTCGCATTCCTTTTACCACGAAGCAGGATTTGCGTGACAACTATCCTTTCGGTCTGGCATCAGTGCCATTGAGAGAGTGTGTCCGCCTCCATTCTTCTTCTGGTACAACAGGTAATCCTACTGTCATACTGCATACCCAGAAAGACCTTGACGAATGGGCCAATCAGGTAGCACGTAATCTGTGGATGGTAGGTCTGCGTCCTGATGATGTGTTCCAGAACTCCAGTGGTTATGGTATGTTCACAGGTGGCTTGGGATTCCAATATGGTGCAGAGCGTCTTGGTATGCTCACAGTACCAGCAGCAGCCGGCAACTCTCTGCGTCAGATAAAGTTTATGACCGACTTTGGTACGACAGCTCTCCATGCTGTTCCTTCCTATGTAACACGTCTTTATGAGGTGATGCAGGAACAGGGTGTTGACCCTCGCAAGGATACAAAGCTGAAGGTTCTTGCTATCGGTGCAGAGCCTCATTCAGAAGAGCAGCGCAAGCGTATTGAGAATATGCTCGGTGTGAAGGCCTACAACTCCTTCGGTATGTCAGAGATGTGCGGTCCTGGTGTCGGTTTCGAGTGTAAGGAGCAGAACGGTCTGCACTTCTGGGAAGACTATTATATCGTTGAGATAGTGGATCCTGAGACCCTCGAACCAGTTCCTGACGGAGAAATTGGTGAACTTATCCTTACCTCTATCAACAGAGAGGCAATGCCGTTGCTCCGCTATCGCACCCGTGACCTCACGAGAGTGTTGGGCCGTGGTTGTCCTTGCGGACGTAACCATGTACGTATAGACCGTATGAAGGGACGTTCTGACGATATGATGGTACTTCGTGGTGTGAATATCTTCCCAATACAGATTGAGAAGATTCTGATGCAGTTCAAGGAACTCGCAAGTAACTATCTTATCACTCTTACCACCGACGACAATAATGATAATATGACTGTTGAGGTGGAACTCGAAGAACTCTTCACTGACGACTACCAGAGACTCATCCAGCTTCAAAAGGACGTTAAGCGTGCCCTGAAGGATGAGATACTCCTGACACCTCATGTGAAACTGGTACCAAAGGGAAGTCTTCCAACATCAGAGGGTAAGGCAGTACGTGTAGTAGATAAAAGAACCGTTTATAATTGATAATTTTATGACAAAGAAACAGCTTTCCATTTTTATTGAGAATAAAGGTGGCACCCTTATTGAGGTTCTCGAACTTCTCAGCAAGGCAGGCATTCAGATTATAGCATCTACAGTTGCCGATACAAAAGACTATGGTATCTATCGTGTGATATGCGACAGACCAGAGGATGCATATATCATACTGAAGGAAGCAGGTATCAACCTCCAATTGACAGACGTTAATGCCGTAGCGGTGGAAGACAAAGTCGGTGCTGCTGCTGATGTGTTGAGGAAGTTGACCGATTCAGGTGTTAACATAGCATATATGTACTCTTATCTTGAAAACGGTAAGGGTATGCTGATATACAAAACAAAGTAAAACAACAAAACACAAATTATTTTTATGAAGAAGTTTTTTGTAATGCTCTCTGCCATGCTGTGCACAGTAGCAGTATTCGCAGATGAACCAAAAGGCCTTGAAAAGATTTTACCTGCGGTATCCGATTACAGCGGTGACACTGATGCAGCCTTTCTTGAGGCACATCAGCCATTGCTCAAAGCTCCTGAAGAGGGTGCAGAGAAAGATGCCAAGTATTGGGCTGAGGCTGTAGGCTCACGCCTTAAGGTTACCGGCTATGCTCAGGGTGGTTATTCTGCAAATCTCTATGAGGGAAACAGCAGTGCCAACACCAATACCTTCGATATGAAGCGCATCATCCTTATGGTAGGTGCCAATATCACTAAGGACTTCTATGCATTCTTTATGCATGAGTTCAAGGGTGGTAACGTGATGGAATACTATATGGAGTATCGTCCCAGCAAGGCGTTTAATCTCCGCCTCGGTCAGTCAAAGATAGAGCTGTCTATGGAGAACCCGATGTCACCTACTGTACTTGAAGCCATCTCTCCGATGTCACAGAGCGTAGGTTTCCTGTGTGGTGGCGACCCTCTTATCAACAATGGTTCCGGACGTGATATGGGACTCATGGCATATGGTAATCTCTTTAATGACAAGCTCCGCTATGTTGTTGAGGTAATCAATGGCGGACAGATAAACAAGAATGACGGTAACAACCAGAAGGATGTTATTGCCAAACTGGAATATCGTTTTGCTCCTAATTTCCGCGTCTCTGTGTCTGGTCAGAAAGGTTATGGCTGTGCTGTTGAAAAGTCACCATGGAACCCCACCATCAATGTGGGTGATACATACAGAAAGGACCGTTATGCAGTAGGCTTTGAATGGAAGTCTAAGGTGACAGGTACTGACTATTACAAGAACCGTTGTGCTATGGTTCGTTGCGAAGCTCTCGGTGGTCGCGATGGCGATGTAGGTTCTTTCGGTATATATGGATCAACAGCTATACCTGTCTATAAGCAGCTTGACGTCGTTGCTATGGTCGATTACCTGAATAACAATACTGATATGAAGACAAAGCAGACAAAGCTTATGGGTGGTGTTCAGTATTGGATTCACAAGAAGTGCCGTCTGCAGGCTCAGTATGTATATTGGGCAAAGAGCCAGGCTCAGAAAGATGTCACCGGTTGTGGTAACTACAGCTCTATTCTTACACAGGTGCAGGTGGCATTTTAACAATTAAGAGTTAAGAATTAAGAGTTAAGAATTAAGAGTTAAAAATTATGCTGATTAAGATTCTTTTAACTGTAATATTCCTTGCTATCATGGTTGGCGTCGGATTTTATTCCCGCCGTTCAGCCAAGAATGTTGATGGCTTTGTATTGGGTGGCCGTAATGTAGGTGGCTGGCTGACAGCCTTCGCTTATGGCACATCTTATTTCTCTGCGGTAGTCTTCGTAGGCTATGCAGGACAGTTCGGATGGAAATATGGCATGTCAGCATCGTGGATTGGTGTCGGCAATGCTGTCATCGGTTCGCTGCTTGCGTGGCTCATATTGGGAAGGCGTACCAAGCTGATGACACAGCACATCCAGAGTCGTACCATGCCGGATTTCTTCGGAACACGTTACAATGATGAGTGGCTCCGTGTTATAGCTTCAATCATAGCCTTTGTATTCCTTATTCCTTATACGGCTGGTGTCTATATGGGTATCTCGAAACTTTTTGAGATGGGTTTTGATATTCCTTATGAATACTGTGCTGTGACAATGGCTGTGTTGACGGCTGTGTATGTCATTCTGGGTGGTTACAAAGCTACAGCCATCAACGACTTCATACAAGGTATCATAATGCTCTTTGGCATTACTACCGTCATTGCCGTTGTGCTCAATTCTCAGGGCGGTCTGGTAGCAGCTGTCGATAAGATGGCGGTTCTCGCACCAAATACTGATGACCTGACGCAGAAGGGGGCAGCGATGTATGCCAACTTCCAGCCGGGTGACTTTGCTTCATGGTTCGGACCAAATCCGATGTCGCTCCTTGGCGTTGTCGTTCTGACATCTCTCGGCACATGGGGATTGCCACAGATGGTCGGTAAGTTCTATTCCATTACTGACGAGAGCGCCATACGTCGTGGTACTATCATCTCTACCATCTTTGCATTTATCGTTGCAGGCGGATGCTATTTCCTTGGTGGTTTCGGACGTCTGTTTGTCGATACGGCCTTCAATAGCGAGAAGGGAAAATTCGTATATGACAATATCGTGCCATCAATGCTCGAGACCCTTCCTGACTTCCTTATAGCCCTCGTCATACTCCTGGTGCTCTCAGCTTCAATGTCGACATTGGCAGGACTTGTGCTGACATCATCATCCACTATGACGCTCGACCTCATCTATCGTGATAAGAAATCCATTGAAGGCGAGGTAGAAGGCGGTGAGATAAACGACGAGATAGCAGAAAGGATAGAGCGCCGCAAGGTTGTCATCATGCGTGTGCTCATAGTCTTCTTCATCGTACTGTCACTGATGATAGCCCTCAATCCTCCGCAGTTCATTGCCCAACTCATGGGTATCTCGTGGGGAGCTCTTGCCGGTGCCTTCCTTGCTCCTTTCATGTTGGGACTGTACTGGAAGGGTGTCACACGTCTTTCAGTGTGGGCTTGTTTCGTATGGGGTGTAGGTCTTACGGTGATAAATATGCTGGTTGGCAACTCTATCCTCAATCCTATCGATTGCGGTGCTGTGGCAATGGTTGGCGGCTTCGTTGTCGTTATCCTCGTCAGTCTCATAACACCAAAGATGAACAGTGATAGGGTAAGCCAGATATTCAAGTGCTATGACGCTTAAGGAGTTCTTAAATACCGGTGACAGGTTTGCGGCAGAAAATGGCATGCAGCTGACAGAGGTTCGTGAGGGCTTTGCCAGTGCTACCTGCGTTGTTGAGAAACATCATCTCAATGCTGCCGGTGTCTGTCAGGGTGGGGTATACTTCACTCTTGCCGACCTTACCTTTGCTGCTGTTACTAATTCCCATGGTCCAGTTTCCCTGGGTGTGCAGAACAGCATAACATACCTGCAGTCAGCAAAGCTCGGTGATACGCTTGTCGCCGAGACGACGGAGGTGTTCAATCACCACAGGCTGCCATTCTGCGAGACACGCGTGACGAATCAGCATGGAGAACTCCTGTGCATCGTGACGGGTTCTGCATACAGGAAAAAAGACATCCTGCAGTTTGAAAAGCTTCAATAATTCATAATTCAAAATTCAAAATTCATAATTAAATATAATGATTTTAAATCGCGAAATGGAATGCATGGACCGTGAGTCCATGACCAAGTTACAGTCTGAGAGACTGAGAAACATTGTCAAGACGTGCTATGAGAAGGTGCCCTTCTACCGTAAGAAGATGGACAAGATGGGCATCAAGCCTGAGGACATCAAGGGCATCGAAGATATCCACCGTCTGCCGTTTACAACCAAGCATGACCTTCGTGACGAATATCCCTTCGGCCTCAATGCCGTTCGCATGTCTGAGATTACTCGCATCCATGCATCCTCGGGTACAACTGGCAAGCCTGTCGTAGGCACCTATACCAAGGGCGATGTAGAGCGTTGGGCGGAAGGTGCTGCACGCGTTTTTGCCGCTGGTGGCGTCACAAAGGGAGACATCGTACAGGTCAGCTATGGCTATGGACTGTTCACAGGCGGTCTGGGAGCACACGATGCTGCCGGCGTATTGGGAGCAGTGCAGCTGCCTACCTCTGCCGGTAATTCTGCTAAGCAGATAATGCTGATGAAGGACCTCGGCTCTACAGTCCTCGCCTGCACACCATCATACGCCCTACATCTGGCTGAGGTGTTGGAGCAATCTGATGAGGTACACCGTAAGGACCTGAACCTCAAGTGCGGTTTCTTCGGTGCAGAGCCTTGGACAGAGGGCATGCGCAAGGAGCTGGAAGAGAAGCTTGGCATCAAGGCTTACGACATCTACGGCCTCACAGAGATGAGCGGCCCCGGTGTGGGCGGTGAGTGTGAGATGCAGGACGGTACCCACCTGTGGGAGGATATGTACTATCCTGAAATCATCAATCCCGACACCCTTGAGCCATGTGCTCCGGGTGAATTCGGTGAGCTCGTCTTCACATCGCTTTGCAAGGAGGCAATGCCTATACTGCGCTACCGCACCCGTGACCTCACACGTCTCATCTACGAGCCATGTAAGTGCGGACGTACGGCAGTGCGCATGGACCGCATCCTCGGACGTTCTGACGATATGATGATTATACGCGGTGTCAATGTCTTCCCAAGCCAGATAGAGACCTGCCTGACAGAGTTCCCTGCCTTCACACCACAGTATTTCATTACCGTTGACCGCAAGAACAATGAAGACACCTTCGACCTCGATGTCGAACTGCGCATGGAGTATTTCTCTCCTAATCCTTCGAAGCAGATGCCATACATCAAGCCACTCTACGACCGCATCGTCAGCATGGTGGGCATCAAGCCAAACATCCACATCAAGGAGCCAGGTGCCATACAGCGTTCTGTCGGTAAGGCAAAGCACGTCAACGACAAGCGTAATTTCCACAACTGATTTTTTTTCCACCCGCAGCCCCGCTGCCGATATTTACCTATGAGAAAACGTTTTCCATACCTCTGCCTTATGCCGGGCCTGTTGCTCGGAGTGATGATGATGTTCACGTCATGTGGTGAAAATGTCGAGGACCACATCATTTACGGTGTCGGCTCCATCGCGTTCGACAAGTCTACGTTGTCCTTTCACGTCGGTGATGCTCCTGTTCAGCTGAGGGCCACCGTAGGTCCCGAGAATGCTACGTACAGAACCATCGTCGAATGGACTACGACCGACTCTGCCGTCGCCATTGTTACTCCTGACGAAGAGGTGATATATGTCTCTAAGGAAGTAGAAGACAGCGTGAAGACAGACGACGGCATTGTGAGACCTACGGGTAATAAGAGAACCGTCACCGAGGTGATAGTTACCGCTATGGTAAAACCCGTCGGCCCGGGCACAGCCACCATCATTGCCTCACGAGAAGGCAAGGCAGCCTCCTGCGCCGTGACGGTAGAGTAGGTAGGACGGAAAAGGTATACACACACCTTCGGGAGGATTCGCAAATAGCGCGGGTCCTCCCGAAGTGGTTATTAGGGGCGGTAGAGAAATTTTTTTTCGTTTTCGTTTTGGTTTTCGTTATTTTTTCTTATCTTTGCAGCGCTAAACCTAAAAAAAATAATCATGAAAAGTTTATCAAAATTATTCGCCTTATCGGCAGTATCGGTACTGTTTTTATCATCATGCGGCAACAAGACCGCAGGGCAGCAGTCATCTTCAGATTCTGACAGTGTAGCAGCAGCTGTTGACACAGTAGCGCAAGAGAAGAAGACCTATGAGCCAGGACGCGGAGACCTCGGCGTGTTCGACCTTCGTGGTCCCGTAAAGGAATGTAAGAAAGACCAGCTCATTCTCTCTTTTAACCCAGAGGGACAATGGACGGCAGAAAATGGCAAGCCTATCGAGAAATTTTATACGGGCGGAGTGAAACGCGACAAGAACGGGCGCATCTCCAAAGGTATGTACGACCCTAGCGACGAGACTGGTCATGACTATTATCTGAACGAGAAGGGTCTGGTTACCAAAATCAACTATCGCAACTACATGGATGAAGGCAACATTGTCACCTTCACCTACGATGCAGACGGCTACGTGGCTACCGAGACCGACCAAGCGTGGGGCATGGGAGCCGTTGACGAGGAGACGGGTGAAGAGGCGAAGCCCGTCGTGACGAAATACACTATTCTGGAAAAAGATTCTTATGGCAACTGGACTAAGAGAAAAGACCAGAATGGCAACGGGAGGATTCGTAGACAGTGCGGGTCCTCCCGAAAGTTTTTTCGTGTTTTCTTGCATAGTTCAAATTTTATTCCTAATTTTGACTTCGTCGAAGATACTCACGCTCGAAAATACTAGCAAAAATAAAAAAACTTTTCTTTTTGTTTGGTATTTTGCTCACTTATTGGATAAAATTTTCACGCTCGAGAAAATAAATTCATTCATTTTCTTCTCTCTTAATCAAATTTTTCGTATCTTTGCAAGCGGAACATAATAACTAACCCAAACAATGGTGCGGAAATTCTTTGAAAATATAACAAGAATTAACAGAAATAATTTGGATATATGGGAACTTATACTGGACACCATTCTGGAAATCGCAGAGATGATCTCTGCC
>CADCAX010000024.1 GCA_902799455.1 uncultured Prevotellaceae bacterium
CTACACCGCCACACCCTCAATGCGTAGGGATGTTCAGGGGGGAGATTATAATTGTTGTGTCGCTATCTCTGTGAGTTCTTGCTTGATTTCCTCGTCGGTGGGTGGATTGGCAATGAGCCAGTCAACGGCCTCAGTGTAGTCGATGTCTTCGAAGTAGCAGAGCTGTGAGCGGAACATTTTCTCAGAGAAAAGTTCGCCGAAGATGTGCGTGGCTTCGGTGCAGATGTCAGCCAGAGTGAACTGGTCACGTAGCAGGAAATAGAGGTCCACGTAGTCCTTCCACTTGGAGCGGCGGCCCAGGGCGTAGGCCTTCATGGCGGCGAGCTGGAGCAACGTGGGCAGACGGAAGGTCTGCTCGAAGCGGGCTGTAGGCTCAACGGGGAAGGGGTACTGGAAGAAAGTCACCTTGACATCGTTGACGATGAGGTTCATCTGCTCCTCAACGCGACGGGTGACGGTGTGAGCGAACGCCGTGGAGGTAATCTTGTCGAGGTTGCGCTTGTGGTTGATGGCTCCGGGCTTGAACAGGTCGAAGTCGATGGAGCGACGGTGACCCAAATAGAGGGCGATGGCAGTGCCTCCCACGAGGTAGTACTCGCGGCGGAACTGTGCCATCAGGGGCAGTAGTTCACGCTGGCGGTCGTTAAGAATCTCGCTATGCATATTTCCGTAGTACGAGTGAGAAGAAGTGATAGATTTCGGGATAGTAGTTCTGCTTCTGCCGGCCTGTAGCTGAAAAGAATACCTCGGCAACGCGCTTGCCGCCAAGAGTCTGCATAAGTTCACGGAAGTCGTCAAGCGTGCCGTCGTTGAGGATGCGCTCCACGAGCAGGGCATCGCTGATGTCGTGTTTCTTGTCTTCGGGTGTGTACCAGAAGAGACCACTATGCTTGTCTATAATTTGCTGTCGAGACATGTTATCTTATGTTTCCGAGTGCAAAGGTACGATTAAGTTATGAACTATGCAAGAAAACGAAGATTTTTTTTAACCCACCTTGCGGGTAAGCCACAGCCCGCAGTAGGTCAGCAGACCGTTGAGCATCAGCAGCTCGTAACCCATGCGGTAGGTGGTGTAATGGCTGACGGCGGTGCTGATGACGTAACATAATACGGGGGCTGCTATGCATACGACAGGTGCATAGCGGCTCTTCCGGTTGTGAAGCAGGGCGAAAGAGAAGAGTCCCAGCAGCGGACCGTAGGTGTATCCGACCAGGGTGTAGATGACGTCGATAAGGGAACTGGTGTCGCTGAGGCTGAAGCAGAAGACACACAGGGCAAGGAGCACGGCCATGGCGAGATGGGCCACTTTGCGCAGACGCTCGTCGTCGGGCCGCTCGCAGATGTCTATGCAGAAGGTTGTGGTGAGGGCCGTCAGCGAACTGTCGACGGTAGAGAAGGAAGTTGCCAGTATGCCGAGAAGGAAGATGATGGGAACGTGCTCCAGGGCATAACGGATGAGCAGGTCGTCAGGATTGGAGGGCAGGGGCATGCCTTGCTGATTGGAGAGTGCAACGAGCATAGCACCCAGCAACAGGAACAGCGCATTGACGGGCAGGAATGCAAAGCCATAGCTGCACATGTCTTTCTGCGCATCGCGGAGACTCTTGCAGGTGAGGTTCTTCTGCATCATGTCCTGGTCAAGGCCCGTCATGACGATGACGATAAAGGCTCCCGAAAGAAATGAAAGCACAAGGCTCACAGGGGAAATTCCCATAAAGCTTTGCCCGACCTGGCTCATGAGCCCCATGTGCCCCATAAGGCTTATATGCCCCATATGCCCTACCTCCCACATTATCATAACTAGGGCAGCGAGCATGCAGAGCGTCTGCAGGGTATCGGTCCATACCAGCGTCTTGATGCCGCCGCGACGGGTGTATAACCACACGAGGCTGAAGAGCATGAGGATGGTGAGGGCGATATGCCATCCCAGCATGAGGCTGATGATATAGCAGGGCACAAAGAACTTCGCTCCCGTGCCCAGCAGTTTCGACAACAGGAAGAAAGATGCGCCCGTCTTATAGGCTGTCTGACCGAGGGGCTTGAGGATGGTGTAGATAGACGTGACGCCGTGGCGGTAATAGTATGGCAGTAGGACATAGGCCACAATGAAATAGCCCGGAATGAAGCCGGCGCATACCGAGAGGTACGAGAAGCCGGAATGTATCACCATGCCGGGAACGCTGACAAATGTGACACCGGAGATGCTGGCGCCAACCATACCGAAGGCCACCATGTACCACGGCGACTTGCGCTCGCCACGGAAGAAGACATTATTATTACTCCTTGAAGTTGCCAGGCGGCTCACCCCAAGGAGTAAAAGAAAATAGGCTATTATGACAACGAGCGTCATTTAACCGTTATGAGGTAGTAATTCTTCTTACCTTTCTGTGCAAGGAGGTATTTGCCGCCGATAAGGTCGTCGGCAGTGAGCGGACGGTTCTGGTCGGTGAGCTTCTCCTTATTTATAGATACGCCACCGCCTTGTACCATCTTTCGCATCTCACCCTTGGATGGGAATACCTTCACGTCATCACGTGTCAGCAGTTCGATGGCAGGCTGTCCCAGCTGGTCCTTTGGCAGGGTGAATGTCTCAACGCCCTCGAAGACGTCAAGGAATGTCTGCTCGTCAAGTTTCTCCAGACCTTCCTTGGTGGATTTGCCGAACAGGATGCTTGAAGCCTCGATGGCTGTGTTGAGGTTCTCCTGTCCGTGAACGAGGATGGTAACCTCTTCTGCCAGACGCTTCTGAAGCACACGACGGCCAGGGTCCTGCTGATGCTCTGCAACGAGGGCATCAATGGTCTCCTTGTCGAGGGAGGTGAATATCTTGATGTAACGCTCAGCATCATCGTCAGAAACGTTGAGCCAGAACTGATAGAACTTATATGGAGAGGTGCGGGCTGGGTCAAGCCAGATGTTACCGCTCTCTGTCTTACCGAACTTCTTGCCGTCGGCCTTGGTGATGAGCGGACAGGTGAGGGCATATGCCTCATTGTCGTTGCCGAGGGTGCGACGGATAAGCTCTGTACCGGTGGTCATATTGCCCCACTGGTCGTTGCCGCCGAGCTGCATCTTACAGTTCTTGGTCTGATAGAGATGGAGGAAGTCGTAGCCCTGCAACAGCTGATAGGTAAACTCCGTAAAGGACAGACCGTCGCGAGCCGTTCCGTTAAGACGCTGCTGGACAGAGTCCTTCGCCATCATATAGTTTACGGTGATGTGCTTGCCGACGGTGCGTGCGAACTCGAGGAAGGTGAAATCCTTCATCCAGTCGTAGTTGTTGACCATTTCGGCAGCATTAGGCTCGTTGGAATTGAAGTCGAGGAACTTAGCCACCTGTGCCTTGATGCATTCCTGATTGTGATAGAGGGTTTCTGCATCGAGAAGATTACGCTCCTGTGACTTTCCTGATGGGTCACCGATCATACCGGTTGCTCCTCCCACGAGGATGATAGGCTTATGTCCGCAATGCTGCAGATGACGCAGCATCATGATGCCACAGAGGTGACCGATGTGGAGTGAGTCAGCAGTAGGGTCTGTACCCAGGTATGCTGTTACCATTTCCTTCTGAAGCAATTCTTCTGCTCCAGGCATAATCTGCGCGAGCATTCCGCGCCACTTAAGTTCTTCAATGAAGTTCTTCATATTATCTCTTAAAATTGACTTCGTCGATAATCCCAAGTTCTCTCAGTTCTGTCTAAGCCTTTCCGCAGGAGCAACCTTGGCTTGACATCACTGGTCGCTTTGGGCTCATTCAGGAGACGTCGTATTGCGAGATACAGTCCGCGAATGGGACCATGTTTTATTATTGCTTCCTTAGCGTATTGTGAGCAGGTTGGCGTGAACCGACACGATGCTGGTGTGAAAGGTGAGATGCAGACCTGATAGAATATGATTGGTGCTAACAGGATTGCTGTGCCAATATTTCTGAGCCACGTTGCAATAGGTTGCATACTTTCTTGTTTATTACGCTGGTAGGATAATGCTTGCTGTCGAGCCAGAGGAATGCCACAGAGAGCGGCTTTAGTGTGGCAAGAATGGATTTGTTTGTACGGTATGCTTCACGTATCTGCCGTTTGACGCGATTGCGATCTACAGCATTGTGGAAGAAACGTTTCGGCACAGATATGAGCACCTGTGTGCTTTCAGCCTCTCGATATACCATTCTCAACGGATAGGCTTGCAGGCTCTTGCTCTCTCCCGGCTCAAAGAGACGCTCTATGAGCAGATGGCTGCACAGATGGTCGCGCTTAGGAAAACCGTTCTTCTTCATTTCTCAATCTCTTCTGTTCCTCCCTTTTGGCGTGTTACTCTTCTATCTCTTGCAGGTAATGACGTAGCGCACTCGTCATAGAAGGATACTTGTCAGTTGGAGCCTCGATATCAAGCGAGAGACCTGCGGCGCGTGCTGCCTGAGCAGTAGCAGGACCAAAGGTGCCAATCTTCATGTCACCGTCCTTGAGGTCTGGGAATGTCTCCTTGAGGGCCTTGATGCCGGTAGGTGAGAAGAAGAGTGCCATATCATAGTCGAACGCTTTGAGCTCTTCTTTTGAGAAGGTGTTGTTGACAGTGCGGTACATTATGCACTCGGTATGGTTGAGGCCATTCTTGTCAAGAAGTTCAGTAATACAGTTGCTGGCAACATCGCTAACCGGCACAAGATATTTCTCATTCTTATGCTTCACCATAGAAGGAATGAGGTCATCTATCTTGCCAGACGAACCGAAGAATATCTTACGTTTACGATATTGGGTGTATTTCTGGATGTAGAGTGCAATTGTCTCCGTCACACAGAAATACTTCATCGTCTCCGGTACATTAAAACGCGCTTCCTTTGCCAATGCGAAATAATTATCTATGGCATGGCGAGAGGTGAAGATAATGGCGGTATAATCGTTGAAATTGATGTGTTGTTGACGAAATTCCTGAATGGTGACACTTTCTACCTTGATGAAAGGTCGGAAGACTATTTCGACACCAAAATCTTCGGAAATGGTGTAATACAACGACTTATTGCTGGTGGGTTGGGGTTGAGAAACTAAAATCTTTTTTACCATCGTGTTTATGTCAGAAGTGTTACTGTTTTATGCGCCTTTTAATGTTTGTGCTACACATGTTAAAGTACCTGCAAGTAATGCCAGCGGTACGGTTTCAAGGGTGCAAAGGTACAAAAAAAATGGGACATACAACTTTTTTTTCTTAAAAAAGATGCTCCATGCGTTATAAATTCTAACAAAAAAGGTGATTGTGATACCTATTATAGCCAAAATCAGTGTTGTTGGAGCGCTTAGTCCAAAGTAAACGTTGACTAAAGCTATGGGCAGGAACCATAGTCCCTGCAGAGATGTCGTGAATCGGAAGAGATGATACCATGCACGCCATTGCTGAATATTGCAGTATATGGGAATAGTGAGCATGTACAGGAGACGTTTCAGTAGCAGGAATGTAATGAAGATGCCTGCATAGGATGCCATCACAAGATAGTGATTAGTGGCGAGCGGTTCTCCGAAGTAGTGTAGTTCAGCTGAATACCCAATCAGCGATAGCGACATTATTGATAGAGCTGTTAGAAACAATTCTTTCCGTTTGTCGCTTTTTGTATGGCGGTAGTTGCTGAGATTTGTGGTGTGAATGAACAATGAGCGTATACGCAGCGAGAGGACATTCCTTGAGTGCATTACTATCATGATTAACAGCAACGAACACAACAGCAGCACTAGGGACAACGTATTGTCCGTGGATATGGTGTAGGGAACGGATAGTCCTTCGACACGCATTACAGGAACGCTCTTCTAAACTTCTCTACAAGGTCAAGCTTCTCCCATGTGAAGAGCTCTACTTCTATCTCTTTTGTTGGATGGTAGGCTGACGTGAATACTTTTTTTGTGGTGTGTGGCTGACGTCCCATGTGTCCGTAAGCTGCTGTTTCAACATACATTGGCTGACGCAATTTTAGGGCGCGTTCTATTGCCTTCGGGCGGAAGTCAAACAAATCCTTTAGCTTTGCTGCTATTTCACCATCAGTCATCTTCGTATGATTCTTGCCGTAGGTGTTAACATATACAGAAACAGGCTCTGCTACACCAATGGCATAAGAAAGTTGTACCAGGATCTCATCGCTCACACCGGCTGCTACAAGATTCTTTGCAACATAACGTGCAGCATAGGCAGCAGAACGGTCAACTTTTGAAGAGTCCTTGCCAGAGAAAGCACCACCACCGTGAGCACCGCGACCTCCGTAGGTGTCAACGATAATCTTACGACCAGTAAGACCGGTATCACCGTGAGGACCTCCGATGACAAACTTTCCTGTAGGATTGACGAGGTATTTTATATCATCATTGAACAATGCAAGCATCTTTGGATCGTTCAGTTGTGCCTTGACGCGGGGTATAAGGATGTTGATGACATCGTCCTTAATCTTTGCAAGCATTGGGGCATCGGCGTCGAATTCGTCATGTTGTGTTGAGACAACAATGGTGTCTATACGCTCTGGTACACCATCGTCGCTATACTGTACCGTCACCTGTGATTTGCTGTCTGGACGCAGATATGTCATCTGCTTGCCCTCCTTACGAATATCGGCAAGAGTCTTCATGATGAGGTGGGCAATGTCGAGTGTTACGGGAATGTAACGATCTGTCTCATTGGTGGCATAACCGAACATCATGCCCTGATCACCGGCACCTTGCTCTTCTTCGATGGCACGTGAGACACCTTGGTTGATATCCTGGCTCTGCTCATGAATTGCTGAGAGTATGCCACAGGAATTGCCGTCAAACTGGTATTCGGACTTTGTATAACCGATGCGATTAATAGTTTTGCGGGCTATGGTCTGAAGGTCTATGTAGGCCTCGGATGTTACCTCACCCATTAGAACTACCTGTCCGGTAGTGACAAATGATTCTATAGCGCAATGTGCAGTACTGTCGTATGCCAGGAACTGATCGAGTAGGGCATCGCTAATCTGATCAGCGACTTTATCTGGATGACCCTCGGAAACAGATTCAGATGTAAAGAGATACATTTTCTGAGTGGATGATTTATAGTTTAGAGAAAAAATCCCTCAAAAGCATTGCATGCTCATGAGGGATTATCTGATGTCCTTGTAATCTTACTTACGCAGGCCGAGTGCCTTCACGATAGCACGATAGCGGTTGATGTCGCGATCGTAGAGATAGTCAAGCAGTGAGCGACGTTTACCTACGAGCTTTGTCAAAGAACGTGCTGTCTTGTAGTCCTTGTGATTAGCTTTCAGGTGCTCTGTAAGGTGCTTGATACGGTATGTGAAGAGTGCTATCTGGCTCTCTGCAGAACCTGTATCAGTTGTTCCTTTACCATACTGACCAAAAATCTCGACCTTTTTTTCGTTGTCTAAATACATAGTAATTTCATTGAGGTGACTGTAGTGTGAGTAATTCTCATTACATCCTTCGAATGCATGTGAAGCCAGTCACTAAAACACTCACGGCATCGTCGAATGCAGCTTCGTTTTTTACGAAAGCGGGTGCAAAGGTACTGTTTTTTTTTGAAACTACCAAATTTTGGAGCAGCAAATGCAAAGAAAATTCATTTTCTCTGCTGAGTCGCGACAAAATTCAGCAAAAAGCTAAATTTTTCTGCAATTATTCCCTATAATAGATGCGTTTTACTCTATTTGATATACCAGTAAGCAATTCGTAAGGGATGGTGTCAAGAATATCAGAAAGTACTGTGACTGGTAAGTTGTTTCCGAAGATTTCTACGCTGTCACCCTCTTTGCAGTCGATACCTGTGACATCTATCATACATACGTCCATGCAGACGTTTCCGACATATTCGGCTTTATGGCCATTTACAAGACAGTAGGCATGATGATTGCCAAGATGTCTGTTCAATCCGTCGGCATATCCTATAGGGATGGCTGCAATGAGACTGTCCTTATCGAGAATTGTACGACGTGAATAACCGATGGATTCTCCTGCCTTAACATTGCGAATCTGTAGAATGGTGGTCTTCAATGTTGCCACATTATTTATTATGCTATTGGTGCGAGGGTTGACACCATAAAGTCCAATGCCAAGACGACACATATCCTCCTGGTATTCGGGGAAATGTTCTATGGCTGCACTATTGCAGATGTGACGTAGTATGTGGTGTGAAAATGCTGCCTGAACAGCATCTGCTCCTTTTGTGAAAAGGGCATACTGCATCTTGGAGAAGTCGTCAAAGCCATCACCATCGCTGCCAACAAAGTGAGAGAATATAGAGCGAGGTATCAAGGCACTTTGGTGTGTCAGATATTCTACGAGATGCGGCATATCATCAATGGGGTGGAATCCAAGACGATGCATACCTGTATCAAGCTTGATGTGTATAGGCCACCCGGTAATGCCTTCTTTCGTAGCCGCGTGGCAAAGAGCTTCGAGCAGACGGAAGGAGTAGACTTCGGGCTCTAAGTCATAATCGAACATAGTCTTGAAGGCGGTCATCTCAGGATTCATTATCATGATGTTTGCCGTAATGCCGGCCTTCCTCAATGCTACTCCCTCATCAGCTACAGCCACTGCCAAATAATCTACGCGATGTTCTTGGAGAGTCTTCGCTATCTCTATGGCTCCAGTGCCATAACCGTCAGCCTTAATCATGCATACGATTTTCTTCTCGCCCATAAGGTCGCGATAGTAGTTGAGATTGCTTATCAATGCGGAAAGATTAACTTCAAGGGTTGTCTCGTGTACTTTTTCAACAAGGAGATCTGTGATACGGTCGAATCTGAAGCGTCGTGCCCCTTTGATGAGTATAATTTCGTTACGCAATGTGCCAAAGGTACTTGAAATGAGGAAAGACTCTGTATCTTCGTAGTTGGCAAATTGTATGCTCCCTATTGCAGATGTTATTTGTTTTCCGATGGTAATAAGTTTTGTTATTCCACGTCTCTGTACCATGTTGAATACTTCACGGCTAATCTCGTCATTGTTCATGCCCGATTGCTCAATATCGCTAAGGATAAGAGTTAATTCACGGCCTTGCCTGTCCTGTCGACGATTCATGAAGTCAAGAGCTATGTCAAGAGATGCCAGATCACTATTGTATGAGTCGTTGATAAGAATGCAGTTATGCTGTCCCTCCTTAACTTCCAGACGCATAGCTATCGGCTCTAGTTGTGACATGCGTTCGGAGAGTTCTTTCGGAGAGACGCCAAGGTGGAGTGCAGCTAATGCTGTGATGATAATAGAGTCAACAGGCGATAGTAATGATGGGTAGTCGAAAAAGTTTTCCTCACCCTCATAAATATAATGTACGCGTGTGAGGTCATTTTGTGGTTCTACCTTCTTTACGAAGAATGCCACATCGGGGTTTGTAAATGAGAAAGCAAGTTGTTTACCTTTGAAATCAGCCTTCTTTAGTGTGCGGAATATGACGTCATTATCTGCTGGATATATGAGAGTTTTACAATCCTTGAAGAGTAACATCTTTTCTGCACATTTTTCTTCGAGAGAATGGAAATTTTCTTGATGTGCTTGCCCGAGGTTTGTAAAGATTCCTATGGTTGGCTGTATTATGTCAACTAATCTCATCATCTCATCGGGCTTACTGATTCCAGCCTCAAAGAGACCTATTTCACTTTTTTCATTCAATCTCCATACACTAAGCGGTACTCCGATTTGGGAGTTGAATGAACGTGGTGAGCGTGTAACTCGCATAGAGGGCATTAGAATTTGATAGAGCCATTCTTTAACTACGGTCTTACCATTACTTCCAGTTATGCCAACGATAGGGATGTTGAAATTGTCTCTATGCCGCTCAGCCAGTCTTTGCAGAGCTTCGAGAGTGTCGTTGACGACGAGGAAGTTAGCTCCCGCAAGATTCTCTGTGGGTTGTTTGCTTACAACGAAGTTTCGTACGCCTCGGTTATATAGTTCGTTAATATACTTGTGTCCGTCGTTGCGTTCTGAACGAAGAGCAAAAAATAATGTCTCTTCGGGGAATGCCAATGACCTGCTGTCGGTTAAAAGAAAAGAAATGTTTCTTTCTGTTGTACCACAGCGATGGGCACCAATGAGTGTTGTGATTTGATTGATTGAATACATTTATTTTGTTGTAAACTTAGCTTTTGCAGATTTGAGTCCTTCGCATGTAGCCGTCACAGTAATGGTTCCGGATTTAACATCAGAACGCAGTATGGCAAGTACGCTACCGTTATATAGCATGCGATGGTCTACCACATTCAGTTCGTCACTTGCCTGATTGCCATTGCTCATGGCTGCTAATGTTGCAGCTGTTCCATCTATAGTTACTTTTACATCTCCAGTCGCTGTTTGTACTCTGCGACCTTTTGAATCAACAGCATAGATACGCAAATGTTGTAGGTCTGTTCCGTCTGCTTTCCATGTACTATTGTCGCTATCAATTTTTAGGGCAACAGGCTTGCCTGTAGTCTCTATTCTGTGGCGTGCCACAATTTTACCGTCAGTCTTTGCAACAGCCTCGCAGTAGCCGTCCTTGTATTCTATGTCTTTCCAGCGTATCTGGTTGCGCATCTTTGCCGATTTCTTATCGTTTTGCTTTGTGCCACAACTCTTGCCATTTACGAATAACTCCACTTCGTCAGCATTAGTGTAAGTGGTGATTTCAAGTTTCGTTCCAGCTACGCGATTCCAATGGTCGCTCTGCCCCTCGTTGCCAGTCTGTACACCATTCCACATCATGTCACCCTTAGAATCTGTGACAGCAATATGTACCATAGGCTCATCCTTGAAGAAAGAACGCATATAATATGCTTTTGGCTTAGGCTCTAATGAGATATCAAAAACTCCTTGAGTCCATCCCTTATTAGGCCATCCTTGACTCTCTCCGAGGTAGTCTATTCCTCCCCAATATGCGAGCCCCATCACTTTGTCAAGATCCATAGCAAAGTAGTTTTCACCCATTGCCGATACGCTAGCTTCGCTCTGGTAGAACGTCATCCATGGGAATCTCTTCCCGTCACCTGGGAAGTACATATATCGATAGTTGTATGATTGGAAGTCAGTCACCATAGCGAGGTCACATGGTAAGGAGTCCGTTTCCCAATTGCGATAGCGTGGGTGCATAGCAACGGTAACCTTCCTAGTGTTGTCATAGCGTTGTATGAGCGTCTTCATAAGTTTAAACTGTGTCACGCCGAAGTCGTTGAATGGCTGGTCGTTGTATGACTGCAGTTCGTTGCCCATCGACCATGCAATGACGCAAGGGTGGTTCCTGTCTCGTGTGATGAATTCTGGTACATGACTTTGCCACAAGTCTTTAAACTCTGCACGTCCTGCACCGACGTATTGGTTGTTCCATTTGTCATACAACTCATCCACCACGAGGATGCCGTTCTCGTCACACAGGTCGAGGAAAGACTCTGAATAAGGATTGTGTGATGTGCGTATGTGGTTCATGCCAAATTCCTTGAGCAGCTTTATGCGCTTCTCTATCGCCCTTGGATAAGCCGATGCGCCCAAGGCACCGTTGGTGTGGTGGTTGGCATTGCCTTTCAGCAGTACCTTCTTTCCGTTTATGAGAAGTCCCTTGTTGGGGACAATCTCCACAGTGCGTATTCCGAAGCGTGAGCATGTCTCATCGGCAACGCTGCCGTCCTCATTATACAGCGTAACCTTGGCTGTATATAGATTTGGATGTTCACAATCCCACAGCATTGCATTGTCTATGGTCGTTGTTGGTAGTTTCACCTCTTCGCCATAACGATAATTGCGATTGCGATTGATGGTTTGTTTCTCCTCTTTTATCACGTTGCCATTAGGGTCGGTAATGGTAACCTGCATAGTGTAATTTTTCTGCTTTGTATTACATTGTACGTTGGCAGAGATATTTACAATTTTGTTGTCTGTTGTAGTGATATATAACGGATGACGCTTGAAGTAAAGGTTTGCATCCATGATGTACAGGTCCACATTGCGGAACAGTCCACCACCGGTGTACCAGCGTGAGTCCTTCGGAGAACCCTGTCCGCATACCACCTTTATCTCGTTCTCCTGGCCGTATTTCAGGCTCTTCGTGATGTCAATCTCAAAGCCTACGTAGCCGTAGTCCGTCTTTCCTACTTGCTTGCCGTTGAGGAATACATCAGCCACATACATGATGCCCTGGAAGTCGAGCACCACTCTCTTGCCCTTCCATGCATTGTCTGCCATGATGGCCTTTGTGTATGTGCCGCTTTCTAATTCCTTAAAGCCACGTGCTGACAGGCGACTCTTGATGTTTGCGCCTGCGTCGCTGTTATCAGCTTTTTCGTTTGCATCAGGAGCTACCCAAGGTTGCTCAATGAGATAATCATGAGGTACGTTGATAGTCTTGCTCTTACCGTCAGCAGAAGTGAATGTCCAGCTTCTGTTCAGGGAAATTCTTTCGTTAGCATTAGCAGTGATACCACAAAGCATCATTGCCCAAATAATTAAGTTAGTTTTCATAGTTTTATTTTGTTGTTTTGTAGTATTCTGTTACTCCCAAAAGGAAACATCCAAGTCCGTAGTCGTCAAAATCTGGCTCTCTGACGTAGGTGCATGGTTGTGAAGAAGCTGGTCTGTCGCCAGAACCTTGCACATATCCAAGGAATCCGTCATTGTGCACACATGAGGCACATGCCTCCCATGCCTTGTCAATAATAGCCTGATATCTGCTACGTTTAAGTAATCTGTTATTTATTCCCCACGAAATTCCGTATAGGAATAACGCTGTGCCGCTCAGTTCTGGACCTGCATAATCCTGTGAGGCAAGACTCGCATTCCAGAAGCCATCCTCTCTTTGTAGTTTTTCTAAAGCTGCAGTCATTGCAAGGTAGTCTTTCTTCAGAAGTTTATAGTATTTGTCCTTCTTGTCTAAAGTACTCATGGTGCGGCATAATGCAGCATAAACCCAACCATTTCCTCTGCTCCAATAGCAGTTATTACCATCACTTTCTTTGTATGGAGGTACGAAATTCTTGTCTCGCCACCATAAGCCTTCGGCAACATTAAAGAGGCCTCCTCCACAACTGTCGCGTGTCCAAGAATATGATTTTATGGCGTAATCAAGATATTTTCTGTCATTAGTTATTTTTGTCAGCATAGCATATGCAGGCATCGCCATCTGTATGGCATCAATCCAGGTCCAACGACGAGTATCTCCTTGCGCTACCTGATAGTCAAAATTCTTTTGAATAGCAGTGTATTTTTCTTTTCCTCCAACCATATTGTAGCGGGCAAAATAAGTTTGCGCGCAGCATTGATGGTCTGCATCTGTGGTGGTGTATTTACTACCATAGACATCCCAATTATGGAATTGCCCCCATTTGTCAGTATATTCCATGTATCGGTCTTCAGGAGCTACCTCGTGTAGTGCCATCAGTCCTTCATAATACACCCCCCTTGTCCATAGGTTACTGGGACGGAGTTTCTTGAAATTAGTAGGAGTGGTGGGATCGCTCCATTTTGCCATGAAGTAGTTGTTGGCACGTTGCGCAAGTTCTATTGGACTTTGTGCATAAACTCCGATAGAAAAACATAGTGTAGTTGCAATAGTTAGTAGCTTGCTGTACATGGGATATTTAGTTTCGTTATTCGTTCACAGATTTTGTCTAGAATTGCAGGTTCTGCTTTTTTTAGACCTTTTGTCGGTGTTTCTCTGTCTATAGTATATATCATCACTTGTTCAGGAGCTATCTCTTTGAGAGCTTCAATCCAGGGGGCAATATATTCCTCCCCCGTATTGTCCACCCCTTCTCCCCGCATGAAGATAGTCTGTATTATTACCTTGCCATCATATGCTTTCAGTTGTTCTATTATTTTCTTTACATCATAGGAGGGAGAGCAAGGCCTATCCACCTTCGTGATATATGCCATATCAACGGTGTCAAGTTTCTGTATGTTGTTGTCCACTTTTTTCAGTGCTTCAAATACATCTGCTTTATGCAACATTGTGGCATTGCTCAGGACAGAAACCTTGGCGGAAGGGAAGTATTTATCTCTCGCTGCTATAGTATCATCGATGATGCCAGCAAAATCAGGGTGCCCTGTAGGTTCTCCGTTTCCTGCGAATGTTATGACATCCAAGGGTTCTCCTTTCTCGTGCCGCTCGCGAAGTACTTTTGTTAGTCCTTCACAAACCTCCTTACGTGTGGGCCTTTTGCTTTTTGTTTGGTGGTCTCCATTAAGACCGCATTCGCAATAGATACAATCAAAAGAACATATCTTTCCGTCTGCTGGCATCAGGTTTACACCTAGTGAAACACCTAGACGTCTTGAATGAACAGGGCCGAATATAGGGCTGTCGTACAGTATTGTCATTTATTTATGAATGTTTTCTGTTTTCTTTTATCTTGCGGTTAAGGCGGAGCTCAATGCGGAAGGTTGTTCCTTTGCCTCTTTCTGAGGAGAGAACGTATATTTTTCCGTTGTGATATTCTTCTACGATGCGTTTTGCCAATGAAAGTCCTAATCCCCATCCACGTTTCTTTGTGGTGTATCCTGGGGTAAAGACATCCTGTAGGTTCTTACTTGTGATACCTTTGCCGTTATCTGCTACATCTATAATGGTAAGGTGCTCGTCAGCATGTGCAGAGATATGTATTGCCCCCCTGCCCTCCATAGCGTCAACAGCATTCTTGCATAGATTTTCGAATACCCACTCAAAGAGTTGTGGATTTACCTGAACTTTTATTTCTGGTGTGGAGTAGGTTATCTCTACCTTTTGTGAAGTGCGACGGTTCATGTATTCCACAACATGTTGCAGTAATTCTCCCAATTCTACATCTTTGATTTCAGGAGCAGAGCCTATTTTTGAGAATCTGTCGGCAATAAGTTGCAGACGTTTTACGTCTTTATCCATTTCTGGTATCAGATCATCATCAGGGTAGTTCTCACGTAGTATTTCCGTCCACGCCATCAGCGATGAGATAGGAGTTCCCAATTGATGTGCTGTTTCCTTAGACAGTCCTACCCAGACTTTATTCTGCTCGGCACGTTTAGAAGAGAGTAGTGCAAAAATGGCAATGATAATAAAGAGCATTACTACTGCCAATTGTATATATGGATAATATTCCAACCTTGTCAGCAATAGAGAGTCGTCATAGCACACTTTCAGGAAGTCGTTTTCCCCAATCTGCACTTTTATAACTCTCTGTTGTGCCTCCATGTTAGCTGCCATCTTCTTCAGTAATGCCAGACTGTCGCTGTTTTCGGTCGTAGGTGTGATATCTATATTACGTGATATCTGTACAGTACCGTCGTCATCTGTCACGATAACAGGTATATTATGGTTTTGTTCCAGTACTTTTAGTACTAGATTCAGGTCAGCATTTTCGTCAGCTGTATTCAGTGTGTGCATCGCTTCGGCCCATATCTCCATCCTTGCACGCTCCTCGTCCTCCAGGTCGCGTACTAAATAATGGCTTACCACCAATGATGCAGCTGCGATGGCTACTGCCGCAATAATCAGAGCTATTTTTAGTTGCCTCTTCACTTCTTAAGTAAAAAACACCTGCTATGCTGACGTCATAACAGGTGATAAATACAGATCGATTGTATTGTCGGGATGACCAGACTCGAACTGGCGACCACACGCCCCCCAGACGTGTACGCTAACCAACTGCGCTACATCCCGATAAAACTATGCAGCATCGTTGAGATTTTCAAGTGCAAAGTTACTAAAAAATAACGATGTCTACAAGCGGGTATTGTTATTTTTTCGTGAAAAAGTGTGAAAAAGGGAGCTTTTTCTATATAATGTTTGTGTAACACGGATAAAAAATATAACTTTGCAGTATGCAAGTTTCTATATCAGCACCAAAATATATTGATTCGAAGATTACTCTTCCAGCTTCGAAGAGTATCAGTAATAGGGCGTTAATTATCAGTGCTTTGGCGAAAAGTAACACAGTTCCAGAGAACCTCAGTTGCTGCGATGATACAGATGTTATGGTAGCCGCTCTGCGCGATATGCCTTATGAAATAGATATCAGGGCCTGTGGTACGGCAATGCGTTTTTTGACGGCTTATCTGTCGTCGACTCCTTGTGGTGAACATGTTATCACAGGTACTGAACGCATGAAACATCGCCCCATAGGTCTGCTCGTTGATGCTATGCGCAGCCTCGGAGCAGACATTACATATCTTGAGGAAGAAGGTTTCCCTCCATTAAAGATTAACGGACATCATCTTGATGGAGGACACATTTCTGTGCCTGGACATATTTCGTCGCAATTCATATCTGCTTTGCTGATGGTGGGACCTGTATTTACGAATGGTCTGACGATACATCTCACCAGCGAGATGATATCACGTCCATATATAGACCTGACTATCTGTACTATGCAAGAGTTTGGGGCGGAGATTGAGTGGCTTGATGCAGCTACGATTGTCATAAAGCCGAAACCTTACCAGGCTGTTCCTTTCGTTATTGAGAATGATTGGAGTGCTGCTTCTTATTGGTATGAGATTCTCGCTTTACAAGATAGGATGACTGATTCTGAATATGACGGAACGGGAAGGGTCGTGTTACCTGGTCTTTTGGATGGTTCGCGACAAGGCGACTCCTCAATACGATACATCTTCAGTATGCTTGGTGTCAAGACCCGTTTTGAAGGTGATGCTGCCATATTGACGCCTCATAAGAGGATGCTGCCACGTTTAGATATTGATTTTGTCAATCATCCCGATCTGGCTCAGACAGCTGTCGTAGCAACAGCGCTGATGAATATACCATTCCGCTTTACTGGGCTGAAGAGTCTTCGCATAAAAGAGACGGATCGTATTTCTGCCTTAAAGACAGAGATGGGAAAACTCGGATATGTGATTGATGACTCGCAAGAAGGTGTCCTTTCATGGGATGGAACCAAGTGTGAACCAATGGTTGAACCAGTCATAGACACCTATGAAGATCATCGTATGGCGATGGCGTTTGCTCCAGCATGTATCATGTTCCCAGGATTAAAGATTGATAATCCTGGTGTGGTCAGCAAGAGTTACCCAAATTTCTGGAATGATTTGAAACAAGTAGGATTCCTGATTGAAGAGATTAATTAAATATATTGCCATTATTTGTCTGGTACTATTGACAGTTGTCTCCTGTTCTACGAAAAAGAATACGGGCATAACTCGTCAGTGGCACGCTTTTACGGGCCGTTATAACACATATTATAATGGTACTGTGGCATATATTGATGCTTCCCTTGAGAAAGAAAAAGGAAATAAGGATAACTTTACTGAACGGATTCCGCTATATACAGTTGGCAATAAGGCCTCCCGAAGTCTTGGTAAGGCAAACTATGATGTTGCTATTACCAAGTCGCAGAAGACTATTCAGCTTCATAGTATAAAGGCAAAGCCTGAATGGAAGAAAAATCGTCGCAAGACTCAGAAAGACATAGAGTGGCTTTCGCGAAAAGAGTACAACCCATTTATATGGCGTGCCTGGATGTTGATGGGGCGCTCCCAGTTCTATCAGGGTGAATTTGAAGAGGCGGCTGCTACATTCTCATATATGTCGCGCCTTTATAAAGGTCAGCCCTCTATCTATGGTAAGGCTAGAGCGTGGTTGGCAAAATGTTATATAGAAAATAATTTCCTCTATGATGCAGAGGATGTGATTCGCAATATGCAACGCGACAGCATTGACTGGAGGGCGCAGAAAGAATGGGACTATACTTTATGCGACTATTACCTGCATACAGAGGAACTTGATAAGGCTGCAGATTATCTTCGTAAAGTCATAAAACATGAGATGCGAAGCAAACAGCGAGCTCGTGAGTATTACCTGTTGGGACAGATAGAAGGAAGTATGGGGCATAAGCAAGAAGCCTATGCGGCTTTTAAGAAAGTGTTGCGCCAGAGTCCTCCTTATGAGCTAGCTTTCAATGCCCGCATCTCGATGACAGAGGTGATGGCTCAGGGGCAGGCGAAGAAGATGATATCTCGCCTAAAGCGAATGGCTCGCAACAGAAACAATAGCGAATATCTTGATCAGGTATATTATGCTATTGGAAATATCTACCTTGCAGAAAAAGATACGGCTAATGCCATATCTGCTTATGAGACAGGTAATGAGAAAGCTACTCGCTCTGGTATAGAAAAAGGTGTCTTGTTGCTTCACCTGGGTGACCTCTATTGGGCGAAGGAGAAGTATGGAGATGCTCGCAGGTGCTATGGTGAGGCTATTGGACTGCTGGATAAGGACAGACCAGATTATGAACAGTTGTCGAATCGCTCTAAGGTGCTTGATGAGTTGGTACCATATACTGATGCCATAGAGTTGCAGGACTCACTGCTCGAGTTGTCTGTTATGGATGAAGATTCGCGTAATGCTGCTATTGACAGGGTGATAGCGGAACTTCGCAAGAAAGAGAAAGAACAGGAAGCTTTGGAAGCAGAAGAAAAGGTCTCGCAACTGCAACAGAAATATTCCAACAACAGTCAGCTAAACAAGAATACCACTCCCACGATGCCTGTTATGAACATGAACAGAGGTGGTTCCACAACGTGGTATTTCTATAATCCTCAGACAGTATTGCAGGGAAAGCAAACCTTCCAACGTATGTGGGGTAAGCGCGATAATGTTGATGACTGGAGACGTTATAATAAGACTGTTGTAGAAAACGTCTTTGAGACAGATAGTCTCGAGATGATGACAGATGAGCAACGCGATTCTCTGATGGCTATGGAGGAAGCCAAGCAGAAAGAAGAGGAGCGTATGGATTCTGCTGTTAATGATCCTCATAAGCGAGAGTATTATCTGGCACAGATACCTTTCTCCGAAGAGGCAAAGGCAGCAGCTCATGAGGTGATAAAGGATGGGTTGTATAATTCTGGCGTTATCTTCAAAGATAAACTCGATAACCTGCCTCTCAGCAAGAAGCAGTTTGACAGACTCATGGGAGACTATCCTGAATATTCTCCAAAGGATGAGTTGTACTATCATCTGTTCCTGCTCTATTCTCGTATGAATGATCCTGCGACTGCACAAAGTTATGTGGACAGTTTGAGCCAGTATTATCCTGAGTCAAAGTGGACCATTCTTCTGACAGACCCGTATTTTGCAGACAATGCGCGATTTGGAAAGGAGTTGGAGGACTCTCTGTATGGTGCCACTTATGATGCCTTTAGGGGAGATCGCTTCAATGAGGTTTATGGAAATGCAGAAGTCTCAGAAAAACGCTTCCCATTAGGTGATAATCGTGACCGCTTTATATTTATAGAAGGTCTGACAAGACTTAATGACGGAAATCCTGAGGCATGTCTGGAGGCTATGCAGCAGGTTGTGAAGGAATATCCTCAAAGCAAGGTCAGCGAGATGGCTGGTATGATAATTAATGGGGTTAAGGCTGGTCGCCAGTTGAGGAGTGCTGGTTTCGATCTTTCCAATATGTGGGACAGACGCAATATTACCCTCAATGAGGGTGACAGTATTGCTGAGGCAGGATTGTCGAAAGAGCGAGATATAAACTTTGCCTTCCTCTTTGCCTATGCTCCTGATTCTCTGGATGAAAATCGTCTGCTTTTCCAGATGGCGAGATATAACTTCACCAACTTCCTGGTGCGCAATTTCAATATCAGTATTGAGGACTCCTATGGTATGCACCATATGATAGTCGATGGATTCAGGAATTTTGATGAGGCTCGCCAGTATTCCCGTATGCTCTTGCAGCAGGAGAGTATTAAGCAGGCTTCGCAGAAGGCTCGTCCTATTGTCATCAGCCATCCGAATCTTATTCTCATCAATAGCAGGTACTCATATAATGACTACGATTCATTCTATGTTGCTAACTTCGCACCTCTGCCACCAGTTAATGCAGAAAAACTCTATGAGCCATTGCCTGTAGAGGTGAAGGAAGATAAATCAGAAAAAGCTCCAGCAGATGAACGTGAGGCAGAACGCAGAGCAATGAGAGAACAGGCAGATCCTGTGAAGCCTATACTCCCAACAGAGGATGTCGCTCCAGGTTTGGCTTTGCCTGTAGAACAAAAGAAGGAAGAGGAGACAGGGGATGATGGCAATACTATTATACCATCAGTTACAGAAATAACAGTTCCAGCAGAAACTGCTGCACCAGTTACTCCTACAACAGAGATAACTGTTCCGACAGAGACTGCCCCAGTAGCTCCTGCTAAAACAGAGGAGTTGGAGATAGCAGTTCCTGTGGAGACTGCTCCAGTAGCTCCTGCTAAAACAGAGGAGTTGGAGATAGCAGTTCCTGTAGAAACTGCTCCAGTAGCTCCTGCTAAAACAGAGGAGTTGGAGATAGCAGTTCCTGTGGAGACTGCTCCAGTAGCTCCTGCTAAGACAGAGGAGTTGGAGATAGCAGTTCCTGTGGAGACTGCTCCAGTAGCTCCTGCTAAAACAGAAGAGTTGGAGATAGCAGTTCCTGTGGAGACCGCTCCAGTAGCTCCTGCTAAAACAGAAGAGCTGGAGATAGCAGTTCCTGTAGAAACTGCTCCAACAACTCCTGCTACTCAGGATGAGTTTATCATTGAAGATAATGGAACTTCAACAAAGCAGGCAGAAGATACTGAGGTGATAGAGATAGAAGAAAATCAGACAGATACCCCTGTTCAGGAGGTGGAAGAGTTTATCATAGAAGAAGATAATGATAAAAAGAAGAAATCTACTCGAGACTTGGAGGATGAATACTTCGAACTCGATGGTTTCTAAGACATATTGAGATAATCAAATTATTAACTTTAAAACATTAAAATTATGGAAGTAAGAATCACAAACGAAAACTTCGAAGAACTGAAGAATGGACAGTTGCCTCTCGTAGTTGATTTCTGGGCAGAATGGTGTGGCCCTTGTAAGATGATAGGCCCAGTTATCTCTCAGTTGGCTGAAGAGTATGACGGCAAAATGGTTGTTGGCAAGTGTAATGTAGAGGATTGCGAAGATATCGCTATGGAACTGGGCATACGCAACATCCCTACACTCATATTCTTCAAGAATGGTGAGGTAGTTGACAAATTCGTAGGCGCTGGCAATAAGGCAACCCTACAGGCAAAATTTGATGCAAATCTGTAAGACTGTTCCTTAATCCTCTTTCTTTACCCAGATTTTGTGTGAATGGTCACCTCTGGTTGTGATTGGGGATTTTGGATTATCGACAATCCTCTTAAGGTCATTTGAGGCGCTTGTGCGACTTTGTGAAGTGGCTATATTGTAGTCACTAAGCGTCATATAGCCCTTCTTCTCTATGATTTCCAATGCCTTGGCGATTCTTTCTTCAAGGCTATATTTTTCTTTCCTTGGTGTTATAACCTCTGGTGTAGCACGTTCAAAGCTGTTTTCGCGATTCATGGCTTCTATCAGCTTGGCATCGGGCTTGAAGTTAATACCCTTGATTCTTACATGTCGATGACTGGTCTTTGGGTCATCGTCAGTTGCGCCTTTTTTCTTTTGCTTTGCTATCTCGTTTTCAGAAGGAGTGCTGGTATCAAATTCCAGAGAAAGAGAGAAAACACCCAAACCATCAATCTTCATAGTGTGTCCGAGAGGCAGACAAGTCTTCATCGCCTGTGTAAGAGCCTCCATAACGCTTCGTATGTTCCCTTTGCGTAGTGAGGAGTCTTGTTCAGTCATCTTCTCAATGACTTTGTCATTGTCGAACAATGTATAGTTATCCATTTTGGGGAATACGACCTTTTTACCGTTTGTCAATTCCTCTGGTAGCTCCTGTAAAATGTACTTTGCCATAGTTCTTGTTTTTTTGTTGGTTATATATTATTTTCTTTCTCCTTATGGATTTTTATTTTCTTCCCTATATATTTTTTCTTTCCTCTAGACAGATTTTCTATTCGCAGCCCTTGAACATATGTTCTCAGTCCTTAAACATATGTCCATCGCTCATGAACATATGTTCTCGGCCCATGAACATAAAATTTCTGCCTGCAAAAATAAAAATAAATCGTGATATAACAAAATGTTTGTAAGCTTTTTGTTAATTTTGTCCATATATCTTTGGATATATGAAAACTATTTTGTAAATTTGCGGCAAATATATATCATATGAAGAGCAAAATAGCAGTATTGATTCCTTGCTATAATGAGAGTAAAACTATAGGTAAGGTTGTTAACGATTTTAAATCTGTGTTGCCTGAAGCAGATGTTTATGTTTATGACAACAACTCATCAGACCATACAGACGAAATAGCACGTGAAGCTGGTGCTATCGTGCGATATGAAAGAAGACAAGGTAAGGGTAATGTAATGCGCTCGATGTTTCGCGATATCGATGCGGATTGTTACTTGATGATTGACGGTGATGATCAAATGCCATCAGATATAGCACCTGAAATGTGCCGTATGGTTATTGAAGATGGAGTTGATATGGTAATCGGCAATAGGTTATCAACAAACTATAAGGAAGTAAATAGTAGAAGCTTTCATAACTTCGGAAATGTTTTGGTTTTGAAGCTCGTTAACAAAATATTTCGTGCAAAGATAGGCGATATCATGTCCGGATATAGGGCTATGTCGAGAAATTTTGTGAAGCATTTCCCTGTATTGAGTGGGGGCTTCGAGATTGAGACAGAAATGACGATACATGCCTTAGATAAGAATTTTTATATTCAAGAGGTCCCTTTCGTCTTCAGAAATCGTCCGGAAGGTTCAGAGTCTTCTATGAATACATATGTTGACGGAGCCAAAGTGCTACTGACGATAGCTCGTTTATTTAGAGATTATCGTCCATTTTTGTTCTTTTCGATTATAACGTTGTTTTTATTGTTAATTGCAGCAGTAGGCTTTATCCCTGTTATGGTTGACTATGTGGAAACAGGGCTTGTTCCTCGCTTCCCGACATTGATTGTATGTGGACTATTGACATTGCTTGCATTCATGTTCTTCTTTTGTGGAATTACATTAGAAGTGTTAACCAAAAAACATCGACAGTTGTTTGAGATACTAATGAATAAGTAGACTGCTTGAACATTGAAATTGTCATGTGCCATAAAGGACTACAAAAAAATACAGGAATTCATTAAATTCTGTATAGTTGGAGTAGTATGCATAGCAATAGATTCTACAGTATTTTATATTCTTCACAATTGGACGGGTTATCGCATCGCGATAGTCAGCGGTTCAGCATGTGGTCTGGTGTTTAATTATTTTGCAAACGTATTGTGGTCATTTAAACAAGAGACATCTATAAAAAATGCGGTAGGAATAATTGTAGCATTCATAGTTAATATTTTTATTGTTCGTTTCTCCTTGATGTGGCTCTTTATAAATATTGCAGGGCTTAATGAGGGGGTGGCTTTCATACCAACATTGATAATATCTGTGATTACCAATTTCTTTTTTGTAAGATATATAGTTTATAAATACTGATTTGTATGGTAAAAGATGTATTTTCCTTCTTTGAAAATATTATTAGTAATATTTGCATTTTTCGTATTGTTATGTTTTGGCGTAACTCTAAATGAGAGATCGACGAAGACGACATCTGTAACACCTAACGAGATTCCATGTTGTTTAGTTTCAGATTCTGTTGTGAAAGTCTCAATAGAAAATATTCCAGAATCTCCAATAAACGCAATATCTGTTCTTTTTGGAACGTATGCAAGACAAAATGAGGGAACAATGACCATTCGTTTATACGAGGATGATAAAATTTTGCAGGAATGGCGAATAAATACAAAAAGTATAGAGGATAACGTTTACCATGATTTACGATTAAATGAGCCATATACACTTAAAACAAAATCAAAATATTATCTGTCAATTGTTGATACCTATAAGGGGGAGAATGCTTTGGCATTGTGGCAGACTAAAGATGGAAATGGATGTTATGTGGTCAAATATAAAGAGCCTTATCCTTTGATGGCGCTTGGTATTTTTGCAGCGTTCGTAATTTTGGTAGTTGGTATGCTTTTGTATGGTGTGAGAGAACTATACATCATGTGTGTTGTATTGACGATAGCGACATTTATGTTTTGGTTTAATGTTCCATTAGATGGTGTACCTGATGAACATACACATTTTTGGAGATCTTATGAAATAGCCAATTATAGTCTGATATCTGATCATGTTGGATCTGCTCAGTTGGGAGGTCATGAAATGCATGCGGGGCTGAAACAATATTCAGATGAATCAGTTAGGATTAATAAAGATTTGACAGAAGAATATATTTTTCCGACTGCTTCACTTTATTCTCCAATTAGTTATCTGCCTCAAGCAATTGGAATAAAAGTGGCAGGTTGGATGTCAACAAAAGTATATAAGATATTTAATGGTGGTAGAGTTGCCAATGCGCTTTTAAGTCTTGCATTGTGCATACTTGCTTTACAATTAATACCTTTTGGCAGGAAAATATTATTTGTCATTATGCTTCTGCCGATAACAATGCAGGAAATGGTTTCTTTAGCACCAGACTCATTAGTAAATTCACTATCAATGCTATGGATAGCTTACATACTGAATTTAGCATATACCGATAGAAAGATAACAAACAAGACTATGGTATTTTTGATGCTTATTGGATTTACGCT
>CADCAX010000025.1 GCA_902799455.1 uncultured Prevotellaceae bacterium
GGCACATACAAAGCTTACTGATGAAGGTATTCCATATCATAACGCACATTGATCTGGGTGGCGCTGAACGTGTTGCCATTAACATTGCTAAAGGCGGCAAGTCACACGGCATAGAAATGCACGTGATAGAAGTTATTCGCGGCACCTCGCACATCTCACACTCCATGATTGCAGAAATGCGACAAGCTGGCATCATAGTGCATCGGGCACCACTTCCAATACTTTTCCATTGGCACTATGTAGCAGAGAAAGCACTCGCTTGGTTTTTCCCTCTATGGTTTGTATGGCTGTGGATACGACATCGTCCCGACATACTACACTCTCATACAGAAATTCCTGACATCGGACTCTATGCCACACTACGGATATTTCCCTTCATTAAGCCCCGCAAGATAGTTCGCACCATCCACAATACGGTATTGTGGACTGGCATGAAGAATCTCGGCAAACGCATAGAAAAGTTCATGCAGAAACGGAATGCAAACATCTGCATATCCGAATCGGTGAGAAACTTTTATGAAGCCACATATGGAACGAAACCACCTATAATATATAATGGTGTGGAAGTTCCCACCTCCACCACTTTATCTTTAGACCTGCTCCGGGAAGTTCCCAATGAAAGCATTTCCATCTGTTTCGCTGCACGATTGGAAGAACAGAAAGGTATTCGTACGTTATGTGATGTACTGAAAAGAATGAGTGGAGACACGAGATACCACTTCTATATTTTCGGTGAAGGAACACTAAGTTACTTGCTTGATGACCTAAGTCAGCAAGAAAACATCAGCATCCACGGACCAATAAGCAATATTGCAGCATATCTGGGAAATTTCGATTATGTCTTCATGCCCTCCCTACATGAGGGGTTGGCAACACTATCCATAGAGGCATCGCTGTCTCGCACACCTGTATTAGCCAACAATGCTCCAGGGTTGACAGATACGCTCCCTCCTGACTGGCCACTAATGGTAACAGACAATGATACGGAGCAATGGCTATATCTATTGCGAGACGTACTGCCGACAGTAGATCGCGATGCGCTGGCCGACAAAGCATACAGCTATGCCTCAAACCGGTTCACGCTGAAGCACATGCAAGAAGAATACTACAGGTTCTATGGCTCTGTACATAATATATAATGTTAATTCATAATCAGATGTGTTCTGCGATCTGGCTCAAAGTGCCAGACATCATATTACTATGAGCGAACTGAAAGACAAGACAGCTAAGGGCCTGCTCTGGGGCGGGCTGGGCAACGGAGCGATGCAGGTGATAGGCATACTGCTGGGGCTCATCATGCTCAATATTTTGTCGCCTGCCGACTATGGAAAGATTGCTGTCCTGCTTATATATACCAACATTGCGAGCAACCTGCAGGACAGCGGACTCACCGCAGCACTGATAAACAAGAAGGAACCCACACACGAGGAGTACAACTCCGTATTCTGGTTCAACATTCTTGTCAGCTCCACACTGTATCTACTACTGTGGTTCGCAGCCCCTTACATTGCCGATTTCAACCACGATCCGAGTCTTACGCCATTGGCGCGCTTCCTATTCTGTGGCTTTGTCATAAACTCATTCGGAACTGTTCAGCGGGCATATCTCAATGGCCATCTGAAGGTGAAACAGGTAAATCTGATAGCCCTCTTCTCTGTTATCATATCTAATAGCATCGGTGTCGTGATGGCCATCATGGGATATGCCTACTGGGGACTGGCGGCACAGACAGTCCTCTTCATCACGTTTATTATGATATGTGATTGGTTTGTCTCCCCCTGGCGTCCGTCGCTACACATAGACTTACGACCTGCGGCAAAGATGTTCGGCTTCTCAAGCAAGCTTCTCATCACCAATCTGTTCAACCAACTCAATACTCAGGTCTTCTCTTTCCTGCTCGGACGTTTCTACAATACCCGTACCGTGGGCTACTACAGTAACGCCCGCAAATGGAATGACATAGTGGTAAACACCATCCTAGGCATGATGAACGGTGTCTCTCAGCCGGTATTGGCGCAGGTAGTGGATGATGACGAGCGCTATCGCCGTGTGTTTCGCAAGATGTTGCGTTTCATTTGTTTCGTCACATTTCCATGCATGCTGGGGTTGGCACTTGTAGCAAAGGAGTTTATTCTCATCACCGTCAGCGCCAAATGGTTAGAGAGCGTCCCCTTACTTCAACTGTTATGTATCTATGGAGCCTTCTATCCCGTCACGATGCTCTACAGCTATATGGCTATCAGTCGGGGCAAGTCTGGCATCAATCTCTTTTGTACCATCACGCTCTGCATACTCATTTGGGTGGGACTACTGCTGATGTACCCGTATGGAGTATATAGCATGGTCGTATATTTCGTGGCAATTAATGTAGCATGGCTATTCGTTTGGCAATGGTTTGCATGGCGTATGGTGCGCCTGTCGCTATGGTCTGCACTGGCAGACATTCTGCCTTTCTTCCTATTGGCAGCTGGGGTTATGGCATTCACATGGTATATCACAATGCCTATCCAGAATATTTTCCTTGCCTTGGGGGTCAAGATTGCTCTTGCCTTCTCTCTCTACACTGGGCTCTCCTACCTCAGCGGTGCACAAATTATGCGCGAGACGCTGGACTATATCAAACATCTGCACCGCAAATCATAAAGAGTCACACCATGTGACCGACTATCAATCCGAGGTTCCACACAACGAGGAAGCATGTCAACAGACATACCAGCGCCACCAGACATCTGTAGATTGCTACATTATGCTTAGTGTGTTTCATCAGGTATCCCATTGCTATCGGTATGATGAACGCCCAGTGTGCCGTCATGATATACACATCTGTCAAGGCAAATCGCAGTACTCCATGCAGCAGCATATCAAAAAGGAAAGGCATCATACACACCCAAAGGAACCGTTCACGGATTCCAGCCACTATACCCAAGAGCAACAATAGCACTATCAATGCCTCTACAGCATAGTTATACCACGCGTGGTATTTCACTATCACAGGGCGTTCGCCCTTGTTGGCATCGCCCAGAAAGTAGTCCTTGTGCAGTTGCAAACCCTCTCCAAAGATGTTATGCACTAACGATGGCAACACAGCAATAGACATATCCGTCCATTCAAATAGCGGATTTTCAGCCAGTTGTTTGTCTATTCGAGCCTCTAGGCGCTGTTGGCCCGCTGCTTTATCACGTACAAACTTCACGCTGTCACGCTCCTGGGCACGCTTCTCAATGCGGCTTTGGTACTGTTGTTCTTCCACCACAGCCGTCTTTTCATAATAATAGAAAAATCCTGCCATCACCAGCGTGGGCACTAAATACCACAGGCTATGCCTCACCACCTGCATCGTGTTGCTCAGTTTCCAACGTCCGGCCACATCCATCAGCCACAGTTTCACACCATTGGTGGTGGTGATACCCGTACCGATGAAGTATAGCAGCAACATCTTCCACGTTGCTATATGGCTGCAACGTTGCAAGGCACGACCGCTCAGATAGATGGTCAGCAACATCACCGTCATAGTCAGCAGCATGTGATCAGTCACGAATGTCACCAGCATAACATAAGCAAGAGAGAAGAAAAACAGATTCAGCATAAGGCTCTCCTTATACCCGAGCCTTACTATTTGACGCAGAATCCTGAACATCAGGAACCACGCCAGCATGCTGATGCAAGTCCACACCACACCGAGAATATATATAGCGCAGTTCACACCCATTTCCCCCGTCAACCATTTATTCAACTGTGTCAGCGGCCACACCATGTAGGCCAGTATCGGATGACGCAGATGCACGTAGATGGGCCGCCAATGGGTGGTTACGATATAGGTATATTGGTCGAAGCCTGACCAGTGGAAGCCTTTGTGGAAGGCGGTCCACGCACCATAGCGTGTGCTCGTCCAAGCCTCTGGAGCGCATAGCACCATCAGCAGATTAAGCCCGCCAAACAGCAGCAGACCTATCAGCAACACTGTCAACGTCTCCGTGTATTTTCCTTTAATTTTGTGTCTTACGCTATTAAACATCTTATCCTTTACATTTTAATTCCAAAACAAATACTCCACTATAAGTATTCCATTCCATGCCATAAGATAGAGTGCCAACAGCATCGTCAGGCGATGGCGGTATCTCTCAGACAGTCTCTTAAGCATATATGCCATTGCTATTGGCAACACCCACAGATAGTGGGCAGACATTATGGCCATTTCGTTGATGCCAAAGCCCAGCCCCAGGTGTAAGGACATATCGACAGCAAAGCATGCCAGACACAACCACAGGAATCTGCTATGTCGTCCCATCCATACTCCTGCTACAAACAATAATACTAGCAATGCTTCTATTATATAGTTGAACCAGTTGACATAGCGCACTATGACAGGTCTGTTTACCAGCACATCCTTCAGCAGATAGTCCTCGTGTAGCATTATGCCCTCTCCAAAGAGACTTTCTACTGCCACATCCCAACGATTTGTCGTAGCATCCGTCCATCGCATGAACTCTCCCTTGGCTATCGGCTTGCCAGTATGCTTATAGACAGCACTCTTCTTATATCTGCGTTCCCTCTTCTCTTTCAGTTTTCTCTCTATGCTGTCACGTTTTGCCTCTCCATATTTCGCCACGAGTCGTTCCAACTGCATCTCCCGTTTCTTGGCTGCCTTTTCCTTATTGGCGACCTCTGTTGGTCTCACGAGGTAATGGTAAGTCAGTCGTGCACTTCCCCATACCATTCCTGATAGTGTCAGAAGCGTGATGAAATAGTATGGGAAGAACTTTTTTCCTTTCGACAAGAAAGCAACGGCAATCACCTTCAATCCATTACTCAACGTCACACCAGCTGTAACTATAAAAAGCAGGCAGGCATCCAGAACCGTTGCCTTTTTCTGTTTCTCTAGTACTACAGCCCTTTCTCTTCCAAATACATACAATGTTGCCAGCAGGCAGCACATCGACATAATGAAATGGTCTGGTGCAAAGGAGGCCAACATAATGTAAGCAAATGAGAAGGTAAGTGCTGAAAGGATATAGCCTTCCTTGCGATTTATGCCGATGATATCGGTAAAAATTCGATTCAGGAAGACAAATGAATACACACTGCAGAATATCAGCAATGTTGCTGTCACATACATCACGCAGTTATATCCTGTCAGCCACATCAGCCCTTCGTTTATCTTCGTAAAGGGCCACATAAAATATGGCAGCAAGGGATGGCGATAGATGTTATACCCCACCCTCCAGTCCGTAATGACAGCATATGTTATGGGGTCAAAACCAGACAAGCGCCATGTTCTAAAGAAAAGTCCCCAGGTATCGCCACTCTTCACGCTTAACTCCCCAGCATAGCGAACTATGTTGAGCATATTAAGCATCAAGGCAACCAAGAATGCCACAATAGTACCCTTACGCTCCTCTTTCCTTATCTTAAATGACGACAACAATACTTTAAACTATAAGTAAACCTTAATATATCTCTTCGCAACGAAGTCCTCGCTATATGTAGCCAGCACCTTTTCTCTGGCTGCTCTTCCCAACATTTTGCGATTCGCCATTACATAGCTGATACCATCAGCTAAGTCTGTTGCATCCTTATATCGTGCTACATAACCGTTTAGGCAATGATCTATCATCTCAGGTATTCCTCCGACATTGAATCCTACGCAAGGAGTTCCACAAGCCATCGCCTCCATGATGGTGTTAGGCAGATTGTCCTGTAGCGATGGCGTTACGAAACATGCCGACTTTGCATATAGTTCTGCCATTTCCTTTTCATCAGAGATATATGGTATATCTCTTCCAAGCGCCACCACTTCCACCTTCTCTCCCCTCTTTCTGAGTATCTTTACTGCCTGATCAAGATATTTCAGGCCCTTGCGCTCATCGTCCACTCTTTGGGCCACAAACAAAACCTTGTTTGTCGGAGGTGTTGCAAGAGGTTTGTATATGTCCGTATCGATAGGGTTGGGAATCGTCAGAATCCTTTGGCCATCAGCAAGCGCCTTTTTGTCTGAAATGCGTTTCAGCCAAAGGCTGCAAGCTACGAAAGTAATATTACGCTTATTGTAAATCCTTTGTTTATTTTCCCAAGCCCTGTGGGCAGCATTGCAAAAGGCAGAGACTCTCACACATGGGCAGCATTCGCATCCCATCTGGTAATGTCTGCAATCGCCTGTATAATGACAGCCGCCAGTAAAGCACCATTCGTCATGCATTGTCCATACTATGCGCTTGCCGCTATACACTATCTTCTCCAACTCCTTGAATGCCAGAAAACCCTGATTCACCCAATGCAGATGTATCACATCAGCCTCTTGAAACTCCTTTGTCTTCGTGATGTCCTGTCCACATTGGGCATAATCCATCGTCCACAGGTTGCCAAACGTTGAGATATTTCCTGCTATGAGCATCATTCTCTCTGCTATAGAACTCCAGGACTGGGGCTTCCCCCTCCACCACGACAGATTCTTGCGACACATCATAGTAGCATCAACACCACTCTTCCTGAGCGCCTGCAACAATCTGCTGGCAGCAATAGCCGCACCACCTGTTTTCTCGTATGTTGACAGTAGGAGAACTTTCATTTCTTAATCTTCTTTAATGCAAAATATGCCACGTTTCCCAATACCACACCTATAGAGTTTGCGAGCAAGTCAGCCCATTCGCCACTCCTGCATGTTGTCAGATAGTTTTGTGCCAATTCTATCATCCCTCCCATCACTATTGGCAGCACTACAGTGTGCCAGGACAAAGAGCGTCTTTCATAACACCACACGAAAGAGAAGACCCCATACATCACAAAGTGTGTCCATTTGTCAATGAGGTTAAATCCATGTAGCGGTTCAATGTCTGGGATAGGTATCAGACATACCACCCATATCGCCACACACAATATGCATGAAAGGGGATATCTTTTTGAGAATAGTGTCATATTTGTCTGCAAAAGTAATATTAAGTGAGCAAAATACCAAGAGAAAATGTATTTTTTTTCGATAGAAATAAGATTATATGCCGTTGGAAAATAATTTTCCTCTAGAGAGATTTTATGTTCGCGGCCCGAAAACACATGTTCATGGACGTGAAACATATATTCAAGGGCTGCGAACTTATATTTAAGGGCCTTGAATATAAAATATATAACGTAGAAAAGAAAAAAGGAGGAAGCACTCATCGTTCCTTCCTCCTTTATTTATATAAATATAGGATATATCTCCTATTACTTCACCAATGTCATAGTGTCTGTAGCAATCATCAGTTCCTCGTCTGTAGGTATCACTACTACCTTCACCTTTGAGTCAGGAGTAGAGATGACAGCCTCCTTACCACGAACAGTAGCATTGACAGCTTTGTCAATCTTGATGCCCATAAACTCGAGGCCCTCGCAGGCTGCCTCACGCATACCTGTCTGATTCTCACCTACACCAGCAGTAAATACCAGCACATCGCAGCCACCCATAGCAGCAGCATAAGCACCAATATACTTCTTGATGCGATAGAAATAAGATGCCTGAGCCACCTCAGCCTTCTTGTCGCCATTCTTGGCAGCAGCCTCTACATCACGCATATCAGAATAGCCACAAAGGCCCTGAACGCCTGACTTCTTATTCAGCAGGTTGCTGATGCCGTCAGCATCAAGGTTGAGCTTCTTTTGGATGAAGGTAACAGCGCCACCATCGATATCGCCAGAACGAGTACCCATCATGACACCCTCAAGAGGAGTAAGACCCATAGTGGTATCAACACACTTGCCATCAACGACAGCAGCAAGAGAGCCACCATTACCAATGTGGGCAGTAATCATCTTGCAGCCCTGCTGAGGAATGCCCAAGAACTCACAAGCACGCTTTGAAACATAGCGATGAGAGGTTCCGTGGAAACCATAGCGGCGAACTCCGTACTTCTCATAGAGTTCATATGGAACAGCATACATATATGCCTTTGCTGGCATTGTCTGATGGAAAGCAGTATCGAAGACACCTACCTGTGGAAGGCCTGGCATCAGCTCAGATACAGCATTTACACCCTTCATATTTGCAGGGTTGTGAAGAGGAGCAAGGTCAGAAACAGCCTCGAAAGCCTTTATCACCTCAGGAGTGATGACAACTGACTCTGTAAACTTCTCACCACCATGCACCATACGATGACCTACAGCATTGATTTCGTCGAGAGACTTTATAACGCCAATCTCTGGGTCAGTAAGGAGTGAGAAGATAAACTTCACGCCTTCCGTATGCTCAGGGATATCGTGCATAATCTGTTTCTTTTCACCATTAGGGAGCTTTACCTTTACGAAAGCGCCATCAAGGCCTACTCTCTCAGCACCACCACTAGTCATCACGCTCTTGTCATCCATGTTGTACAAAGCGTACTTAATAGAGGATGAACCACAATTTAATACAAGAATTTTCATTTTTCAGGTTTAATTATTATATGCCCCCTTCAAAGCCCCCTCTAACTGGAGGGGGTTGGGGGAGGCTTTTACTTTTACTTTTTAGCATCCATAGCCTGGCATGCTGTAATAGCAACAAGGTTTACGATGTCTTCTACTGAGCAACCACGTGAAAGGTCATTAACTGGACGTGCTATACCCTGAAGGATTGGGCCCAGAGCCTGAGCACCAGCAAGACGCTGTACGAGCTTGTAGCCAATATTACCAACCTCAAGGTTAGGGAATACAAGCACATTAGCCTTACCAGCAATCTCTGAACCAGGAGCTTTCTTAGCACCAACACTTGGTACGAGAGCGGCATCTGCCTGCAGTTCGCCATCAACCTTAAGTGTTGGGTCAAGCTGCTTTGCAACAGCTGTTGCCTCAACAACCTTATCTACTACCTCATGGCTTGCGCTTCCCTTAGTAGAGAAAGAACACATTGCCACACGAGGTTCTGCAATACCAGCAACGCTCTTAGCTGTCTGGGCAGCACAAACTGCTATCTGTCCCAACTGCTGTGCATCAGGCATTGGAGTTACAGCAACATCAGCAAAGACGAGAACGCCATCCTCACCATATTCAGGTTTGTCTGTTATCATAAGCATTGCGCCAGAAACACATGTGATACCAGGCGCAGTCTTGATAATCTGCAATGCTGGACGGAGAGTGTCACCTGTAGTAGAGAGAGCACCAGAAATCTGACCGTCAGCTCCTTCTGTCTTGATAATCATACATCCAAGATAGAGAGGATTCTTAACCAGTTCGTGAGCTTGCTCTATTGTCATACCCTTCTTCTGACGCAATTGGAACAGCAACTGTGCCAATTCCTCTGAACGTTCATAGTTCTCTGGATCTATAAGTGTTGCCTTACCAATATTCTTCAAACCATGCTTCTCTGCGAGAGCATTTACCTTTGCAGGATTACCAATCAGGATAAGATCAGCAATGTCCTGTGCCAACACCTGATCAGCAGCACATAATGTGCGTTCTTCTTCTGCCTCAGGAAGTACAATACGCTGTTTGTTTGCTTTAGCGCGAGCAATGATTTTTTCAATTAGACTCATAGTGATTATTGTATTAATTAGTTATGAATTGATAATTTTCTCTAGTTCTTCAGCTGAAAGGCGTAAGCGGAAATTGCCATTTATCGCAGCACTGATGCGCCCTGTCTCTTCCGATACAACAATCGCAATGGCATCCGACTGTTGGGATATACCCATTGCAGAACGATGGCGCAAGCCCAATTCACGTGGAATATCAAGATTATGACTTACAGGAAGGATACATCCTGCCGCCTTGATGCGATTCTTACTTATTATCATAGCACCATCATGGAGAGGAGAATTCTTGAAAAAGATATTCTCAATGAGGCGCTGATTGACTGCTGCATCTATCTTATCCCCAGTTTCCACAATGTCGTTAAGGGGATTGTTACGTTCCAACACTATCAATGCTCCGCACTTATTACGAGCCATATTGATACATGCCATAACGATAGGCATTGTGTTGGCATGACTCACTTCTGCGTTTTCATTTGACTTCCTTACAATCCATCCGATAAAGGAGCCCCTAGTATTACGTTCTCCCATGCGAAAAAGGAACTTGCGGATTTCCTTCTGGAAGAGAATAAGAACCGCCAGAGCACCCACTGCGACGAATTTATCGAACAAAGCGCCCATCATCTTCATCTCCACAACTCGACTGACAAAGAGCCATATCACAATGAACGTAAGGATTCCGACGAACATATTAAGGGTTCTCGTCTCTCGCATGAAGCGATAGACGTAATAAAGAACCATTGCTACAAGCAATATGTCAATAGCATCCTTTATGCCAAAAGTAAAAAACATCTTATAGTAAGTCGTGAGTCCTAATTATATCGGTTCCCTGAAGCATCGCAATATGGTGAATTAACCTTGTGCCTGCAAGTGTTGCATCACTGTCTGGTGTTGTTCCCAGTATTTCGTATATCATACGCTTTCTGCTGACACCAACAAGGAGCATATTGTCAGGAAATTCCTGTTTTATCTTGTGCAAGTTTAGCAGTATCTCATACTCTTGCTGACGTGTTTTACCAAAGCCGAAGCCTGGATCAAGTATCACCTCTACGGATGGCTGCAAAGAGTGTATCTCCTCCATCTTCCCTTTGAAGTCACCTATGATAGCATCTATGTCTGCTTCACTGGAAGTAAGCACATAACTGGCATTAGGCATAGCACATGCTACATTACCTGAGATATCATTGATGATGCTGACACCATAGTCCTTAACAACCTTTTGGGCAACCTCAGGACGAAATGTATCAACGCTGAGTATTGCTTTAGGAAATTCTCTTCGTAATAATTCCAACGCATGACACACACGTCGCATCTCCTCTTCTTCGCTTACTGGAGCACTGCCAGGGCGGGTAGAGCAGCCGCCAACGTCTATAATAGCTCCATCACCTCCCAAAGAGAGTATCTCACTGGCACGTGAAAGAATCTCCTCATCGCTTTGCTTACGAGAAGCAGCATAGAAAGAGTCTGGCGTGACATTGAGAATGCCCATTATAGTGACTTCGCCACAAAGGTAATGTTTTTTTTTGATATTCAATATTGTGGATTTAATCGACAATGTTATTTTTATATTTTTTTAGTATTTTCAACAAGCCAAGCTTTATCGTCTGGGTTGCTTAGCAACGGAAGAAGTTTCTCCCTTACAAGAGCATGGTAATCATTAAGATAGTCCTTCTCATATTGCTCCATCATATCCATCTCGATAGGGGTAGTATCAATAGGACATAGTGTTAGAGGTTCAAAAGTCAGCCATTTCTTTTCGCCATTAACAGAATTATCTCTCTTTACGAGCATTGTATTCTCGACCCTGACGCCAAACTTTCCTTCCAAATACACACCTGGCTCTATCGTCAGTGTCATTCCCTCTTGCAAAGGGGCTGGGCACCACCTCTGCCTCATTGACTGAGGGCCCTCATGAACAGACAAGCAAGATCCCACCCCATGACCTGAACCATGCATATAGTCAACCTTTCCACGCCATAAAACCGAATGTGGTATAGTATCAAGGTTTGTGCCGTTTGTACCTTCAGGGAAAGATATGCTTGCTAATGCAATATGAGCCTTAAGGATAAGAGTATAAATACGTCTCATCTCAGGTGTCAAGCGGCCTAATGCAATAGTACGTGTGATGTCTGTTGTACCATCTGAATATTGTGCTCCACTATCAAGGAGCAGTAGTCCCTCAGCCTTCAAAGTCTTCGCTGTTGCTGGAGTTACTGCATAGTGCACAATTGCCCCATTCTCATTATAGCCACAGATTGTGCCGAATGAGAGGTACATAAATTTCTTTGCAGCAAGAGCTGGTAAAGAAGAGGTTTCCATATCTTCCTCTTTGCGTAGTTGCTCCAAATTTTCCGACACTGTCAGTTCTGTTTGTTCTCCTGCCTCTACTGCAGGCTTCAGCCAACGCAAGAAGCGAACCATTGCTACTCCATCGCGCAACATAGAACGTTTGAAGCCTTCTATCTCGGCATCATTCTTGATAGCTTTCATCATTCCCGCAGGAGAATCGCAATCCCTGACATTTTCCCTTATAATGTTGAATATCGTGTAATTCGTGGTTTTACTTGAACATAGTGTCAAGGTGCCTTTTGAAGACTTTTTCTTCAAAAAAATCACGAAATCATCGTACTTTTCAATAGCTACGCCAGCCTCAATTAACATAGCCTGAGCCTCTGGTGTGCAAGAGCCATTAACAAATACTCTTGCATCACTATGTGTGACATATAAATATGCTATAAAGACAGGAGTCATCAGCACATCTGAACCACGTAGATTCAACGTCCATGCTATTTCCGCCAAGTCTGTCATCACATAGGCATCACAAGCCCCCATAGCGGTTCTTAGACGCTGAAGTTTTGCTGCAGTTGTCTCACCTATGATACTGGAATCTACAGGAAATATATCGTTCGAGGGTTTTGCAGGACGATTATCCCATATCGTTGACAAGGCGTCATAATTGGTCCGCATGGTACAACCGATGGTACGCAGTTCCTTTGTCAGTTGTGTTATCTTCTCATATGGCATCACCATACCATCAACACAAACTATTCCACCATTTGGCAACAGACTCATCTTTCTTTTCAGCCATTCAGCGATAGTAGGAGTTTCTGGCATATATTCCTTCATCAGTTGCCATTCTCCTGACAATTCACGTTCTGCCTGTATGAAATATCTGGAGTCTGTCCATAATGCAGCTTCATCCATTGTTACGACGGCTGTTCCAGCACTCCCTGTAAAGCCGCTTATCCATTTGCGACCCTGCCAATGCGGGGAGACATATTCGCTATTATGAGGATCTGACGAAGGAATGATGACAGCATCCAGACTTTCACGCTTCATCACTTCTCTTATTTTCATAAGACGAGCAGCGGCCTGCTCACTCTTTTGAAAGAAGGCAACCAGTTTTTCTACTGCCCTACCCCTATGTGACATACCATTCTTTTCCGCAGCAGACATTTCCGCAAAAGTGAGTGGCTTATCTGTCTCTGCAGGCGAATAGCCTTCTGGATAGAAGATGGGGTCATAGCCAAAACCTTCTGCACCATGTTTTTCTGTTGCAATGCATCCTTCCACCTTTCCTTCAAAAAGATGGGTTTCGCCATGATATATCAATGCAATAGTTGTGCGGAATTGTGCTTTGCGATTGTCAAGTCCCTGCATATTTCGCAGCAACTTCCGCATATTCGCTTCAGAATCATGGTCTGCCCCATCAATTGTGGCATAGCGAGCAGAATAGACACCAGGCTCTCCATTGAGGGCATCTACTTCAAGACCTGTATCATCGGCAAAGCAGTCATATCCATAATGCTGATTTACATACTGGGCCTTCTCTATAGCATTACCCTCAAGGGTGTCATGTGTTTCAGGAAGTTCTTCATGGCAACCTATTTCCTTTAGCGAACGTACCTCAAAACGTTCACCAAGAATCTGACGCACCTCCTGAAGCTTGTGCGCATTATTAGTGGCAAAGACAATTATATCTTTATTACTCAACACCCTTCATCATTTTTTTAAGCAGTGGGCACAACAGGAAAAGCAATACCGATGCCACACCAGCCATAACGGCAAATACCAGGAAGAAGTCTGTAAGGGTGGTTATTTCCAAACCACAGAAGTGTTTCGTCACGCCTTGCTCTGGCAGTAGCGTTGCCAGTTTTCCAGCTAAGATATTGCTGGCAGCATTACTCATGAACCACACACCCATCAATAATGATGCGAGATGAGCAGGAGACAGTTTGTTTACCATACTCAGTCCGATTGGTGACAATGACAATTCGCCGATAGTATGAATGAAATACAGGGCTACCAGCCACCACATAGTAGCCTTCTGTCCACCAGTTGTTATGCCATAAGTTCCATAGGCTATCACTACATATCCTAAAGCGAGAAGTGCTAAACCGATAGCCTGTTTACGAGGACTGGAAGGTTCCATATTATGCTTTGCCAATGTCTCCCATAACGTTGCCATAACAGGAGCGAAAAGCACTACAACAATCGGATTAATACTCTGGAACCATGTTGTAGGCATTTCCCAGTCACCGATATAGCGGTCACATTGCTGCTCTGCAAACAGAGTCAGCGACGAGCCGGCCTGTTCAAAGGCGCTCCAGAAGAATATCACGAAAAGGGCAATAATATATATCACTCCGATGCGTGACTTATCCACCTTCGTAAGGCTACGGTCTGTTATAATGAATAGTGGTAGAGCAACTGCTATGACATATATTGCATTGGAGATATAGTCATTAAAATCTGTTACATCCCGTGAGAGGATATAGAAGAAAACTATAGCGCCCAAGATACATCCCCACAAACGGAATGGAGAATTCTTGGCAACCTTTTTGGGGAGCTTAACCTCCGATGCCTGCAGTTCATAGCCCTCCATAAGGGCTTCCTCTTCTTCCTCCTGAAACTCCTTCAACTTCAGGAGTTCTGACGTGGCAGGGCTCAGACCGATACCCAGACCTTCTGGGGTGACAAGGAACCTATCTTTCAGTGTAGAGAATACCACCACCGAAACCACCATAGCAACGCCAGCGCAGAAGAATCCCCACTTAAACGTGCTTGGTGATGTCCAGTCACCATCGCCCAAATATCCACAAATCAGTGGAGCCAAAAGAGCACCTGTATTGATACCCATATAGAAGATGGTGAAAGCGGAATCCTTACGATGATCCTGCGGCTCATAAAGGTCTCCCACCATTGTGGAGATGTTAGGTTTGAAGAAACCATTGCCGAATATCAGCATCGCCAAACCACCGAACATCAGCCACATGGAGAACGTATTATCTACAGACGAGTCTATTGCTCCACCTTCCGTAAAAATGCTCTGCTTTACGAAACATGCAGAGGCAAACATCAAAAACTGGCCTATAGCCATTGTTATTCCACCAAAGATGATAGAACGACGATTTCCCCAATATTTATCGGCTATATAACCACCCAACAAAGGGGTAAGATATACCAAACCAGTGTATGAGCCATATATCTGACTAGCCTGATCATTGGTAAAGAAGGCTGCAACGAGGTATAGTACGAAGAGGGCACGCATTCCATAGTAAGAAAAACGTTCTGCCATCTCCGTAACAAAGAGGAGGTATAAACCTTTAGGATGTGACATCGGTAATCAATTAATAGCGAAGAGTGAAAAATAATAATGCATTATAAACTCTCCAGTATTCTCTTTATCACCACCTGGGCAGAGATTTCTCTGTTTGCTGCTTCAGGTATGACGAGAGAGTTCTTGCTCTCTATAACCTCATCAGTAACAATGAGTCCACGACGAACAGGCAGGCAATGCATAAACTTACCATTATTGGTCCATGACATATGCTCAGCATCTACTGTCCAGGTCATATCGCGAGATATTATCTTTCCATAGTCAGCAGGATTGGTAACACCTGGGCAAGACCAGTTTTTGGCATATATAAAGTCTGCGCCCTCAAAGGCTTTCTTCTGGTCATACTCTATTGTTGCACCTTTCGTAAACTGCGAGTCCAGTTCATAACCTTCCGGATGTGTTATAACGAGGTCTACATCTGGAGCTGCTAACATCCATTCAGCAAAAGAGTTAGGTACAGCCTGTGGCAAAGCACGACAATGAGGTGCCCATGTCAAAACAGCCTTAACACGCTCTGTTGACTTATATTCCTCAATTGTTATGAGGTCGGCAAAGGCCTGAAGAGGATGAACTGTAGCTGTTTCCATAGCAAATACAGGCTTTCCGGAATACTGTACAAACTGATTAACAATTGTCTCAGCATAATCATACTCCCTATCTGTCAAACCAGCAAAAGAACGGATACCAATAACATCGCAGTAGCATCCCATAACTGGAATTGCTTCCAACAGATGTTCTGACTTATCACCATCCATAATAACGCCACGTTCTGTTTCCAACTTCCATGCTCCGGCATTGACATCAAGGACTATGACATTCATACCAAGATTCATTGCTGCCTTTTGTGTAGAGAGGCGGGTACGAAGGGAATTATTGAAAAACACCATCAGCAAAGTCTTGTTCTTGCCAAGTTGCTGAAAAGCATAACGGTCTTTCTTAACTAACTGTGCCTCATCAAGCGCTGCCCTTATGTCGCCGAGGTCTTGTGGGTGAAAAAATGTTTTCATTATATATCTTTTTTACTATCGGGCACAAAGTTACAAAAAAAAGTGAAGAGTGAAGAATGAAGAGTGAAGAATTTTTATTTTTTTTCATTATTGCTTGTATTTTCGAACGCAAGCAACCTGGACGAATTCAAAGTTAACAAAATGAATGCACGCAATGCGATTGAATTGCGTGCATTCCATTTTCAAGTAAATCGTAAGCTTGTGAACCCTAACCATTAGAGGTTGGGGAGGTCCAACCACTTGGTGTAGCAGAAGTCCTGACGATGAGGCAGATTCTTGTTCTTCGGATACATGCGGACAGCGCTCTTGTATTCTCCAAACTGACGTGGCGTCAGTTCTGCCTCAAAGATATAGTTGTTGCCTTCGTGGCCAACCATATTCAGAGGCTCAACGGAGAATATCTTCTCGTTGCCGTCCTTGTCGGTGAACAGATTCACTTTTTCCAGACCTACTGCATCATTCAGTCCCTGTTCGTCAATGACATATTTCAGTTTATATGACCGTCCTGCCTCACAGCCGTTTGCCGGGAAGTCCCACTCGCAGCTGACTACATTGATACCATCCCAGCGCTCTGCCACATTCTCCTTCCAGAGAGCAATATCCTTGGCCAACTTGAAGTTGTTCTTAGCCAACTCCTTAAAGCGTTTTGCCTCCTTCTCATAGAATTTGGAATAGTAGTCGTCGAGCTGACGCTTCATAGTATAGTGAGGAGCGATCTGTGCTATAGAGTTCTTGATGACCTTTATCCAATCCTTTGAGATGCCATTCTTATCCCTCTTATAGTATAGTGGAGCAATCTCGTGCTCAAGCATATAATATATGGCAGCAGCATCAAGCTGATCCTGATGGGCCTGATTCTGATAGGTGCGTTTTTCCGTCAGCGCCCATCCTGCACCCTCACGATAGCCTTCAAGCCACCAGCCGTCCTTAACAGAGAGGTTTACGACACCATTCATCTCGGCCTTCTCACCTGACGTGCCTGAAGCCTCCATCGGACGTGTCGGAGTATTCATCCAGATATCCACACCTGATACGAGGCGACGTGCCAGCAGGAAGTCGTAATCTTCAACGAAGATAATCTTTCCTTGGAACTGCGGCATCTGCGATATCTCGAAAATCCTCTTTATCAAGCCCTGTCCTGCACCATCAGCGGGGTGAGCCTTACCTGCAAACATGAAGATGATAGGACGCTCAGGATTATTCACGATTTTGTCAAGGCGTTCCAAGTCGGTAAACAGCAAGTGGGCACGCTTGTATGTTGCAAAGCGACGGCAGAAACCTATAACGAGAGAGTCTGGGTTGAAGCGGTCAAGCAGTTTCACTATTCGTGCCGGGTCGCCCTGATTCTTAAGCCATGTATTGCGCAACTGCTGCTCCACATATTCAAAGAGTTTGTTCTTCAAGGCCATACGTGTATCCCATATCTCCTTATCAGGACAGTTGTATATTCCGTGCCATATTTCCTCGTTTGACTGGTCGTAGATGAAATTAGCGTCAAAATACTTTTTATACAAAGCGCGCCACTCGGCAGCAGCCCATGTTGGGAAGTGTACGCCATTGGTAACATAGCCTACATGGCTCTCCTCCGGATAATAGCCTCTCCAAATAGGAGCGAACATCTTTTTCGATACCTCACCGTGCAACCATGATACACCGTTAACCTCCTGACAGGTGTTGCAGGCAAAGGTGGACATACAGAACTTCTCGTTGTGGTCATCGGGATTGGAGCGTCCCATGCCGATAAATTCGTCCCACGAAATCTTCAGTCTGTCAGCATAGCCGCCCATATACTTTCCGAAGAGTCCCTCCTCGAAGTAGTCATGTCCGGCAGGAACAGGGGTGTGAACAGTGTAAAGGCTTGAGGCACGAACCAGTTCGAGAGCCTGATTGAAGTTCAGTCCGTCTTCCTCCATATAGTCGCACAGACGCTGCAGGTTACAGAGCGCTGCATGACCCTCGTTACAGTGATATACATCTTTCTTAATGCCCAGTCTCTTAAGCATCAACATACCACCAATGCCGAGCAGAATCTCTTGCTTCAGGCGGTTTTCCCAATCACCACCATAGAGAGAATGAGTAATAGACCTGTCGAACTCAGAGTTTAACTCGTTGTCGGTATCAAGCAGGTAGAGCTTTACACGACCCACATTTACACGCCATACATATGCGTGAACCTGATAGTTTGTATAGGGAACGCTTATTACCAAGGGGTTGCCTTCTTCATCAAGTTGGCGCTCAATAGGCAGCGAACCGAAGTTCTGTGTCTCATAGTTGGCAATCTGCTGTCCGTCCATTGAGAGGCTCTGTGTAAAGTAGCCGAAACGATACAGGAAACCTACGGCACACATATCTACATTAGAATCAGATGCCTCTTTCACATAGTCGCCGGCAAGCATGCCAAGACCACCACTATATATCTTCAGTGCAGAGTGGATACCATACTCCATGCAGAAATAAGCCACAGAAGGACGCTTAGTGTCAGGCTTTACGTCCATATATTTACGGAACATGTCGTAAACGTCTTTTATGCGTTTCATCAAAGCCTTGTCCTTCATGATTTCCTGTTTGCGAGCGAAGGTTAGATGTTCCAGTAGCATCACGGGATTATGATTGACATCATGGTAAATCTCCGGATCAAGGTCGCGGAACAAGTCGCGCGCCTCAAAGTTCCATACCCACCACATGTTGTGCGCAATCTCATACAGGCACTTCAATTTCTCAGGCAGAGATGCCTTAACTGTCAGAACTCGCCATGAAGGCTCATTGGTATAACCTACTTTTACTTTCATAATGATTGTTACTATTAATTAAACAAATATGTATCATCTGCTCGGGAATTTTCCGTTGAGTACATAGTTTACGATATACATCACGTCAGGCATGCCTATTTCGCCATCTTCGTTAGCATCTCCTCCAATTTTGTCAAACGTTGCATCAGGTTTTCCCAATATAGCAT
>CADCAX010000026.1 GCA_902799455.1 uncultured Prevotellaceae bacterium
CCAGCGGAGAGCATTCACTGGACGAGTTCCTCAACTACAAGGCCGATACGGCCATGCCTCTGCCGATGATCTTCCAGGCGGGTTATCTCACCGTCAAGGCTTATGACTCGGAGTTTGAGACTTACCAGCTTGACTATCCCAACAACGAGGTGAAGCAAGGTCTCATCACCCTGTTGGCGAATAACTATCTACAGAAGGACGGGCAGACAGCCTCATGGGTTCAGAAGACGGTTCGCTCTTTGCGCGATGGCGACTTGGAGCAGACGCGGAAGTTGTTCACGGCTTTCCTCGCTGAGACACCCTACAGCATGCGTCCGAAGAAGGACCAGAAGGACCGTGAGTTGTATTTCCATTATACGTTTTATCTGCTGATGAGGCTCATCAGTTGCTATACGGTCTATACGGAGAAGCAACTCAGCGAAGGTCGTGCCGACTGCATCATTGAGACGCCGAAGTATGTCTATATCTTCGAGTTCAAGCTCGACGGTACAGCCGACGAGGCTTTGGCTCAGATTGATGAACGTGGATACGGCAAGCCTTACGAGGCCGACGGCCGTCAGGTGTACTTCATCGGTGCCTCATTCTCCAGCCAGACGGGCACTGTGGAGGATTGGAATGCGGAGCAACGTTGAAGATTGAAGGAATCAAGTGAGATAGAAGCGCTATGGTAGAATTCAAGTTTTTAGACTACGGAACGGACTTCGGAACGCGTGACATGGGCCAGAAGTTGCGCCAGAAGCTCTTGGCGCTGATTGGCACAGGCGAGAAAGTGGTCCTTGACTTCACGGGTGTCAACGTGGTGTCAAACTCGTTTGCAGATGAATGTATTGCAAAACTGCTGCTTGAAATGCCGCTCGACGATCTGAAGCGGCATACGACCTTTCGCGGGCTGAACCCATTGGCAGAGCGTAGCGTTCTGGTGGCTCTGCAGCGCAGATATAGCGTCATTAAGAACGAACAAAGGAACAAGATATAAATCGAATATACAACGATATGATACAAGATATGAACAAGACACTGACAAGGTTATTCACCGTGGCGCTGCTGATGATGGTCAGCATGGGGGCATGGGCAGAAGTAAAAGTTCTATTCGGAGAAAAGGGTACCGATAAGTATGAAGGTAAAGGCGGTACCATTCAAGTAAAGCAGGAGGAGTCCCGAGACGGTGGAAAGGTCACCGTCCGCCTGGCCTTCATCCCCGAAAAGAACTACACCTTCGATGAGCAAAGTCTCGAAGTATATAAAGTCTTTTCCCCAGAATCAGCTACTGCCCGCGCTCTGGAGATTGACGGCGACGCCCTCAAGCTTGAGGAAGATAAATCCACGAACCCCTCCGAAAAGCACTACCACGTCGACATCGACTCCAAGCTCGCCCTTTGGGTGAAAGTGGCACAGTTCACAAATTTGAGGAAGGATGGAGATGGGACTGAGACTGAGCTTGGGACATTTTTTATTGCAAACGGAAATGGCTATAACAGTTCAAACGTAGCGAATAATTTCTATTTAGTGCCTGCAACTAACTCCAACTATGCCACAGGCCAGCCACATCTGACAACTTCAAAGACGGGTCAGGTGCTCAATAGCTGTTGGAAGGTGGTTCAAGTGACGGTTGGCGAAAATGAGTATTATCGCTTTATCCATGTGGTTGACGGAAAGTATCTGACTGCCAACCCTGCGTATAGTGGCACAAGTGGAAACGATGTCGGCCGCTTAAGGGTTCACCTTGAGACGATGGTCACTCCTGATGATAACACGCTGTTTGAAAGAAAGGCAAACAATAATGGAGTATTCAACATCAGGCACAAGGATATGACTGACAAAATAAATAATAGTACTACAACATATCTTGACCCTGCGGGTGGAAACATTGATGGAACTAATCTCACAAATGCTAGAACTGCTACGACTTCTGCAGGAAAAATGAACGTTGGAGGCGGTATTGGCTATTGGACGGATGAGGCTGCTGCCAGATGGCGTTTTGAGCCAGTGCCACAGAACAATACTTATACTTACAATATCGTGGATCGCCAAGGGCGCATCGCCATAAAATACACGACGGGTGCTGACCAGCCTGCGGCCAAGGCGTTGAGCGATTATACCGACATTCCCGAAGCAATTCGTAGTCCTTATCTTGATGGTGAGACAGTACAATTCTATACTTTCAGTGATTCTTACTCAACACCCGAAGAATTGCTCAGTCTGCTTACCGACGAAAACAAAATTACAGCAACGCCGGTGGCTAATAATGCCAACATCTACGTGACATACACCACCGACCATCTCTCGGAGAAGTTCTTGAGACTGCGTGGAGCGCGTGCCTTCAACATAGTAGTTACGAATGAAGGATATGCCTTCGACAACGGTGGTACTTTGGCATACGACAATGTCGAAACCAATAAAACGCAGCCAAGCCACCTCTGGAATATTAGCGGCGGCGATCCCTATGCCGTGCAAATTGATAATCTCGGCACTGGCAGATACCTTGTATCTTCCACAATGCCTACACTCTCGTTAGCAGCGACTGCTACCAACAATTTCATCCTGATGGAGCAAAGTGCCGCTGCTGATGCTGGCTCCGAGTCGGTGATGCTGATGAAAGCCACAGGCACTGAAGACCTTGTAATGACGAAACCAGAATTTCAGGCCAGCCCGGTGAACATCACTACCAAATACTATCTCATTGACAAGGCCGGCAAGCTTATTCAGGGAAATATTGAGAGTGAATCGTCAGAGTTAGGACTGCCCGACGAGTGGCGCAGCCCCTTGGTTTCGGAATATCACTACTATAAAACACCTGGATACGACGAAGCCACTCAGACCTATACGCCTGCCAATCCTATTACTAGCCCATTTGATGCAGACCGTGGTATGATATATGTCACTTACGATGTTAGCGACGCTGTCGATCTGACGGGAGGCAAGACCTATCTGCTGAAGTTCAGCGGCGGAGAGTACTTCCATCAGGAGGACGGACACGACGGCATCAACAAAGAAGGCTACACTGACTATGGTGTGACCTCAGCCACCAAGGCCATCTATCCCTATAACAATGGTGATTTCAACCTCTATGTCTATGGACAGGAACAGTGGGAGAGTCAGCTTGCCAGCGGTGCCTCCACCCGTACTCGTTGGCTTTGGAAATTTGTTAGTGCGAATACCGACCCTTATCACGTTCGTGTCATGTCGCACCAAAACCATGTGGTCAAAGATAAGGATTTGAACGACAATACAAAAGAAGTTAATTTTGGCCCAGGCTGTAGCTATCTGCAGACTTATAAGCCCAGTGGTTACGCATCGGTGATAACGAATATTGCTTATGAAAACGGAACTTACTCGACTGCCTACCCCGAAAAGATGTCAACTCCCATCGTTAATGGTCAGCCAACGGAGTATATGATTCTTGGTACGTCTTTGCAAAATATGACGCTCAAGACCTTTAACGAGGTGGAAGGTGAAAGAAGAACCGTCAACTCTTTTGAGCAATATTGGAAGAACAATCCCACAGTAAGGACTCTTGCAGGTGTTGATGATCCTGCTGCCGATAATGCTACTCTGACAGAAATGGGCTGGCATCAGTTTACTTCATGGGCCTATTCTGCGCCATGGGGTGGCGGTACGAAAGGCTTGGCTGAAGGAACACACTGGTATCAGACCATCTCAATGGGTTCGGGCAATTTTACCGTAGAAGAAGTGTCATTGACACCACAGGTTATCCTACTTGACCAGCACGGCTGGGAAATCATGCGTACGCCATTGACTGACGTGACTACACTACGAAAGTATGACAGTCCAATGGTAAAACAATATCATTGGTATCCAACTGCTGAAAAGGTTAGTGGATACCACAAGTACAGGGTCAGCAACCAGGAGATAACTGTTTATGATAGTGACAGGAAAGCGACCAGCGGACGATTCACACATAACTCCAACTCGCTTGCTTACACCCCATACGACTACTTCGAAACTATCAAGGATGAAAATGGATGGGTCACACAGGATGACAGGGTCAAGTCCGACTTCTACGTTACCTACACCGCGAAATCAGAATATGCTGATGCCTATACGGGGGCTGCGACATCCGATGCTGCTGTTCCCTCGGCCTACCTGCTGAAACAGGGTGGCAGTTATGCTTCCACCAACGGCTCAACTATCACAGCCACAACGGCACCTGCCAGCATGGAAGACATACCCAACGTCATGCAATGGAACTTGCGGCCCAACTTCGACATAGACCGCGAGATGGGCTATAAGTATGCCGGAGAGACTGGGGCACAGGATGGAGCAAAGAGCAAGGAGGCTACTGATCAGGATAACTATGATGAGGGTCGTAACGGCTTCGACCCCTACAACGTGCAGATACAGAGCGTGGCCTCTCCATTGCGTTACTTTACGGCCAACACCACTGGGATAGCACTCGAAGGCGGTGCTTGGAAAGGCACATCGGACGCTGTTAACCTCCAGAATCTGAACACCAAACAGACGGCAGACGGTTATGACCAGACCAAGCTAAACATCACCAACGCCACCTTCATGGTGGTGGATGATGGAGCTGGCAACATGCGGCTGATGCCTCGCTTCGACAACAGTAAGGTTGTCACCTTCTCCAGCAGCACCAGCACCCCCTTCAAGACACTTGAAACACAGACGACTGCTGCCACTACTGGCGACAAGGGCACAGGCACCCAGACGCTCTGGCTGGAACTGGTGCCCAAAGCCACGGAGGTTCACTTCTCTTCGGAGATGACAGATATGAATGGCCACTACCTCTTGGCAGAAGATTTTACCTTCGACGAAGGCTTCACGTCGCTTGGAACGTCGGATCAGCCCTTCCGCGGTATCATCGACGGTCAGCTCAACACACTCAGCGGCACGACTTCTGTACCCTTGGTGGCATACGCTGACGGAGCCATCATCAGGAATGTCATCCTCGAAGAAGTCGGCATTGAAATTGAAGAGGAGGGTAACGTTGGTGCCTTCGTCAACAATGCCGGAGGTTTCACACGTATTTATAATTGTGGCATATTGGGTGGTACGGTTAAAGGCAAAGCCTATACGGGTGGCCTTGTTGGACTTCTTGACGGCACATCGCGCGTCATCAACTGCTATAGTTACGCCGATATCACAGGTGGAACCCATGTTGGTGGAATAGTGGGTTACAACAATAAAACAACCACCGCCAGCAGCATCAACACCATGGTGATGAACTGCATGTTCTACGGCGACATCACAGGCGGTAACACCGTCTCGCCTGTCTTTGGCGGAAACAATATTGCGAACCTGCAAGGCGGCTTGAATACCTTCAACTATTATGCCTACGACAAGCTGAAGACCAAAGCCATCAGCGATAATAAGTATAACAGTGCCTTGGCCGTAGAGGAGAAGTATCTGAACCGCTTTGAGTTCTATCGCTTGCTGCTCAATAGTAATAAGAAATTAGCAGCATTTTATGCGACTGGTAATGTGGCTAATGCTGACCAAATGGCTAAATGGGTTCTTGAGACGGCAGACAGAACTATAGCCAATCCAAAACCGTATCCAATATTAAAATCCCAAGGCTACTATCCATCCATTATTAATATTGATGCTGAAAATGCGCCCTTATTAATTCTTGAGAACGACAAACCAAGAGAAGAAGACCGCAAAAAAGGTGGAAAACTCGGTAAAACGCTTTCGGTAACTATTAGTGGTGTGGGTAGCAATGCTCCTACTGGCGCGAGCATCACCAATGGTAGCCTTACTTTGCAACGCACCGACAAGGACTTCGTCCGTTTCAACTACAACTACGACAAGGTGCAATTGCCCTACTACAACGATGTAGGTACAGGAAACTACACGCGTAATCGCGTGGTGACAGGCTGGAAGATTACGGCCATTACAGCTATTGCCGATGACCCTTACACCTCGGCCAACTACCCCACCACGGGTATTACCGACTACCCCAACCATAACTACGCCGACCGCCGCAGCTCCAACAAGGATCTATATTCTGTCAGCGGCCGCGTCTTCTCGCAGGGCGCTTACTTCGACGTGCCCTACGGCGTCACCTCCATCACTATCGAACCCTATTGGGCTAATGCAGTTTATGTCGCTGATCAGTATTATGATGTGGTCTATAAAAATGATTTTTCCGGAAAACAAGGTGTAAGTCAGGTAGGTACACAGGCGACTGATAATACAACCGAATTCGAGGGTCAAAAGGTTAGAACCAGCATTACTGGTCTTGGCTCTGGAACAACAGTCTATGACAATGCTGTTGTTTTAGTAGGGAATTTTCATTTAGACGGAGTGCCTTCAAGTGGAACTACGCCTTTTACAATTATGTCGGTTGATGAAAATAATGACAATGAGCCAGACTATAGTCTAATCTATCACCATAAAGGTAGATTAAATGTTTCCCCCATTCGCTTCGACTTCCTGAACGTTCCTGGCACTTCTCAGGCGCAGAGACCAAATGATGCAAGTCTTGCATGTAATGTGAGTATCTTCAAAACAAGAGGTTGGTTTGAGATAACTAATACATCATTACTCTATTTCTCCCAGTTTGAATATGAGAATTTAGGAAACGGTGACAACAGCAACAATTCTGGTAAAGTAGATGCTCCTCTTATTCTTCAAGGAGGAGTATTTGACCAATTCGTATCAACGCAGTCATCTGACGTGAACGGAAAGGTTATCTATATCCATGTAGGAGGTAATGTTTGGTTTCATGAGTTTGGTTTAGGTACGCATAGTGATGGGAGTAAATCCACCCCTCACGTGCCAGTCTCAGTTACTGGTGGCGATTACGATGGTTTCTACCTTACTGGCACCTACAACCAAGATTCAGAAGTGCGCGAAGACAATGCTGAGTGTTATATTAGTGGTGGACATTTTGTTGAAGCTGCAGGAGCTTCTCAGGAACAAATAAAGGGTAACGTGAAGTGGCAAATCTACGATGCAGACATTGATAATTTCTTTGGTGGAGGCATAAATGCTGCTAATCCCATAACAGGAAATATCGAGGTGAATATAACAAATAGTCATGTCGGCACTTTTTGTGGTGGTCCTAAGTTCGGCGATATGGGTAGGAAAGGTGTAAAGATCGCGAGTACTAAAATAGACTTTACACCCGACGCAGACAGAACTGTAGTTTCCAATGCGACTAATTGCACCTTTGGTACTTTCTTTGGTGCTGGCTATGGCGGTCTATCATATTCAAAAAAGAAATATTATGATGCAGAAAAATACGATTTTAAGAGTTGGCAAAGCAAATATTACCATACTAATGGTAGTGGAGATAGGGGCAAGTATTTTGATGGTAAAACTACAGATGCAGTAAGTTCTCAATACGGAAAGAAAGGTGTTGGCGTGGCCACGGATTTTGATTACGAATTTTTTATTTGGAGTAAAGGTAATACGGGAGGTCGATTCTTTGTTAAATTTGCCTCCTTCTCACTGGCACAATGCAATGATGTAGAGTCAAACTTGAAGACATGCATCATCGAAAATAACTTCTACGGTGGCGGAAGCCTTGGTAAGGTTATTGGAACGATATCTTCTACACTCGAGGATTGCGAAGTGAAAGGCAATGTGTTTGGCGCAGGTTTTTCCGCATCATTACCTACCCTACAAGTGAGAGATGCCGGTTTCGCATCAAACGGCAATGGTGGTTATCTACTACCAAATTTCAACAAAGGCTCGGGTATGTTTGAGCCTGGCATCTTTTCCGGAACCACTGAGTTTACATGGCGAAACATTTCAGATGCACAGGAAGATGGAACCACTTTAAATTTGGTTAATGGTAAAATTAATAATGGAACGTCTGGAAGTAATTTGACGAAGCACTTTATATATACAGATATAGATTTAAGTAAATCTAATCTTGGCTCTGTGGCTGGCACTGTCAATCTTACCATCAAGGGAAGCAGCGTGATAGGTACCGCTGGTAATGCCAATACTGGAAACGTATTCGGTGGCGGCGAGTCGAGTTATGTCGTCACTAATCCCAATATCACGGACCAAAAGGTTACTGTCAATTTGGAAGGTGAAACTGTAGTGCATGGAAATGTTTTTGGAGGTGGAGATAAAGGTGAGGTTCAATGCAGTACTGAGGTGAACATCCGCCAGACTGCCCCAACTACGACTGACCCCGAACCATAAGATGGAAGAAGGAAGACATTAAAGATTCTTGCGTCCCGATGGTAGCAAGCGTCCTTCGGCCGAGCGGAAGATTGAAAATTGAAAATTGAAAATGAATTCCGAACTTGCTCGCCTGATCATCAGCAAGGAGCAGCAGAAGATGAATAAGGAATAAGAACAAGATAAATAGCAAAGGAAGTGAATACAAATATAAAGAACGTTAACAGAGATGAAAAGTTACCTTTGGGTAAGTTACCTTTGGGTAATATTGTGTGTCTTTGTGGCATTAAACATGTAATGTAGGAGAATATGAATGCGCCATTTCAATATGGAACACTTGCCACTAAGGAGAATTTCGTCGACAGAGTGGAGGACAGGGCTCAACTGAAAGGGTTCCTTGCATCGCATATCAATGTGATGTTGATTTCGCCACGCCGTTGGGGAAAGTCTTCATTGGTGAAAGTTGCAATGGAGGAACTGCAAAACGAGGATAAGGATATCCGCGTATGTTTCATTGATGCCTTCAGCATTGGTTCCGAAGCAGAGTTCTACAGGACTTTTGCCAGTCAGGTGATTGCTTGTGCTTCGACAAAATTGGAGCGGCGTATTCAGGATGCCAAGAAGTTCCTGACGGGGGTAGTGCCACAAGTGGTCATCAAGGATGATGTCACTAATTTCATGGCTTTCGATGTAAAGTTCGTACCTCAGGAGCAGGACAAGATGGATATCCTCCGGCTGCCAGAGACTCTTGCTGTAGCTAAGAATATCCGTATGATAGTATGTATTGACGAGTTCCAGCAGTTGGCAAACTTGCCTGGGTATAAGAACATGGAGGGCAAAATGAGATCCGCGTGGCAGCAGCAACAGCATGTCACATATTGTCTGTATGGCAGTAAGCGACACATGATGATGGACATCTTCAATAACGCTAATTCGCCTTTCTATCGCTTCGGACAGATGCTTTTCCTTAACAAGATTCCCAAGTCGGAATGGATGTCATTCATCATAGAAGCGTTTGAGAAGACGGGCAAGCATATCTCAGAGGCATTTGCCAGTCAGGTGTGCGATGTGGTGGAATGCCATTCATGGTATATACAGCAGCTATGCTATTTCATTTGGAATGCGACAACAGAGGAGGTGACTGAGCAAACCTTCCAGTATGGACTGCGACAACTCGTGAACACCAATTCTCCGATGTTCCTGAGTGATACGGAATCGCTGGCTCCAAGTCAGTTAGAGATGCTGCGGGCTATTAAAAACGGCGTTCAGCAGTTGTCATCTACAGAGGCGAAGAGTGCCTATGCATTGGGTAATCCCAACACGATCAGCAAGAATAAGAAAGTGTTAAGAGATAAGGACATTATAGAGGATAGAAAGGGGAAACTCAGTTTTGTCGATCCTGTCTACCATCTCTGGTTCTCACATGAATATTAACAAATAACGAAACAGTTATAGACAGATATTGATATGAAACAAGATATGAACGATACCTTTAGAATAGCCCTCCGGGCAATGGTTGTGGCGGCGATGACGCTGCTGGCGGGTAATACGGCAATGGCACAAGGACCAACGGTTCATGGTAATGTCTATGGCGGCGGCAATCTGGCTACCGTTGGTGGCAGTGTGACCGTCAACATGAGTGCGGGCACGGTGGAGAAAGATGTCTATGGCGGCGGTGCTCTGGCAAATACGAACATCAACAACGCTACCAACAACTACGGAACAGAGAATGAAACCGTCCCCTCAACTTCGACCAACACGACCACTGTTAATCTGACGGGCGGTACCATCATGGGCGATGCCTACGGTGGCGGACTGGGTTGTATTGAAGTAACTGCGGTAGCGGGCGAGAAATATACTCAAGAAGAAATAGACGCTGCCCAAGAAGGCGATCCCGCCTACGGCAAGACAACTGACGACTGGAAGGTGGAACCCGTTGAGGGTGTAGAAGGAGTAGAAGCCACAGTTTATGGCGATATCAATGTGAATCTGGGCAGTAATGAGCAAGGCTCATCAGCCACGGGCTTCTATATCAGTACGTACGATGGAACCAATATCGTGAAGAGCGGTCGTGTGTTCGGCTGTAACAATCTGAACGGCTCTCCGAAGGGCAATGTCACCGTGGATATCTGGAAGACGGTGCAGGGTAATAAATCCCGAACCGCTGACAACAAGAAATATAGTGAAACGGCCTCAGACCACTCGTATGAACTGGCCGCCGTCTACGGGGGCGGCAATCTGGCTGGTTACAGTGCTACAGGTAAGAAGACGATGGTTAAAATCGAGACGTGCGAAGTCAGTGTCGAGTATGTTTATGGCGGTGGCAATGCAGCACGAGTGCCGGAGACGGATGTCCTTGTAAATGGTGCCTATGAGATCTATAACGTGTTCGGCGGTGGTAACGGTAATGATAATTATACGCTCGACGGTGGCTCTACATGGGTGGTCAATCCCGGAGCTGATGTCAATGGCAATGCCAACACACTGTTGAAGGGAGGTTACATCCATGAGGCCTACGGTGGTAGCAACAGTAAGGGAACGATAACTGGTAATGTAACAATCATGAAATCTTCTGGCGGTGCCTGTGATTTGAACGTGATTGACCTGTATGGTGCCGGTAAGGATGCCGATGTGGAGGGTGACTTGATCATGGTGATGGGCTGTAGTGACTCCAGGACCGAGAATGTATATGGCTGCGCAAAGAATGCCAATGTCAAAGGTAATGTGGAACTTACCATCACCAGCGGAGAGTACGGCAAGGTATTCGGTGGCAATAATGTAAGTGGTGCCATTTTCGGCCATATCATTGTGAATATTGAGGAGACTGGGTGTACGCCGATTATCATCGATGAACTCTATGGTTGTGGTAACGATGCCCCTTACTCGGTTTATGGATATTGGAAAGATCCCAATGAAGTAGTGCCAGAAGGTGGCAAACCTACATACATTCCAAGGACCTCATTAACGGATCATGTGAATGATCTTGTTACATTTGAGGGTAAAACTCATACTATACCTCCTTATGATGATCCTCAGGTGAATATATTCTCTTGTACCCGTATCGGTAAGGTGTTCGGTGGAGGATATGGCGCAGGAGCGACTGTTTATGGTAATCCTCAGGTGAACATCAACATGATGAAGGGTGCTTGGGCTGGTAGAACGTATGGTACTGTAGCTATACCGAATCAATTAGGTAAGGTAGGCGATGGATATACAGATGCTGATGCGAATCCCGTTGAGGGCGGTGTCTTCGGTGGCGGCAATGAAGCCAGTGTTGAGGGTAACACTACCGTTAATATTGGTAACCTGATAGGTGAACAGGTGGATTTAGCTATACTTGACGACGACGGAAATCCTGTCAAGGATAGCAATGACAATTATACTTTTACTAAAGCTACAGTTACAGGCGCCAACATTACCGGCAGCGTCTATGGCGGTGGCAACCTGGCCAATGTGGGTAGAACTCATTTGGAAAAAGATGAAAATGATAAAGATAAAGATGTGATCGATGTTGTAGGAAACACCTTTGTGAACGTCTGTGTCAAGGGCGAAGAAATTGTCGATGATCAGGGCCAACCCACAGGAGGGTATAACTATACAAGTGTTACAGATGGTGATGAAGGTGTTAATATTGCTGGTAATGTGTTCGGCGGTGGTAAGGGTGAAGCAGCTGAACCAATAGGCACAGACGCTTTGCCAGGTGCCTTCAGGTGCGGAAAGGCCATGGTGACCGGAAGTACAAATGTCCGCATCGGAAACGGAACCATCGGCAATGGAACTGCTGGCGGTAACGTATATGGCGGCGGTGAGGTAGGCCGTGTGGAAGTAAATACCTCGGTGACGATAGGATGTGAAAATGAAAACAATAGTGCTCCCGTAATTAATGGCAATGTATTCGGTGCAGGGGCTGGTACAAATTCACATGGCTATTCAGCACTGGTGCGTGGCAACAGTTATGTCACCGTCCAAGGCAGTGCACAGTTGAAGAAAAGTGTCTATGGCGGCGGCGAGATAGCCTCGGTGGGCAAATATAACATTAACGCAAAAGGAATGCCGGAGTCGCTGGCAAATCAGGGAAGCGGTTATTGTACGGTTGTGGTACGCGACGATGCCGTCATAGGCCCCGACGAAGTGATGATCATGACCAGAAACGGAGGCCCCGATGACTCTGGTCACGTCTTTGGTGCTGGTAAGGGTGTATTACCATACGAAGGTTATGAACCCAATGAAAAAGCATGGCGTGTGACACCAGTCAATACAAAACAGGAATATCTGTCTCTGAACGAAGCAAAGGGTGGTACAGGCGAAAGTGACTACCTAACGTATGTTGAGACGCTGGGCTTAGCCACCCAGACTTACGTAACCGTCGACGAAAATGCTTTCGTCAAGGGTTCTGTCTATGGCGGCAGCGAGAACGGCTATGTGCAGCACCATACGCAAGTGAATATTCAGGGTAATTGTCAGATTGGCAACGGCTATGTGCAGATGAACGATAATGGCGAATACCTGACTAACAAGGTTGGCGTTAACCGCCGTTATACAACAAAAGAATGGGAAGCAGGTCATCTGTTTGTAGATGGTGATACTGAAGTGGATGCCAGTTCTGCTTCCGAGACTGCTTTGAAGACTGCCATTTCAACAAATTATGCAACCTCTCTGCCCGAATGTGCTAGTTGGACGTATGGACAGGCTACAGATGCGGCTCACAGGTATGCTCCACATGACAAATTTGAGGGTGAAGCAGGGTATGAGGCCGTAGGCGGCCGTTCCACTGCCGATGACGGACACACCTACTATGGTAACGTGTTTGGCGGCGGTAGCGGCGTTGTTCCCTATCGTCCTGGGAAATGGCATCCAGAGGCAGGTTCTGTAGGTGGCAATACCGTTGTGAATATCACTGGCGGTCACATCCTGACCAATGTCTATGGTGGCAATGAGATGACTGATGTCTACGGCAAATGTACCGTCAACTTCGGCGGTACGGCCACGCTCGGTGTGCCGAGAACGTTGAAGCAGATAGATGCACATCCTGTTACGTGCTATCTCTTTGGAGCTGGTAAGGGCGACCAGCGCGTGCTCTTCAATAAGAGCACTAACGTGGAAGAGGTGGAGGTGAACATCACTGGTGGCAGGATTTACGGCTCAGTGTTCGGCGGCGGTGAGGACGGCCACGTGCATCGGAATGTCACAATGAATATCAGCGATGATACATCAGAAAGTAATCATACAAACACTATGATTGGCACCTGGGGCACCAGTTATGTAGACGGCAATGTCTTCGGTGGTGGCCGTGGCTTTGGTGGTGATGCCTACACAGCCGGTAATATAGCCGGAAGCGTCACCATGAACATCAATGGTGGTACGATGCTCGGCTCCATCTACGGTGGTGGACGACTCGGTTCTGTGGGGTATGGACTCTTCAATGAGGGGGTGGATGGCTATGGCGAGATGCGCCCCGACAATACGGTAGAGGAAAGCAACCCCACCTCTGCTACAGATTTTAATCGTGGACACATCAACATCACCATCAGCGACGGTACAATTGGTAATGATTATGAATATATCGTGCCCAATTCATCTAATATTCCAAGTACTATCACTCAAACAGACATAAGCAAGTGGACTTCTGAGAATTGGGCTACTTGGAAAGCGCACAACCACATCCCCAAGACGGAGTTTGATGCCTCTGGTCGTTTGACGCACACCAAGGGAGGCAACGTCTTCGCAGGCGGCATGGGTCGCCAGACAAAATTGGACGGTCAAACGCTTATTGATGGTATTGACTGGTGGAAACTGGGTTGTGTCAAGCAGACTAAGCTGACCATCACAGGCGGTCATATAAAGAGTAATGTCTATGGCGGCGGTGAGCTGGGTGCGGTGATTTTTGCCAATGGCAGTACTACAGAGGGCGGTATCACAGAGATTGATATCAGTGGTTCGGCCGTCATCGGCACTCCTGTGACAGAGTCTGTTACCACAGGTGAGGGCCAAAGTGCTCAGACAAATGATGTGGATCGTTATACCTTCGGTAGTGTCTTCGGTGGTGGCATGGGTAGCGAAAACTATACCTCCACAGAAGAAAAGATTGGCGGTCGGGTTGCTGGCAGCACTAAGATTACCATGACCGGTGGCGATGTGAAAGCCAGTGTTTATGGCGGTGGCGAGTTGGCCATTGTGCAGGGTAGCCATACTGCCAAGAACAGCAAGAACGAAGATATGAGCGTGGGTACAGAGATCAATATCAGCGGCGGAACCATCGGCTACAACCAGGATGGTTTTGGCGGTGCCACAATGGGTAACGTCTATGGCGGCGGAAAGGGCAGCCTTACTACTGCTAATGCCGGTCTCATCAAGAACAATACGTTGGTCAAAATCACGGGCACGCCTACTATATACCATAATATTTATGGTGGTGGTGCCTACGGCTCAGTTGGAACCTTTACCTTCACTACGGGCGCTCCCACATGGCCTACTGACAACGGTACAGGTAAGACTGAGGTCATCGTCGAAGGTGGCACCATTGGTATCAATGGTCATGAGAACGGTATGGTGTTCGGCTCGTCAAGAGGTGATGTAGCCGCTCCGGTTGCTCCATCCCAAGGTGCAACTCCTGTTGACCCCAACGACCGACTGGCATGGGTTTACGATACCCATGTGGTAATTGGCAATTCCACTTCCAGCGGAGGACCTTCCATCAAGGGTACTGTCTATGGCAGTGGCGAGAATGGCCATACTTTCAACAATACTCTGGTGGATGTGAATAAAGGTACTATAGGTATTGAAACTGATGCGGAGATTACCTACACAGAGAATGGGCAATCACTCACAAAGGGTGGTGCTGCTTATCCCTACCGTGGCAACGTCTATGGCGGTGGCTGCGGTACAGACATGTACGACTCTAATGGCGATGGTACAACTGACACCTTTAACCCCTTAGCCGGTATTGTACTTGGCGATGCTACGGTTAACATCAACGGTGGTAAAGTCGTCCGCAACGTCTATGGTGCCGGTGCCATGGGTTCGGTGGGTAAAACTGTTACCACAACTGCCAATAATGTTACGACAACGACTGTCAGCGGTGGAACGACCAATATTAACGTCAGTGACGGTACTATAGGCGTTGATGGTACAAATGGCGACGGTAATGTCTTTGGTGCAGCACGTGGAAACGAGAATGCCACAATTAATGAATTCGCTTTGGTGAAAAAGGAAACCAGCGTTTCTGTCACAGGTGGCACCATCAAAGGCAATGTCTATGGTGGTGGAGAGTTAGGCTGTGTGGGAACATTTACCGTTTCTCAAGATATGAGGACGTTTACTTGGCATGATACTGACGGTGCTAAAAATACTACAGGCAATGAAAAGAACACAGGCATTTGCAATGTGACTGTTGATGGTAGTTCTGCGGTCATTAATGGACATGTGTATGGAGCCGGTAGGGGTAAGGACGACACCTTCTGGTGTGAGAAAGGTATCGCATACAGCGCGAAGGTCGACATCAAAAACGGCACGGTGAACCAAAACGTCTATGGCGGCGGCGAGGTAGGCCGCGTGGAGACTGATACCCAAGTGAAGATAGGAAGTGGAACCGGAACAGCCGGAGGTACATTTGCTCCTATTATCACGGGTAGCGTCTTCGGTGGCGGTGCAGGTGTAGAGACACATGGATACTCTGCCCTGGTGCGTGGTAATACTACAGTCTCTGTTGAAGGCAATGCTAAGGTTGAACAAAGTGTCTATGGCGGCGGACAGATTGCCTCGGTGGGCAGATATGCCCTTGACTCTCAGAAAATGCCGTCTATATTGCAAGGCGGTGGGTATTGCTTTGTTACCGTTCAGGGCCATGCCACCATCGTAAAAGACGTCTTTGGTGCCGGTAAAGGTGTCACGCCTCATTTTAATAATTCTGATGAAGACCTTTCGAAACAATCAAGACGTATGTCGCTCAAGGATGGTTGGGAACAACTAGTAGGGGACGCTCGATTTGCTTGGGATTATCTCCAGAGTGAGTCTGACTATTCAACGTATCTTGAAACGTTGGCTTTAGCAACCCACCCCGAAGTGACCATTGATGGAAATGCGACTGTCAGTGGTTCCGTTTTTGGCGGCGGCGAGCTGGGTCTTACCAAAGGAAGTGTCATTGTCAACATACATGGTGGAACGATAGCGGAGGATGTGTACGGTGGCGGTTCACTGGCTAACACGAATACTACAAACTCAGTTGATACCAATGGTGATGGAGTAGCAGATCAAACTGTCGATCCCACTACAACAGTCAACCTGAAGGGCGGCACCATCAACCGCAATGTGTATGGCGGCGGCTTAGGAAGACTGGCCAAGGAAGCGCAGGGCACGGAAGGCGAAGAAGGCTATCAGTCTGCTGTGTCTGCTGTCGAGGCCAAGGTCTATGGAGAAGTCTTGGTGAACTTGAACAAACCAACTACTACAACAACTGGAGAGGGCGAAGGCGCCACTACCACCACCACCTACGGCGACTGCGAGGTGAAGGGTACCATCTTCGGCTGTAACAACCTGAATGGTAGTCCACAGAAAGATGTCACTGTTCACGTCTATAAGACGGTGAAGAAGAACAACTCGGGTGTAATTGGTAAGCCTAATAAGGATACTGGCACTTACGAACTGACTGCCGTTTATGGTGGCGGTAATTTGGCGGCCTATTATCCTGACGATGCCACAACAAGAGGCATAGCCAAGACAAATGTCATCATCGACGGTTGTGACTTGACGAGTATTAAACAGGTGTATGGCGGTGGTAATGCCGCTTCTGTTCCAGCTACGCATGTGGTTGTCAATGGAACGTACGAAATCGAAGAAGTGTTTGGTGGCGGTAACGGCCTTGATAAGATCTCCAAGAATGGCACCTTGATTACTAATCCCGGTGCAAACGTTGGCTTTAAGGACTATTGGGACTATGCGAATGAAAAGGATCTGGAAGATTATGACACTAAGGAAGAGCGACTGACCAACCAAACCTTCTTAACAGATTATGTCTACGGATCCGGTAAGGCATCAGTGGATATCTATGGTGGATTGGTGCATCGGGTATTCGGCGGCTCCAACACAAGAGGTAATGTGCGTGAGGCGGCCGTGACGATGCTTCAGGATATGGAAGGATGTGACTTCAAGATTGACGAGGCATACGGTGGCGGCAAGAGTGCACCGATGGATGCTGAAGCGAAACTGCTGATGGCTTGTATCCCAGGATTGTCTGTAGCCTACGGTGGCGCTCAGGATGCTGATGTGCAGGGTGGTGTGACAATGACTATTACCAACGGTACTTTTGATCGTGTATTTGGCGGTAACAACATCAGTGGCACTATCAACGGTCCTATCGTGGTGAATATCGAGGAAACAGGCTGTCGCCCCATTGTCATCGGACAACTCTATGGCGGTGGCAACCAGGCGGCTTATACGGCTCCATGGAAGGATGAGAATGACCATTCAAAGGGTCGTAAAGACGGTCCCACCGTAAACGTCAAGTCGTTTACTAGCATTGGTGAAGTCTATGGTGGAGGCTATGGTGAGACGGCTGTGGTGAATGGTGATACACACGTGAACATCGATGTGACGGAAGGTAAATGGGCTTCTAAAGAAACGACCCAAGATGAGATAAAGGAAATCAAGTTCTCTGAGTTCAAAAGGACTTCAAATGGAGGTTTCGAGCTGGATGGAGATGGCAATCGTATTGAGGAAACAAAGACGATCACCGTTAAAATCCCTGGCCATAAGAAAGATGCTATCGGAGCTATCGGTAATGTCTTTGGTGGCGGTAATGCGGCAAAGGTCGATGGAAATACGAACGTGAATATCGGCACCAGGATGGGGGCTGATGAGTATATGGCTGTGGTTGATGTGCCTACTACGGCCGTAACTGCAGATGACGGCTACTACACTCGTTCTGGAGAAGGATATACTGCATTCATAGGTACTCCTTCGGCTGGCACGACCTACTACAAGAAGTACACCATCAAAGGTGCTGATATCCGTGGCAATGTTTATGGCGGAGGTAACAATGCTGATGTGACAGGCAATACGAATGTTGTCATCGGCAAAAAAGCAGAATGATTAAATGAAAAGATTATTATTAATATTGTTTGTGGTGGTGATGGCTGTGCCGGGAAGTGCACAGACTATCACCGCTAAGCCTGAGGTGCCGCAGTGGCATCCGTGGAAGGGGAAGCGTGTGGCATATTTCGGCGACTCGATTACTGACCCGAGAAACAGCGGTTCGAAGAAGAAATACTGGGGATTCCTCGAGGATTGGCTCGGCATCATGCCGTATGTCTACGGGGTGAGTGGACGGCAGTGGAACGATATTCCCCGGCAGGCGCAGAAACTGCAGGAGGAACACGGCGACAGCGTGGATGCCATCTTGATCTTCATCGGCACGAACGACTACAATTCAGGAGTGCCTATTGGCGAGTGGTTCACGGAACGGCCGGAACAGGTGATGGCGGGCATCCATGAACAGAAGCACATGGTAGACCGTCTGCTGACACCGATACACCGGGCGGAGTTCTATGCCAACGAGAAGAACTGGCAGCCGAGAGAGGACTATACGAACAAGTGCGGTGAGTATATCGATGCCTATGTGCAGTCGGTGAAGGAGGCCGGCAACATCTGGGCGGTGCCGGTGATCGACCTGAATGCCCTCAGCGGACTCTATCCGCTGATGGACGAGATGGCGCAGTACTTCAAGAGTGCGGAGAACGACCGTCTGCATCCCAACGACGAGGGGCATGCCCGAATGGCACTGACACTGATGTGCCAGCTGTTGACGCTGCCTATATATCAATAAGGTGAGCAGCTGTTGACGCTGCCTATATATCAATAAGGTGAGTGGTACGCTTATCCCTCCACAGGGGCGTCCTTGAGCTTCTCGAGGGCACGGCATAGCTGGTCGGGGCAGGAGGTGCCCTTCGTGCCGCAGCGGATGCCGTCGAGTCTCTTGATGACGTCGTCGATGTGCTGACCGCGCACCAGTTGGCTGACGCCCTGTAAGTTGCCGTTGCAGCCGCCAAGGAAGAATACCTGCTGGATGATGTTGTTCTCGTCGGCAGTCACATCGATGAGTTTCGAACATGTGCCTCGTGTCTCGTACTGTACGTGTTTCGTCTTCATATCTCTTTATTGTTTTTGTTTTCGGATGTAATCGACGAAGGCATAGCGGTAGGCATGCTTCTCGTCGATGGGATGATCCTCGCGGAGGGATTCCTGCCAATCTTCCTCATAGGGTGGAAAGAAAGTGTCGGCCTCGGCAGGTGTGTCGTCGATCTCTGTCAGACAGAGACGGTCGGCGAGGGGCAGGGCCTGGCGATAGACTGAAGCACCGCCG
>CADCAX010000027.1 GCA_902799455.1 uncultured Prevotellaceae bacterium
CAGCGGATAGTGACAAGGTTTTCAGTATGATACAAACTATGTTGACAAGTAATTTAGTTTAACCCGGTGAAAACTGTCAAGTGAAATCAGGAAAAGGCATTTTAACCGCAGGGGCTTAACGATAAGGGCGGGTTATTTTTCGTTAAAGGCAGGTTATTGCGCAATAAAGGCAGGTTATTTGCAATACGTTGTATCGTGGCTTTTGATACGCCGTATCGCTGTCTTTGAAACACCGTTTCGTGGTGGACCGTACGGTGTCTTGTTTCAATAAGTTAAATATCGCTTTTTGCGTTTCAAGGACACATTGGCAGAAAGCATGCGACAAAGATGCAGATATGTTCGTGAAGCATTTAACATATGTTCGTGAGCCAAATAACATATCTTAATCGGGCCACGAACATATGTTGCTTTTTAAGGGGTAAAATCACAAGGTGTGATGGCTGATGTATGATGGAAGAGGTCTGCCTAAGCTACGCCTATGCTACGCCTACGCTACGCCTATGCTACGCTAATGGTACGTAGTTGACAGTTGATAGGTGACAACTGACAGGTGAATGCCCCTTTCTTTGCCCCTTTCTTTGCCCTTGCTTGCCCCTACGAACGACCTTGGAACGACCTTGCGATGATATTGAAACGATAACGTTAACGTTTAATATATCGTAAACAAAATCTTCTCCATCTCTATCTTTTGTATGCACACGACATGGTCGGTGATATAGCGATATAATCCCGCCTTATTAGTTACCACCAGCTGATAAGGCATTTCCTTTTGGGTATCAGTATAGAGTACCGTCTTTGCATCCTTCTCTTTCAGAGGTAGGAATTCGTGGAAGCTGCCCGACTGGAATCCCTCAAACAGGTCGCAGTCGTCAGCCATAGCACGCCCGTAAATCGTCTCCTCCGTATAGTAGTAGCCATGATTATGCGGAATATCCCCTGTAAACTCTTTCATGCGAGCTGTTGCCTCGTAATATTCTCCTGCTCCGAAGGCTACTATACGCTTCAGTTCTGGCCACAAGGCCTTTGCCAGAGGTTTGTCTGAGAGAAAGGCTTTCTCCACCTCCTCAGCCCTTGGGGCATCCTTCTCACGCACCATCTTCAGCAGTTTTTCGCGATGTTGTGTGATATAGTCAAACATATCAGCCACGCGAGGTGTACTGATTGCCACAATCTGGTCTATGTTCCTGTCCAGCAAGGCATAGTAACATATGGTGCACATATCCTCCTTCTCTTCAGTCTTGAAGAACATCTCGTCGGGCATGGAGAATTCCGCACGGCACTTGCCGCGTGCGAAGTGATAATACCACATATACTTCTTCACCATCTGGCCCTCCAGTGTCTCAACGGTACAGCCGTCGTTCGTCTGTTTCTTTCGCTGTCCCACGATAGCCACCAGGAGGTTATGATGCCCCTTCAGCGTTGTGGCAAGACTCTCCATGTAAGGGCGTAGATGCTCCTCCGTACAAGGAATCAGCTGTCCTTTGGCATTTACGAGATACTGCTGCATGGGCGCCGTTGTCAGTATGCCGCTTTCGCCTATGTTTGTCTGCAGGTTTATGAGTCGCTGATAGTTCTCATAGTCCGTCAGCGGCACTTGTTGCTGATAGTCCTCCAGGGTCTCTATCCTGTCGAAGTGGTAATGCCTTCCGTAGTCCGTAGAGCTGTTGTCACGCAATATCTCCATCATGTGCGACCAGCCGTTCAGGGCATTCTTCAGCGTAGGACAGTCCTGCGGATTCTCCCAGTTGCTCATCACCTCTTTTAACAGATGATAACTCAGGTAGCAGTCCTCCGGCGAATGCAGCTTGTTCGGTGTCATCTTACGCAACCTCTTAAGGTAAGGCTCCACCATGTTGCATAATGTGTGTCGCTGGTCTGCCGTCAGGTCTGATGCCAGATAATATCTTGTCAGGAGCCCTAACATCGTGTGTGAGATATCGTTCGTATCAACACCCAGCTCCGTCAGTTTGTCCATAATCAGGACATACGACCTGAAATAGTCCAGCAAGGTCTCCATCGACTGCTTCACATCCTGTATTATGGAGCCGCCGTTTATGAAGTAGTGATAGCCTATGAACTGTGGCAGATAGCACACCCTGTCGGCCTTCATCAGGCATATTCCCGTGTGCCATACATCCTCCAGCCAAGGCACCTCTTCCGAGTATGTGATGTTGTTTTTGCGCAGGAAGTCCACGTCAAAGAGTCGTGACGTAGAGAAAGGCCACAATCCCGAGAACATCTCCTCCATGCGGAAGTCCTTGCGATCCAGCACTATGCGCCATTCTATCTGGTTCCACAACACTTTCTCCGTATGCGGATGCAGGCTCTCTTTCTCCAGTTCGTATTCACGTCTGAATGTCACCACCTGTGCCTTTGTCTCCATCATCTCCCTTCTCACCACCTCCAGGCAGTCAGGGGTATAGCTATCGTCGCCGTCAAGGAATCCCACATACGGTGCCGTCACATATTCCATGCCATAGTTACGGGGATTGCCAGGAGAATGGCTGTTGTCCCTCAGTTCCTTCACCACTACATTCCTGTCATCCTTAAATATCTCCGTCAGCAGAGGCATATACTGCGGCTCACTGTTATGCACCACAATAATCCACTCCACATTCTCAAAACCGATAGTCTGCTGTCTCATCGATTCAGCACACTTCTCAAACATCCCCATATCCACATTGTGGAAAGGCGTTACAACAGAAACTTTATAATTCATAATTATTTAACCGTTAAACGTTAACCTTTAACCGTTATAACTATCTAAACCTATTCAACAAACTCATAAACGAATCTCCGTCAGCATATGCGAGGCCGAACTGCAAGGTCTTGGGCGTCTCAAAGAAAGCCGCCATCGTCTTTTCATCATAGTAGGCCACAATCTTCCCGTTATTCATGAACAGATACTGATAGTCCTTGTATCTGTCATCCATACGTGATTTCATCGCTGCCGCATCCGATTCAGCCGTAAACTTCTCCTTTAGCTCATATGTGCGGCTTGTCAGCAGCAGCAGGACGAACTTATCGTCTTTGAAGCCGAACCTCACATTAGCCCAGTCATAGTCCTCCAATTCCATATCATGGGCAGTTATTCTGTTTGTCTCAGAAGAGAACTGCTTCCCCATCTCCCTCAGTTTCTCCTCCACCTGCTGCCGTGTAGAGACACCCAGTTCAAGGTCAAAGAAACCCCTCTGAATCTGCGCCTCCGCCACCATAGCAGCAAACAAGGCAAATAAACACATTATCCTTCGCATAACTGTCGTATTTAGTTCTGCCTGCAAAGATAAGCATTTTTTTCAAATTGCAAAATAATTCCTCCAAAAACTTACGATAAAGCCCTTCGAGACAAAACTCAAAAGTCTTTTCTATATTAAAGGTTAGCGAAAAAAAGAGGATGCCTTTTGAAGCATCCTCTATTTTGTTATACTAGTGGAGTGTGGAAGATTACTCTTCGCCTTTCTCCATCTGTGCCTTCAGGTTTGCAAGTGCGTCGAAGTCGCCAAGTGACTGTGATGCTGCTACATTGTTGATAGAAGCATCGTCCTTCTTAGCTGCTGGGCGCTTTGCTGTGCGAGCCTTCTTCTCTTCCATTTCCTTCTCTGGCTCGAATGTACGAGAGTGAGAGAGGATGATACGCTTAGAATCCTTAACGAACTCTATTACCTGGAAGTCGAGCTCTTCACCCTTCTGTGCCTGTGTGCCGTCTTCCTTAACAAGGTGCTTTGGAGTTGCGAAGCCTTCACCACCTTCGTTGAGGGTGATAACAGCGCCCTTCTCCATAACCTCAGAAACAACACCTTTGTGTACAGAACCTGCTGTGTAAATTGTCTCGTATGTATCCCAAGGATTGTCCTCAAGCTGCTTGTGGCCGAGAGAGAGACGACGGTTCTCCTTGTCTATCTCGAGTACTACTACCTCAATTGTCTCACCAACCTTTGTGAACTCTGATGGGTGCTTAACCTTCTTAGTCCATGAGAGGTCAGAGATGTGGATGAGGCCGTCAACACCTTCCTCAAGCTCTACGAAGATACCGAAGTTAGTGAAGTTACGTACCTTTGCTGTGTGCTTAGAACCTACAGGATACTTATCCTCGATAGTTGCCCATGGGTCTTCCTTGAGCTGACGGATACCGAGAGACATCTTGCGCTCGTCGCGGTCGAGAGTGAGGATTTCTGCCTCTACCTCGTCACCAACGTGCAGGAAGTCCTGTGCAGAACGCAGGTGCTGGCTCCAAGACATCTCAGAAACGTGGATGAGTCCTTCAACGCCTGGTGCTACCTCTACGAATGCTCCGTAGTCAGCAATAACAACTACCTTACCCTTGATGCGGTCACCAACCTTGATGTTTGGATCAAGTGCATCCCATGGGTGTGGAGTGAGCTGCTTCAGACCGAGAGCAATGCGCTTCTTCTCGTCGTCGAAGTCGAGAATAACGACCTTGATCTTCTGGTCGAGTTCTACTACCTCGTGTGGATCGCTTACGCGGCCCCAAGAGAGGTCTGTAATATGTACGAGTCCGTCAACACCGCCGAGGTCGATGAATACACCGTAAGATGTGATGTTCTTAACGGTTCCTTCGTAAACCTGACCCTTCTCGAGCCTAGACATAATCTCTGCCTTCTGGGCTTCGAGCTCTGCCTCGATAAGTGCCTTGTGAGATACAACAACGTTGCGGAACTCCTGATTGATCTTCACAATCTTGAACTCCATCGTCTTGCCTACGAATACATCGTAGTCACGGATAGGATGTACATCAATCTGTGAGCCTGGTAAGAATGCCTCGATGCCGAATACGTCAACGATCATGCCGCCCTTAGTACGACACTTGATGTAACCCTGAACGATTTCCTCATTGTTGAGCGCCTCGTTAACACGGTCCCAACTCTTTGACATGCGAGCCTTCTTGTGAGAAAGAACGAGCTGTCCCTTCTTGTCTTCTTGGGTGTCAACGTAAACTTCTACCTTGTCACCTACTTTCAGGTCAGGATTGTAACGGAACTCAGTAGCTGGGATAATACCGTCGCTCTTGTAACCGATATTTACGATAACCTCTTTCTTGTCGATAGAGATTACGGTGCCTTCTGCTACCTGACCTTCAGACACCTTGTTAAGTGTTGCAGCGTAAGACTCTTCCTGAGCCTCCTTGCTTGCGGTTGAGATACTGCCATTCTCGAACTCTTCCCAATTGAAGTCGTCGAGTGGCTGTACATTTTTAAAGTTAGACATAATGTTAATTAAATATTTATGCTCCCCCTGAATTGGGAAAAGCGGATGCAAAGGTACAAAAAATTATTCGTGCGCGCGTGTGTATCCGTATGCGCACATACATAATTTATATTTTTTTAACTACTTTATGCCGCGTGCATTGATGGCAGCGGTATATTTTGCAGCATTTTTAAGGTGCTCGGGGTATGTTACGGCAAAAACATGCGAGCCGGAAAGGTCATCTTTGGCACACATATACAGGAAGTCGTGATGATGAAGATTCAGTACGGCATCGATGCCTGCAACGGATGCTATACGAATGGGGCCGGGAGGAAGGCCTGTAACGTAGTAAGTGTTATAGGGTGAGGGGTAGAGAAGCATATTGTTGTATATGCGTTTGAGGGCGAAATTCTGCATGGCAAACTTTACGGTAGGGTCTGCCTGAAGGGGCATTTCGGTCTTCAGACGGTTATAGTACATACCGGCAACAGTAGGCTTCTCGGGCAGGTAGTTAGTCTCTTCGTCAACAATGCTGGCGAGGGTTTGCACCTCAATAGGGGTGAGCCCCAGAGCCTTTGCCTTCGCCTTGCGTTCGTCGTTCCAGAAGGTTTTGTGGTTCTCCTGCATCTTCTTCAGCAATTTGCGTGGGGAGATGTTCCAATATACCTCATAGGTGTAGGGCATAAAGAGAGCTATGACGGTACAGGTGTCGATGCCTGTGCCGAGGAAGGAAAGGGAGTCGTTATTGTTGAGATAACGCAACAGTTCCTCTTTGCTCATCATGAGGTTGGGGGCTATAGCTTCTGCCAGCTTCTCACGAGTGCGGACCTCGGGAATTACGAGGTTGAGGGGCTCCTGCTTGCCATTTCGGATATTGCGGAACAGGACGAAGGCATTCGTGGTGGGGGTGATGGTATAGCGTCCCGGGCGAAAAGTACCTTTGTTGAAATGACGTGAGAGTGTCATAACTGCTGTAGCACCGTAGTCATGACAATGTTCCTCCATCTTATTGAAGAGGGAATCGGGGGTGTCGTCATCATCGATATAGAGAAATACGTTCTCTTTCTCCTTGCTGATAGGGGCAAAGACATAGAATGCTGTAACACCGATGATGATGAACAGGAAGATAAGAACTACCTTACGTGAATACTTATTCTTCATCTGGTTCGAGATTATCTATGTCGAGGATATGTAGCTGGAAAGCCCGTGTCACAAGTCGCACGGCATTTACTCCATAGTCTCCATGTCCGTCAGGAAAGAGCTTCTGTACGAGTTCTGCCTGACGTTTTTCAAGGCTCTTGACGCCAAAAGGCATTCCCTTGAGGTTGGTAATCTGGTCTTTGGTATATCCGAGTGCCAGATGTCTCAGGAAACGCTCGTCATATTCGTCGATGTCGTATGAAATGGTAGCCTCCATCTTCATGATGCTGCCATTGATGCTGCTACGGAAGGTATCGACGATTTGTTCCATGAGAGGCTCGTTGAAGACGAATTTCTTGCCAGACATAACATTCATGATGTCTGTGCGGGTGAGCATCTCGCCTGTCTTGAGGATAATGCCGTCAGCGCCTGCATCAAGAACGTCAATCCATAGCTTCTCATTGAGCAGCTCGCCTGTAAAGACGAGAATCTTGATGTCTTTATGGTCGGCCTTTGTGTTGCGGCATAATTCCACACCGATTGTCGTAGAGCCCTGAAGACCTAAGTCCATGAGGACAAGGTCGGGCGTTACTGTGCGCATTAACTTCAGATATTCACCTTCTGTAGATGCAGTTCCGACAATCTCGGCTTCAGGTACCTGTGACTTCAGCAGTCCCTCAGTACCCTTGAGCTCCAACGGTACGTCTTCAACAATGACAACCTTGAAATTCTCCATACTCTAAGTATTACAGATATGTAAGTGGTAAAAAAAAAGTCGCATGCGTAATAACATTGCTGTTAGGACGAATGCAACCTTTTATATAAATATTATAATATTATGGTCTTCTTACTTGAAAAAAGCCTGAACGTCTTCATTGCGAACCATCTGCTCGTCGAAAATGTAAGCACCGGTCTTAGGACTTTTTACCATCTTGATAACTTTGCTGTATGCACGCCCATCAGTAGAACCTTCGTGAAGGGTAGCGACCGCTTTCTTTGCCATAGTCTAATTGTGTTTACTTTATTTCCTTATGAAGAGTCATCTTCTTAAGGATTGGGTTATACTTCATCAACTCCAAACGCTCTGGAGTGTTCTTACGATTCTTTGTAGTGATATAACGGCTTGTGCCTGGCATGCCGCTATTCTTAATCTCTGTGCATTCGAGGATTACCTGAACGCGATTGCCTTTTGCTTTCTTTGCCATAATTCTATTAATCTTCTTGTATTAGAAACTTTGAGCACTTGCCTTAGGCTACTCACCAATAACTTTAATATCTTTCCAATCTACGTGGCCATTCTTAACAGCCTGCTTCAATGCTGCGTCAAGACCGATCTTGTTGATAAGACGAAGACCTGCAGCTGAAATCTTGAGGCTAATCCAGCAACCCTCTTCTACATAGTAGAACTTCTTGCTAAAGAGGTTTACATCAAAGCTGCGCTTTGTGCGATGCTTTGAGTGAGATACGTTGTTGCCGATCATTGCCTTCTTACCAGTAATTTGACAAATTTTTGACATTTCTGTATTCTATTTTTTAGTTCGTTTTTAGTGCTACTTATTCCAAACAGAGTGCAAAGGTATAAAAAAACTTTAACATAATGATGAGAAGTATGTTTATGAATATCTTATTTTAAGATTTTTTAAGGATTTGGGTTGATTAAAATAAATTTTTCCGTTTTTTCTTTTGTAGATATCAGGAAAATATGTTATCTTTGCACTCGCAATTCAAAAAAGGATTGGCGAAGAGTGCCGATATGGCTCAGTTGGTAGAGCAACGCATTCGTAATGCGTGGGTCACGAGTTCGAGTCTCGTTATCGGCTCTAAAAGGGGTTGGGCGATAGTGTTCAACCTTTTTTAGAATGCGGTAATAGCTCAGTTGGTAGAGCAGCGGCTTCCCAAGCCGCAGGTCACGGGTTCGAGCCCCGCTTACCGCTCACACAATCACCAGGCTTATTAAGTAAAGGTATGTCAATTGTTATAGCCTCTATACTTATTATTAGTTTGTTCTTCATTGCTACCGAGCAATGGACGAATGTGAACAAATCGGCTGTGGCTGTGTTCGCATGTACATTGGGATGGGTGCTTTACATTTCTTTCGGAGCTGACTTCGTCGGCAATCTGCATGCTCATGACTACGAGGAGTTTCTTGATGGTATACAGCCGAACAGCGTAGCGGTAAAGCAATACATAGCCCGAAACGTGTTCCTGCCATATGTAGGGCGTGCCGCGGAAATAGTCCTGTTCCTGATGGCGACGATGGGCATCATTGGCATACTTCATACCAACGGGTGCTTCGACTTCCTGACATTATGGATTCGTACCCATAATAGCAAGTTGTTATTGTGGAAGCTGACTGCGATATCATTCGTAATCTCTGCAAATCTCGATAATATCTCCACCATTGTGCTGATGTTGACAGTTACAAATATTGTGCTGCCTCGTACCAGAGACCGTATGCTGTACGGGGCTATGGTGCTGATAGCGGTAATATTCGGAGGAGCGATGACGGTAATCGGTGACCCTACGGGACTGGTGCTCTGGAACCACGGGACGATAACTGCAACGGGATATACCAAGACAATGATATTACCCTGCCTGCTGGCGTGGGTAATTCCGACGGCAATGGTGAGTCTGCGACTGCCGAAGACTGTGGAGGTGGAGCATCCTAGAATGCCATACAGGGGAGATGATACAAATATGCGCTTCTGGCAGAGAGGAATAATGTTTGTCGTTGCCATAGGAGGTCTGTGGTTTATTCCGTCCTTTACTGCAATTACAAAACTGCCGCCGTTCCTGGGAGCCTTCTGTGTGTTGAGTCTTCTGTGGGTGGTGAATGAGATTTTTAACCATAAATTATTCTCTATAACACGTCGTTTCCGTGCAGACGATACTCCACAAAGGATGATGTATAACACCATCCAGCAAATATTATATATAGTAGGTGTAGTGCTCGCTGTTGGTGTGGTAATAGAAACAGGAGCCATAGCATGGGTGTCGGAGCGTATAGACAGCCTTATAGGAAATGTATGGATTGTAGGCGTTATATCTGGCGCAATATCTGTCGTGTTGGACAGTTTTGCCGCATGCATTACGATGGTCTCATTACACGAGATTTCTACTAACATACCTTATTATGCCGTTGACGGCGCCTATTGGAAGGTTCTCTCGTTTGCTACTTCCGCTGGTGGCAGTATTCTGGCTTTCGGAAGTATCAGCGGAGTTGTGTATATGCAACGTCAGGGCGTTAGTCTGTCGTGGTATATAAAGCATGTCACTCCGTTGGCACTTATTGGCGGAGGGGTTGGCTTCATTGTATTGTGTCTTGAGCTGATATGAAAGTCACTTTCCTAGGTACCGGAACATCTATCGGAGTACCTGCGATAGGGTGCACCTGTGAGGTGTGTCGCAGTAATGACCCTCGGGATAAACGCCTCAGGAGTTCGGCATTGTTGGAGACTGACAAGGGACTGCGTATATTGCTAGACTGCGGTCCGGACTTCAGACAGCAAATAATGAACCGCTTCGGAAAACTTGATGCCGTATTGCTGACTCATGTGCATTTTGACCATGTGGCGGGAATTGATGACTTGAGACCGTTCGCGTGGTTCGGGGATGTTGATATCTATGCCCAGAAAGACGTTATAGATACCCTGCATAAGACAATACCATACTGCTTCGTGGAGCATCTGTATCCGGGCGTTCCCCTTCTGAAACTTCACGAAGTGGTTGCCGGTAAATCAATAACTATCTCAAGACCAAGAGATGTTACTGTGCAGTTTCCCGGAAGTGGCGCAACACTTGAGGGTATAATGCACCGTGAAGGACGTACGGAGATTATTCCTGCTATTGATGAAAAATTGGAAGTGATGCCTGTTACGGTGATACATGGCAAACTGCCAATCTTGGGATATCGCATTGGTGACTTTGCCTATATAACAGACATGAAAAGCGCTCCGGAGGAAACAGTACGTCAGCTTGAAGGTGTTAAGGTGCTGGTGGTGAATGCCTTGCGATTTGAAAAGGAACATCACAGCCATCAACTGGTGGATGATGCCATACAGTTTGCAAGAGAAATAGGGGCTGAACAGACATATTTTATACATATGACCCATGATATCGGGACCCATGATATAGCAAACTCGCGACTGCCAGAGGGCTTCCAATTTGCATATGACGGACAGAAAATTGAGATTTTTTAACATAAATTTATGTGGAGAAATTTGTTTGTGTTGAGAAAAATGTGTAATTTTGTAGCCAAAACCTTATAAAAAGCAAGAAAAATTAACCTAAAAATAAGAAAAAATTATGTCACAGATTACTGGTCACATCTCCCAGATTATTGGCGCTGTCGTTGACGTGTATTTCGACACTAAGGGCCAAGAAGCGGAGAAGGTGCTACCTAAGATTCATGATGCTATTGTAGTAAAACGTGCTGACGGAAGAGATCTGGTGCTGGAAGTGCAGCAGCATATCGGTGAAGACACTGTGCGTACTGTCGCTATGGACAATACTGACGGTCTGCAGCGCGGCTTGGAGGTATTCCCTGCAGGCGGTCCTATCTCTATGCCATCAGGTGAGCAGATTAAGGGACGTATGCTGAACGTTATCGGTAACCCTATTGATGGTATGAAGGAATTCACTAACGAAAACCGTTATCCTATCCATCGTACAGCTCCAAAATATGAAGAGTTGTCAACTTCTAAGGAAATGTTGGCAACAGGTATTAAAGTCATTGATTTGTTGGAACCATACATGAAAGGTGGTAAGATTGGACTTTTCGGTGGTGCCGGCGTAGGAAAGACGGTGCTCATCATGGAGCTTATCAATAATATTGCCAAGGGACATAACGGATTCTCTGTCTTTGCTGGTGTGGGTGAGCGCACTCGTGAGGGTAACGACCTTATTCGCGAGATGATTGAATCGGGCGTTATAAAATATGGAGAGAAGTTCAAGGAGGCGATGGCTCAGGGCAAATGGGACCTTTCGCTCGTTGACCCGGAAGAGCTGAAGAAATCACAGGCTACCCTTGTATATGGTCAGATGAATGAGCCACCAGGCGCACGTGCTTCTGTGGCACTGTCTGGTCTGACCGTGGCTGAGGAGTTCCGTGATCAGGGCGGTGACATACTGTTCTTCATTGATAACATCTTCCGTTTTACCCAGGCTGGTTCAGAGGTGTCTGCACTTCTTGGTCGTATGCCGTCAGCCGTAGGTTATCAGCCGACTCTGGCATCAGAAATGGGTACCATGCAGGAGCGTATTACATCAACAAAGACAGGTTCAATTACGTCAGTACAGGCTGTGTATGTGCCTGCGGATGACTTGACAGACCCTGCCCCGGCAACAACCTTTACTCACCTTGACGCAACGACGGAACTTTCACGTAATATTGCACAGTTGGGTATCTATCCTGCTGTTGATCCACTGGGCTCTACTTCACGTATCCTCGATCCTCTTGTGGTTGGTAAGGAACACTATGACTGCGCTCAGCGCGTGAAGCAGATACTGCAGAAGTATATGGAGCTGCAGGATATCATTGCTATCCTTGGTATGGACGAATTGTCTGACGAGGATAAGTTGACAGTGAACCGCGCACGTCGAGTACAGCGCTTCCTTTCTCAGCCGTTTGCTGTGGCGGAACAGTTTACAGGCGTGAAGGGCGAGATGGTGTCAATAGAAGATACCATCAAGGGCTTCAATATGATTCTCGATGGTGAGTTGGATGATCTGCCAGAGCAGGCTTTCCTTAACGTGGGTACCATAGAGCAGGCTATAGAAAAAGGTAAGAAACTGCTTGCACAGGCGCAAGGATAAAGAATTATAAGAAATCTGAAGCATTATGCTTACATTAAAGATAGTAAGTCCGGAAAAGATACACTTCAATGGTCAGGTGGAGTCTGTCAAGGTGCCTGGTATGATGGGAGAATTTGAAATTCTCAATAACCATGCTCCGATAGTCTCTGCCTTGCAGAAGGGTAGGGTGGAATACACCACAAAGGATGGCACACAGCAACTAAACGTTGTAGGCGGTTTCGTGGAAGTGCTAAAGAACAATGTGAGTCTGTGCGTAGAACTATGTCAGGACACTTAGTATTGATGATAGCACGAATGGTCGTGGCGCTGGTACTCTATGCAATATGCATGTATCTGGTAAGCGATGACCCATGGAAAATGAAAGTAGTGACAGTAAGCTTTCTCGTAATATATTTCCTGATGCTTATATTTGAGACAATGTACTACTACATATCTGCAAAGAAAAAATGAAACATAAAAAGATAATATTCTTTCTACTGGCATCTTTCCTGATGACTCTCCCTGCAATTGCTGCAGGAGATAATGGTGAGGAAGGCAAGATATCCCTGAAGGAGATACTTTTCGGGCATGTGCAGGATAGTTATCAGTGGCATGTTACAGACATTAACGAACATCCTGTGGTTATCAATCTGCCTATGATTTTCTACAGCCAGTATTCCGGTTTCCATGTAATGTGCAGTTCGCAGTTTGAACATGAACCGAATGCGGAGTTGCTGCGTGAGGGACCTGATGGCTTCTATATCAAAGGGGCAGAAGATGAGAAAGGTGAGATAATGGAGATGGTGAACGGTACTTTGGAACCGGTATGTCTTGATATATCCATCACTAAGCAGGTTATGGTACTATTTATCGATGCTATACTGCTATTGATATGTATTCTTGTTCCAGCAAGATGGTGTAAGAAGCATAAGGTTGATGACCCTGCACCAAAGGGATTCACGGGCATGATGCACATGTTTGTCATGAGCGTTTACAATGACCTCATCAAGTCAACGCTGGGAGAAAAGGCCGACAAGTATGCCCCCTACTTGCTGACGTGCTTCTTCTTTATCTTCTTCGCCAATCTCATGGGCGTGATGCCTTTCCCACCAGGTGGCGGTAACATTACAGGCAACATCGCTGTAACCGCAGCATTGGCCCTAATGACGTTCCTTATTACTAACTGTACAGGAAATTCTCATTATTGGAAAGAAATATTTTGGCCAGAGGTGCCTACATGGTTGAAGTGCCCAGTGCCTCTGATGCCAGTCATAGAGCTATTCGGCGTATTTATCAAGCCTATAGTGCTGATGGTCCGACTATTTGCGAATATGCTTGCAGGACATGCAATCGCGATATCGCTTTCGTGCATGATTTTCATAATGTTCGCACTCGGAGGCTGGATGGGAAATCTGCTTGGAGGAATCATAACGCCTGTAAGTGTAGCAATGAGTATATTTATGATGTTCTTGGAACTCTTGGTATGCTATATCCAGGCAATGGTATTCACCCTGTTAAGCGCGATATATATAAATATGTCACATGCGACACACGAATAAAACGTAAATTAGTACAAAACATAAACAATAAAAACCTTTAAATTATTACAATTATGACAAGTTTAGCAATTCTTTTGGCAGCTGATGCACTCGCAAAGCTTGGTGCAACAGTAGGTGGTGGTCTCGCAGTTATTGGTGCTGGTATCGGTATCGGCAAAATCGGTGGTCAGGCAATGGATGCTATGGCACGCCAGCCAGAGATGCAGTCAAAACTGCAGTCTTCAATGATTGTTGCTGCCGCTCTTGTTGAGGGTGCAACGTTCTTCACTTTGATTATCTCTATTCTTGCCCTTTTCGTATAAAGAGTCAGGAAAGGCAATAGAAATAAAAAAGTTAATCCATAAATCTGCAATCCAGATATGTCATTAATAACGCCCGCTTTTGGTCTCTTCTTTTGGATGACGGTAGTCTTCCTCATAGTGCTGGCCATACTGAAGAAATGGGGATTCCCCGTTATCGTCAATATGGTTAACGAGCGCAAGGAGTACATAGATAGCTCCTTGGCGAAAGCACATGAAGCAACGGAGAAGTTGGCCAATATACAAAAGGAAGGTGAGGCACTATTGCAGGCAGCACGTGAGAAACAGGCTCAGATACTAAAGGAAGCCAATGAAACTCATGATGCTGTTGTAGCTAAGGCGGATGCTGATGCACGTGAGCAGGCAAATAAACTGCTCAGTGAGGCAAAGGCACAAATAGAGAACGAAAAAGAGTCTGCTATACGTGAAATAAAAGCACAGGTAGCAGAATTGTCCGTTCAGATAGCCGAAAAGGTGGTTCGCCAGAATCTGAGTACTGATAAGGCTCAGATGCAGTTGATTGACAAACTGCTGGATGAAGTCTCTGTTACGAAGTAGGATATGGACATCGGTGTTATATCAATGCGCTATGCCAGAGCACTGCTAAAGGGCTCTATGGATGCTAAGGCCGAAGATCAGGTGTATAAGGAAATGCAGACTCTTGCAGAGAGTTATGTGCAGGTGCCCGAACTTCGCAAGACCATAGATAATCCTGTGATTGATAAAGCCCAGAAGTCAGAACTGCTGTTGGCAGCAGCAGGAGGGAGGGTCAGTGATATGACTCAAAACTTCATAGGTTTGATCCTTGATGAGGGTCGCGAAAAGATGACACAGTTCATGGCATATTCCTACCTCACTCTCTATCGTCAGCAGAAGAATATCATCCGCGGAAAACTCACTACAGCCGTTCCTGTGTCCTCTGATATGGAGAAGAAAATGCAGAAAATGGTTGAGAGTCGTACAAATGGAACTGTGGAGTTCTCTACAGAGGTGAATCCAGATATCCTTGGTGGATTTATACTGGAGTATGACACATATCGTCTAGATACCTCTGTAAAGTCACAGCTCAAGAATATTCTTAAGGAACTATCATAGAGTTAACATCTCTACATTCCCCCATAAAATCAAAAATCAAATGTCAGATAAAATTAAACCAAGTGAAGTTTCTCAGGTGCTCCTTGAACAGCTCAAGGGGTTGTCAACTTCAGCTAATTTAGATGAAGTGGGTACGGTCCTTACTGTCTCTGATGGTGCGGCTCGTATCTATGGCCTTCGTAATGCAGAGGCAAGTGAATTGCTGGAGTTTGAAAATGGCACGATGGCTATTGTGATGAACCTAGAGGAGGATAATGTCGGTTGTGTGCTGTTAGGTCCTACCAGTGGTATCAAGGAAGGTCAAGTGGTAAAGCGTACCGGACGTATCGCTTCTATCCGTGTCAACAACAATATGCTCGGACGTGTTATTAATCCTTTGGGACAGGCAATTGACGGACAAGGTGAGATTGACCTTTCTAATTCATATGAAATGCCTCTTGACCGTAAGGCTCCAGGTGTGATATACCGTCAGCCGGTAAAGGAACCGTTACAGACAGGTATTAAGGCTGTTGACTCTATGATTCCTATTGGACGTGGTCAGCGTGAGCTTATCATTGGTGATAGACAGACAGGTAAAACTGCTATTGCAGTTGATACTATCATCAATCAGAAATCATTCTATGAGGCAGGGAAACCTGTGTATTGTATTTATGTTGCCATAGGTCAGAAAGCAAGTACTGTTGCTGCTCTCGTACAGAATCTAAAAGAGCGTGGCGCATTGCCATATACTATCATTGTTTCGGCTACGGCAGCTGATCCTGCAGCTATGCAGTATTATGCACCATTTGCTGGTGCTGCTATCGGTGAGTATTTCCGTGATAGAGGTGAACATGCACTCGTAATATATGATGACCTGTCTAAGCAGGCTGTAGCATATCGTGAGGTGTCTTTGATATTGCGCCGTCCATCTGGACGTGAGGCTTATCCGGGAGATGTGTTCTATCTTCACTCTCGCCTTCTTGAACGAGCTGCTAAAATTAATGAACAGCAGGAGGTTGCAGAAAAAATGAATGACTTGCCAGCATGTCTTAAAGGAAAAGTGAAGGGCGGTGGCTCTTTGACAGCATTGCCTATCATCGAGACACAGGCTGGTGACGTATCGGCATATATCCCGACAAATGTGATTTCCATTACTGACGGACAGATATATCTTGAAACAAACCTGTTCAACCAAGGTTTCCGTCCGGCTATCAACGTAGGTATCTCTGTATCGCGCGTCGGCGGTTCGGCACAGATAAAATCCATGAAGAAGGTTGCAGGTACCCTGAAAATTGATCAGGCGCAGTATCGTGAACTTGAGAGTTTCTCAAAGTTCTCTTCTGATATGGATGCTGTCACAGCTATGACGCTTGATCGGGGTCGTAAGAATAATCAGTTGCTCATTCAGCCACAGTATTCTCCTATGCCTGTAGGTGAACAAGTAGCGATACTCTATTGTGGTACTAAGGGACTCATGTCTACAGTACCAGTGGAGAAGGTGCGTGATTGTCAGGATCAGTTCCTTGACACTATGCGTGCAAAGCATCAGGATGTCATTGACTTGCTCGGCTCTGGCTCTATAGATGATAATGCCACTAAGGTGATAGAAGAAACTATGACTGATGTCTGTAGCTCTTTTAATGCATAACAGATGGCAAGCTTAAAAGAAATAAAGACGCGTATAGGCTCCGTTCAGAACACTCGTAAGATAACGAGCGCGATGAAAATGGTGGCATCAAGCAAACTGCATCATGCACAGGTGATGATAACGAATATGCTCCCTTATGAAAATATGCTGGAGAGTATTCTGAAGACGTTTCTTGCAGCTGATGTTGATGCTCGCGGTGTCATTACCGAAGAACGTGAGGTTAAAAAGGTCGCTCTGCTGGTCTTCTCATCCAATTCCAGCTTGTGTGGAGGCTTTAACTCCAATATCATAAAGCGCATGATACATCAGGTAGAGGAGTATCGTGCAAAAGGTATTGAGGTTGAGGTATATCCCATTGGCAGAAAGGTATATGAGAAGACTGTGAAACTGAAGTATCCCGTATGTGGAAATTTCAATGCCCTTGCAGATAAACCGAATGCAGGGGAGTGTACCCGTATTGGAGAGGAATTGGCTCAAAAATATGTTGCTGGTGAAATCGACCGTGTAGAATTGGTTTATCACCATTTTAAGAGCGCAGGTTCACAGATTTTGACTGTCAAGAGGCTTTATCCTATTGATATAGAAGAGGCTATGAACTATGACCATACTCGTGACCTTGAACATCAGTATGTAACGGAGGATGCTGCCAATTATCTTGAGAAACAAGGCGGACATCATGCGTTACAGGGTATGTCGTCCAATTCACAGGCAAAGAAACTGAATGACAATTTCATTGTGGAGCCTGATATGGAGACAATACTATACACGCTCATTCCCAGGTATGTCAATCTTATGATTTATACAGCTTTGCTCGACAGCAATGCATCAGAGCATGCAGCGCGTATGGTGGCTATGCAGACGGCAACCGATAATGCGGATGAATTGTTGCATGACCTGAACCTCCAGTATAATAAGGGACGTCAGCAATCTATTACAAACGAGTTGCTCGATATGCAAGGAGGAACAGCGCAATAACTGAAAGAAGTCAGTAACAATATGAAGAGTTGTCACATTTCGAATGAAAAAGTGACAACTTTTTTTTATTATTCTTTGGTAGTTTAATATTTTTTTCTTAATTTTGCGACCTAAATAGTGCACTGTAATGAATAATATACGTAATTTCTGTATCATAGCCCATATTGATCATGGGAAGAGTACTCTGGCAGATCGTCTTCTGGAGTATACAAAGACTATAGAAGTTACGCAGGGTCAGATGCTTGATGATATGGATTTGGAGCAGGAGCGTGGTATTACGATTAAGTCGCATGCTATCCAAATGCAATATGAAGGCTACATGCTGAATCTTATTGACACTCCTGGACATGTGGATTTCTCTTATGAGGTGTCACGTAGTATTGCTGCCTGTGAAGGAGCGATACTTGTTGTTGATGCTACTCAGGGAGTACAGGCACAGACCATATCAAATCTTTATATGGCAATAGATCATGATCTGGAGATAATACCAGT
>CADCAX010000028.1 GCA_902799455.1 uncultured Prevotellaceae bacterium
TTATCTCCTTATTTCTTATACCTATCTCCCCAGAGTTTCAGCATTTGCTGATAGAGTTTTTCTTCTGAGGGGGTGTGCTGGGCGTGCCAGAGGCGTTTGTCCTTCAGGGCATCGGGCAGATATTGCTGGGTGGCAAAGTTGCCCGGGTAGTCGTGGGGATATTTATAGCCGTCGGAATAGCCCAGTTCTGACATGAGCTTGGTGGGAGCATTACGAAGATGCAGGGGAACAGGCTGGTTTCCTGTTTCCTTCACAAGGCTCAGGGCGTCATTTATGCCGCAATATGCAGAATTGCTCTTTGGCGACGTAGCAAGATATACACAGGCCTCAGCAAGGGCTATACGACCTTCGGGCCACCCTATCTTCATAACAGTATCGAAGGCTGCATTGGCAAGCAGCAGGGCGTTGGGGTTGGCAAGACCTATATCCTCGGAAGCGCTGATGACAAGGCGTCGGGCAATAAACTGGGGGTCTTCCCCACCCTCTATCATGCGAGCCATCCAATAGAGGGCGGCATCGGGATCGCTGCCACGAATGCTCTTGATGAAAGCAGAAATGATGTCATAGTGCATCTCTCCGTCCTTATCATATGCCAGAGGATTCTGTTGAAGCCTGCGAGCCACGAGTTCGTCTGTTATCGTCACCTCTTCTGAAGACTCTGACTCTACCATCAGCTGCAGTATATTGAGAAGCTTGCGGGCATCGCCTCCTGAATACCTCAACATTGCGTCTGTCTCAACAAGTTTTATATTGCGCTGCTTCAATTCCTCGTCTGTAGTAATTGCCCTGTTCAGCAACTCCAGCAAATCGTCTTTCCCCAAGCTCTCAAGCACATATACCTGACAGCGTGACAACAGAGGTCGTATCACCTCAAAGGAGGGATTTTCTGTCGTAGCACCAATAAGGGTCACTACGCCTTGTTCTACAGCCCCAAGGAGCGAGTCCTGCTGCGACTTTGAGAACCTGTGTATCTCGTCGATAAAGAGTATGGGAGAGGCTGTTGAGAAGAACCTGTTGTTCTTGGCTCTGTCAATGACATCACGCACCTCCTTAACACCACTCGTCACAGCACTAAGGGTGTAGAACGGGGTTTCGAGCTTGTTGGCTATAATCTGTGCCAAGGTGGTTTTTCCGACACCTGGAGGGCCCCACAGAATGAAGGAAGAGATGTTTCCCGATTCTATCATTCTGCGAAGTATGGCACCTTCACCAACGAGGTGCTTCTGACCTATATACTCGTCCAATGTACGCGGACGAAGACGTTCTGCAAGAGGGGGCATTGAGAGTTAAGAGTTAAGAGTTAAGAGTTAAGAGTTAAGAGTTAAGAAAATTACTTGAAACTTGAAACCTGTAATCGGCTTTGCCGCTTTTACAAAGGCCAGAGGCCGACTAAAAGAAACCTGAAACTTTGATCTTAGACCTTAGACCTTTGGCTTTCGACCTTTTCTCTTTTCCCTTCCCCTTTGGGGAGGTCGGGAGGGGGTCCCTTTATACTCAAAGAAGTAGTCGTTTTGTTTTTTCTTTTTCTGCATGTCGTGTTCTGTGAATACGGGCTTGAGCGTATAGGGGTCATAGCCTGTATAGTACATCTCTGTAGCGGTTGTCATGGGGGTTGGAGTAAAGTCCTGTACCTGTTCAAGACGGTAGCCCATGCGACGGGTGATTTCTGAGAGATGTCTCATATCCTTCTCTGTACATCCGGGATGGGAGGATATGAAATATGGTATCAGCTGCTGCTTTAATCCACACTCACGGTTTATCTTGTCGAAGATGCCATTAAACTGCTTGAAGAGCTCAAAAGAGGGCTTTCGCATTATATTCAGGACATAATCCGAAGTATGTTCCGGAGCAACCTTCAGACGTCCCGACACATGATGCATTATCAGTTCACGGGTATATTGACGGGCTGCCTTATTTGTCTTATCATCCTTGCTGTGATGCAGCAGCAGGTCATACCTCACACCAGAGCCGATAAAGGATTTTTTTACCTCAGGAAGAGCATCCACCTCATGGTATATCTCAAGCAAGGCAGAATGGTCGGTATTCAGGTTCGGACAAATCTGGGGATGAATGCATGACGGACGCTTGCATGCCTCGCAGGCCTTCAGGTTATTACCATGCATGGAATACATATTTGCCGACGGTCCTCCGAGGTCTGACAGATAGCCCTTGAAACCATCGAGTTTCACCACCTCGCGAACCTCCTTCATGATGCTCTCCTTTGAACGTGATGCAATAAACTTTCCCTGATGGGCAGAGATGGTACAGAAGGCACAGCCGCCAAAGCATCCACGATGAAGATTTACGGAGAACTTTATCATCTCATAGGCAGGAATCGTCTTACCCTTATATTTAGGGTGTGGCACACGCATATAAGGAAGGTCGAAAGAAGCATCTATCTCAGCTGTCGTCATAGGCGGATAAGGGGCATTGACAACAAGATATTTCTCTCCCACTTGCTGTATGAGACGTGATGCATGCATCTTGTTCGATTCCTCCTCTATATGCCTGAAATTTTCTGCCTGAGAACGTTTATTCTTCAGGCACTCTTCATGAGAATGAAGTGTTATGTCACCATCCTGTGGAGTAACTTTGTCAGTAAGGAATACTGTCTGTGGTATGTTATGCCACTCTTCCCGAGGTGTCTCACACAGGGCTATAGTAGCCTTTTCACCCATGCCGTAAGTGATGAGGTCTGCACCAGAGGACACAAGCACCGACGGCATCAGTTTGTCCTGCCAATAATCATAGTGTGTCAACCTGCGCATAGAGGCCTCTATACCTCCAAGTACTACAGGAACGTCAGGAAAGAGTTCCTTGAGTATCTTTGTATAAACTATAGTGGGATATTCAGGACGGCAATCGTGGCGTCCGTCTGGGGAATAGGCATCTTCCGAACGCAAACGTTTTCGGGCTGTATATTTATTCACCATAGAGTCCATCGCTCCAGGTGAGATACCAAAGAACAGACGCGGTTTGCCCAGCTTCTTGAAATCACGATAGTCACCATGCCAATCCGGCTGCGGCACTATGGCAACCTTATAACCGTGAGCCTCCAATGTCCTGCCTATTACTGCTGCACCAAAAGAAGGATGGTCCACATATGCATCACCAGAAAACAAGATGACATCAAGTTCATCCCATCCTCTTAACTGGCATTCCTTCTTTGTAGTAGGCAGAAAATCGGTCAGCATCATGGTGTAATGAGGAAAGCAAGGATACCACCCATTATGGTTGCCTGCATTGCCCTGTCATTAATACATTCAAACGGGAAACCCATAACGAAGGTATGGAAGCCGACATTATTTGCTACTGCCGCAGTCTGTCCGTCAGCATATTGCATAGCAATAAAAGCGCTGTCTTCGGGCTTCAGGACATCACTCTGGGTAGTGGCATAATGCTTGTCGTTAATCATGTTTATCAGATACATCTCCTGCTGCAATCCATTGACTTTATAGTTATAGTCGCGGATTGTTCCTGAATAGGATGTATGGAATACGGTATGCATGAATTCTGCCTCCGAGTTATCCAACATATCTGATGCTACATACGAGCCGCTACAGAGCAGGGAGCCCCACCCTTGCGACACATAGCTGTAGAGCTTCTGCTGAAGGGATTGTGAGAACGTCTTATAAGTCCTTAGCGAACGACCGTCATTCTTCTCATTTCCGAGAAGCAAATCAACAACTTTACAGTTCGTCAGGTCATAATTGCCCCACTCTACTGCCTCCTTGGATGTACTTACGATATTATAGTAATTTGCAGCGGCTATGGCACTACCATGTTCCAGAGAATAATTAAAGTCATTTCCTGCCACAATCTTTCCCGTCAATCCTGCTGTTGCCCAACATGCCGTAGGACCATACGACAAGCCTGGATCTGTTTCAAGAGAGAACGCATTCTTTCCATTAGAACCAGCTACGATGGCAGGTGAAGAAAGTCGCTTGAAGCCATTTACTATTGCAACTGTCGGCGCTCCGTTGGAATGCCACATACAAACCAATTCCTCTGTCGGGAAACTTTCGCCACCATCATTGACAGCAGTAATCTTAAAGCGGTAAAGGATGTCAGGATATACAGGTATCTCCATCCACGATTTTGAAACGTTCGTACCATTATCAAAACCCAGGCTACCCATCGCCATATACACATTATATGATGATGGTTTTGCAGAAGACTCTGCATCATCTGTCTGTGCCACCCAAGAGAGAGTCGCCATACCTGAATTATCTTCTGCGGAATTGGGCTTCAGGGTGATATTGAACCCAACTGGCGCAAGAGGTTGTACAACCACTTTCTGACCATGTGCCTCAGCCTCATAGCGAAGAATTGTCTTGTATATAGACCTTGCGAGGTTAAACTTGAAATCAGGGTCATGACCATAGCGCATATCAGCAAAACTCTCATGTGACAGAGTCTCGAAGATAGCCGATGGCATACCAGGAAGACGTGTCTCGGAATAGTTCCTGTCATACAGGTCACGCCACTTCCAAAATCCATAAAGTTTCTGGAGGTCTTTCTTTGAGTTGTCAAGAAGATTCTGTGCCAAATCACGGGAATGAATCCTCGACACACCACTACTTAATTGTCCGTCATTGAAGTTTGTGGTACATACAGCGAGGGAGCCATACAGGGTACCGTCATTATTATATCCAGCATCCGAATGCACAGCAAGCGCGAGATCTATGGGCACCTTCAGCCCTTCGGTATCGGGAACATATGATGAACCGCCTGCAACCCAATTGGTCATCAGGGAACGTACATTAATATCGTCCTTATAGTCATCTTCTCCCTTATATCCTCCGTAAATCTTATATGGAGCGCCAGCCCATTGTGCATAATAACGGGCACCCTCCAGAGAACGCATCAGTCCACTCGTGCTGCCTCCTCTGGAGATATTTCCCATACCACCGCCAAACCTGACTGCACGGGATGTTATGACGCCTTTTTCGGAAGACTGTGAGGAAACTACTATCTTGTTATATTCAGAGCTTCCCCTGCCGAAATAGAACGTGCCGAGATAGACCCATGTACCACCACCCATGCGTTGGTTTACATGGAAATCGGTACGCATGCCGTCATGATAGACACTATACAGAGCATCATCAACACTCTTTTCCTCAGTAGCGTATGAGACATAGACAGCATAGTTACCAGATTCGGGAATATTTGGCTGATAGGTCACAAATTCCTCCTCATGTTTTGTAGCATGCGTCTTCTTCACACTACCCTCACTGAAGGGGTTATATCCGTCATAGATAACATCAGTAGGAACATAAGACCCCTTGTCATTATCAACAATCACCTCATTAGGTTGCCAGTCACGTTCACGCGGAGTAAAGACAACTGCTCCAGCATTCTCCAACATCGGTATGAGATATGGCACCACGATAGTCTGGGTGAAGAGGTCTTCCGTAGTAGAATAAAGTAATGGTCTCTGCCACTTCCAGAAGCCCTTCTGAACATCATAGTAATTACCGTGACTTTGCCATACAGAGAGATGTTTTCCTGCCAATGCAGCAGTAGGTTGTTTGGGTCGGGAAACATTTTTTACCCAGGGATTTCCCTCATAGGAATGCTTTCCCCACCAACCATGACTGTATGACTTGTCTTTTTTGTGCTTGTGATCTACTTTAACCGTCCCTACATTCACAGGAATAGTGCCAGTATCTTTCACAGCGTGCTTACCACACGAAGCGAACAGCACAAGTAGGGCTGTAAGTATATATACGACAATATGCCGATTCATAAGTTTATATTGAAAAATTTTCCGGATGTTTTCCTTTGAAATCTTTAAAATACTGCTTTATCTCCAGCAGTTCTTTATCTACGTCTCCTGAAGGTTCTACACTCTTAGTACATTGTATCAGTTTCTTCTCATAATCTACCCCATACAGAAGGATGGGAATACCCGCTTTCTGAGCTATAAAATAAAATCCCTTTTTCCAGTCAGGATTAAGGCTTCTGGTCCCTTCCGGAGTGACACATACGCGGAATTCCGATGATTTTATTGCCACCTCGGCAAGGGTATCAGTCATAGATACGTGCTTCTGACGATAAACAGGTATTCCGCCAGTCTTCCTGAAGATATATCCCAACGGCCAGAAGAACCATTCTTTTTTCATGAGATATTGTGTCCGAATGCCCTCTGCTCGGGAAAAAAGCATTCCGAGAATAAAGTCCCAGTTACTTGTATGGGGAGCAAGGCAGATAACACACTTCTGTGGGAAAGCCACAGTAATATCTGTATGCCATCCCATCTTGCGGTATAACAGCCAGCGACAAAAAGTTTTAAGCATGTAAATTCTTCATGTTGTCCACCACCTCGTTGACGCTGTTGTTGAAATCCTCAATCAACGAATTATAATACTTTTTTGCTGGCATTCCAGGTTCAGGATGCGACACCCTCATTATATAATCAGAGTGTAAACGCATAATACAGCGGAGCAATGCATCTGCATTCTGCTTGTCACTGTTGTAGTAAGCTGACAATGAAATACATTCAGCAAACAATTCGCCACAAATGTAATTAATGCAACGCTTTAATGATCTTTTATTTGCCATAACAGTTAATTTTATTCACCGCAAAAATAGTAAAATTCTTATACATCCGAAACAATAGAAAATATCGTTTATATTTTTTAACACTTTTTTCACATAAATGTAATACATTATACATATAATGTCACCATTTTTTATTACCTTTGCGCTCTGAAAAAAAATTGAGACTAAGAATGGCAGAATTAAAGGATTTAACAAAGAGAGCTGACAATTACAGCCAATGGTATAATGATTTGATTGTTAAAGCGGACCTGGCAGAACAGAGTGCTGTCCGTGGATGTATGGTAATCAAGCCATATGGTTATGCCATATGGGAAAAGATGCAGGCACAACTTGACAAGATGTTTAAGGAAACTGGTGCCGTCAATGCATACTTCCCCCTTTTAATTCCGAAATCATTCCTGTCACGCGAGGCTGAGCACGTCGAGGGATTCGCCAAAGAATGTGCTGTAGTAACCCATTATCGTCTGAAGACAAATGAGACACATGACGGCGTTGTTGTTGATCCTTCTGCCAAACTGGAGGAAGAGTTAATTATACGCCCTACCTCGGAAACAATCATATGGAATACTTATAAGAACTGGATTCATTCCTGGCGTGATTTGCCATTGATGTGTAACCAATGGTGTAACGTGATGCGTTGGGAAATGCGTACCCGTCCTTTCCTTCGCACCTCCGAGTTCCTGTGGCAGGAAGGTCATACGGCACATGCAACTCGTGAAGAGGCAGAACAAGAGGCACAGAAAATGCTCAAGGTTTATGCCGAGTTTGCTGAAAAATGGATGGCAGTACCTGTTATGCAGGGAGTAAAGAGCGAAACAGAGCGTTTTGCAGGAGCTTTGGACACATACACCATCGAGGCTATGATGCAGGACGGAAAGGCGCTCCAGAGCGGTACATCACACTTCCTCGGCCAGAACTTTGCAAAGGCATTCGGAGTACAGTTCCTCACAAAGGAAAACAAGCAGGAGTATGTTTGGGCTACTTCATGGGGCGTATCAACACGCCTTATCGGAGCACTCATCATGACACACTCTGACGACAATGGTTTGGTATTGCCTCCTCGTCTTGCGCCATTGCAGGTTGTCATCATACCTATCGGCAAGGGAGAGCAGCAGGAGCAGATAGCGTCTCTGTTCGAGCCTGTTATAAAAAAGCTGAACGAAAAGGGCATCAGCGTCAAATATGACGATGCCGACAACAAACGCCCTGGATTCAAGTTTGCTGATTACGAACTGAAGGGTGTACCTGTACGTATCGTAATGGGGGGACGCGACCTTGAAGCTAAGACAGTCGAGATAATGCGTCGTGACACCTTGGAGAAAGAGACAGTACCATTTGAAGGACTGGCTGAACGCATAGAGGGATTATTGGAAGATATTCAGGAGAATATTTTCAAGAAGGCAAAAGACTTCCGCGATTCTCACATCTATGAGTGCGACAACTACGAAGAATTCAAAGAGAAAGTAAAAGACGGAGGCTTCTTCCTGTGTCATTGGGACGGTACACCAGAAACAGAGGCACAGATAAAAGAAGAGACACAGGCTACCATACGCTGTGTGCCATTCGCATTTGAGCAGACACCTGGCGTTGATATGGTATCAGGAAAACCTTCAAAGTGCAGAGTCTTGATAGCAAGAAGCTACTAGAACAATTAACAATTAACAATTCATAATTAATAATTCATAATTAACAATTCATAATTAATTGTATGGCAGATAGCACTCAGGGATACCATCATCATCACCACCATCATGATAGTATTCATGATTTCCGTAAAAACGGAATAAACAGAATTCAAAGAAGGAAAACCTTTGTGAATGTAGCATATTGGTCTCTTTTCTTGATGGCCGTATTGAGTGTGATTGCAGTATTTGTGGTATATGCTTTCCTATAGATTTTAAGGCAAAAGGAAGCATATCAGGTATAATACATACGAGCGAAATTTAGGCAAAACATCAAAAAAATCGCTATTTTATTTGGTGTTTTGTCTATTTTTTTGTACCTTTGCACCCGCTTTGTGTAAAAACAGCACATTGCTATACATTATTTATAATTAATTATTTAACAAGAACTAATGATGAATCATTACGAAACCGTTTTCATCCTGACTCCCGTTTTGTCTGATGACCAGACAAAGGAAACGGTCGCTAAGTTCAAAAAAGTACTCTCTGACAATGGTGCCGAGATGCTGAACGAAGAGGCTTGGGGACTCAAGAAAATGGCTTATGCTATTCAGAAGAAGTCAACAGGATTCTATTTCCTCTTTGAGTTCAAGGCAGAGCCATCAGTAGTAGACAAACTCGAGACATCTTTCCGTCGCGAGGAGAAAGTAATCCGTTTTATGACCGTCAAACTTGACAAGTATGCAGCTGCTTATGCAGAGAAGCGTCGTGCCAAGTATGCTAAAAAAGAGGAGGCTTAAACATGGCAGAGAACAATTCAGAAATCCGTTACCTTAACGCTCCAACGATTGATACTCGCAAGAAGAAGTATTGTCGTTTCAAGAAGAGCGGTATTAAGTACATCGACTATAAGGACCCAGAGTTCCTGAAGAAGTTCCTCAATGAGCAGGGTAAGCTTCTTCCACGTCGTATTACCGGCACATCTTTGAAGTATCAGCGTCGTGTAGCACAGGCTGTTAAGCGTGCTCGTCAGATTGCATTGCTTCCTTATGTAACCGACATGATGAAATAATTTTAATTAGGAGGATTACACAATGGAAATTATACTGAAAGAAGATATTATCGGTCTTGGATTCAAGAACGACATCGTTAACGTAAAGTCTGGTTACGGCCGTAACTACCTCATTCCTACAGGAAAGGCTGTTATCGCTTCTCCTGCAGCAAAAAAGATTTTGGCTGAGAACCTGAAGCAGCAGGCTCACAAGCTTGCTAAGATTCTCGAGAATGCAGAGAAAGAAGCTGCTGCACTTAATGGTGTATCACTCGAAATCAAAGCTAAGGTTAGTGCAACAGGCGTATTGTATGGTTCTGTAAATACAAGTACTATCGTAGAAGAGCTGGCTAAGAAAGGCATTGAGATTGACCGCAAGAAGGTTGTCATGAAGGACATCAAGACTGTAGGTGAATATGCTGCAACAGTTATCTTCCACAAGGAAGTACGTGTTGAAATTCCTGTAACAGTACTTGCTGAGGGTAATATCGCAGAACAGCCTAAGGCTGCTAAGCCTGAAGAGGCTCCTGTTTCAGAGCCAGAAGCTCCTGTTGTTGAAGAGGAACAGACAGAAGTTGCAGAGTAAATAAATACCATAAAAAATATAGAAATCGCACCAAGGCTTAATCTCTTTGGTGCGATTTTGTTTTTCTGTGCACCTTAACAATTGATATAGATTATTTTATCTTTTTTTTTCTTCAATTTCATTTCAAAAAAATTGAATATCTTCTTTATTTTTTATAACTTTGCACGCAAATTAAAAAACCCATTTTAAAATAATTTGAATATTTTTCTTTATGGTAAAACCTGATTATATTTTTGAGTCTTCATGGGAAGTTTGCAACAAAGTTGGCGGCATATATACCGTACTATCTACTCGTGCAAAGACACTCCAGGAAGAATTTACAGACAAAATCATATTTATCGGTCCTGATTGTTGGGGAGACAAGAAGAATCCTTTCTTCATCCAGGATGACAATCTGCTGGCAGAATGGCAGAAAGCGACATCTCTCAAGGTGAAGGTCGGTCGCTGGGATATTCCAGGAAAGCCAATCTCCATCCTCGTGGACTTTGCACCATTCTTTGCAGAGAAAAATACCATCTATGCTAAACTATGGGAAGATTTTCAGGTTGATTCCCTTCATGCGTATGGCGACTATGATGAAGCCAGCATGTTCTCATATGCTGCAGGTCTCGTTGTTGAGAGCCTGTACAAATTCCTTAAGCTCGAAAATCAGAAAGTAATATACCAGGCTAATGAGTGGATGTGTGGCTTAGGTGCTTTATATATCAAGAAAAACATTCCTGCAATAGGAACTATCTTTACCACACACGCAACAAGCATAGGACGTTCCATAGCTGGCAACAACAAGCCTCTCTACGAATATCTGTGGGCTTATAATGGTGACCAGATGGCTGGAGAGCTTAATATGCAGGCAAAACATTCCATCGAAAAGCAAACAGCATGGAACGTTGATTGTTTCACAACAGTTTCTGACATTACCGCAACAGAATGTAAGGAACTTATGGACAAACCTGTTGACGTAGTTCTTCCTAACGGCTTTGAAGACGACTTCGTGCCAAAGGGTGCAGAATTTACAAAGAAACGTAATGCAGCCCGTAAGGCTCTTCTGAAACTAGCAAATGCCCTTACAGGTAGCCAGTTCCCAGAAGATACTCTCATCATAGGCACATCAGGACGCTACGAATTCCGTAACAAAGGTATTGATGTCTTTATTGAGGCTATGAACCGCCTTAACTATGACGAGAAGCTCCAGAAGCCTGTACTCGCATTCATAGAAGTTCCTGCATGGGTCGGAGATCCACGCCAGGATGTTCTCGAAAGACTGCAGAAGGCAAAAGGCTTAAACACATACGACACTCCTCTTGAGTTGCCAATGATAACCCACAATCTTCATAATACACTAGAAGACAAAGTGCTGAACATGATGAAGAGCTATGGTATGTGGAATCGCCAAGAGGATAAAGTGAAGGTTATATTCATACCGAGCTATCTAAATGGAGATGATGGTATTCTTAACATGCCTTATTATGATGTCATCATAGGCAAGGACCTCAGCGTTTATCCCTCTTATTACGAACCATGGGGATATACTCCACTTGAGAGTATTGCTTTCAGCGTACCATGCATAACAACAGACCTTGCAGGATTTGGGGTATGGGCAAATACAATAAAGGGAGCATACTCAGAGATTGAAGATGGGGTAAAGACTATCCGTCGTACAGATTATAACTACTCTGAAGTAGCTGACACTATAAAGGATACTGTTGCGAAATATTCAGGATTTACTCCTGCACAAGTAAAGAAATGCCGTACGAAAGCATCACAACTGTCTAAAAAGGCTCTTTGGAAAGAGTTTATAAAATACTATTATCAGGCATACGATTTTGCACTAAGAACAAAAGATTAAAATCAAAAATAAACAACTATGAAAATTAAATCAGCTTATTCTAATACTCCTATCTGGAAGGAGTTTAACGTAAAGTCAACCCTCCCGAAGGAATTAGAGTGCCTCGACGAGATTGCACACAACATGTGGTGGGTATGGAACTATGATGCCCGCGAGATGTTCCGCTCTCTCGACCCGGTAATCTATGACGAGGTTGCTCACAACCCAGTACAGCTGCTTGAGCGTCTCTCCTACGAGCGCAAAAAAGAGATTGTGAAGGATAAGAAAATCATGGCAAACGTACATGCAGTCTATACTCATTTCAAAGACTACATGTCAGTAAAGCCAGACAAGAGCCGTCCTTCTGTAGCATACTTCTCTATGGAGTTCGGTATTCACAACTCTCTGAAGATTTACTCTGGCGGTCTCGGAATGCTGGCTGGTGACTATATCAAGGAGGCTTCTGACTCTAACGTTGATATGTGCGGTATCGGTTTCCTGTATCGCTATGGATACTTCAAGCAGAGCCTGTCAATGGACGGACAGCAGATAGCCAACTATGACGCACAGAACTTCAACTCTCTGCCTATCACAAAGACTTTGGACAAGGACGGCAAGCAGGTTGTTGTTGATGTGCCTTATATGAACTATAATGTGCACGCTCTTGTATGGCAGGCTAACGTTGGTCGTGTGAAGCTCTATCTGCTCGACACCGACAACGACCTGAATTCAGAATACGACCGTCCTATCACCCACGCTCTCTATGGTGGTGACTGGGAGAACCGTCTGAAGCAGGAGATTCTTCTCGGTATCGGTGGTATGCTGATGCTTGAGAAGCTCGGCATCAAGAAGCAGGTTTACCACTGTAACGAGGGTCACGCTGCACTCTGTAATCTGGAGCGTCTCGTAGCATACGTTAAGAGTGGTCTGACATTCAACCAGGCTATGGAGGTAGTACGTGCTTCTTCTCTCTATACTGTTCACACTCCTGTTCCTGCAGGTCACGATTACTTCGATAAGGACCTCTTCGGCAAGTACATGGGCGGCTATGCTGACATGCTCGGTATTTCCTGGAAAGAGTTCATCGGTATGGGTCGTATTAATCCTGATGATGACAATGAGAAGTTCTGTATGTCTACATTCGCATGCAACACCTGTCAGGAGGTTAATGGTGTATCTATGCTTCACGGCTGGGTATCACAGAAGATGTTCTCAAGCATCTGGAGCGGCTATTATCCAGAGGAGAACCACGTAGGATATGTCACCAATGGTGTACACTTCCCATCATGGTGTGCTACAGAGTGGAGAAGTGTTTATGACAAGTATCTGAAGCCTGGTTTCTATGAGGATCAGTCTAACGAAGACCTCTGGCACGGTATCTATGATTGCCCTGACGCAGAGATATGGGGCACACGTATGGCCCTGAAGGAGAAGCTTATCACATATATCCGTGACAAGTTTGCTGAGTCTTGGCTGAAGAATCAGGGTGATCCTGCACGTGTAGTATCTCTACTGGAGCGCATCAATCCTAACGCTCTGATGATTGGCTTCTGCCGTCGTTTTGCTACATACAAGCGTGCTCACCTGCTCTTCACAGACCTTGATCGTCTCTCTAAGATTGTGAACAACCCAGATAAGCCAGTATTGTTCTTCTTCTCTGGTAAGGCTCACCCTGCAGACGGTGCAGGACAGGGTCTCATCAAGCGCATCTACGAGATTTCTCAGCGTCCTGAGTTCCTCGGAAAGATTATCTTCCTTGAGGACTATGACTACCAGCTGGCTCGTCGTCTTGTTTCTGGTGTTGACATCTGGATGAATACTCCTACACGTCCATTGGAGGCTTCTGGTACATCTGGCGAGAAGGCTGAGATGAATGGTGTCGTAAACCTCTCTGTCCTTGACGGATGGTGGGTAGAAGGTTACCGCGAGGGTGCCGGTTGGGCTCTGAAGCAGGAGCGCACCTACGAGAACCAGGGCTATCAGGACCAGCTTGACGCTACTACAATATACAACCTTCTTGAGAACGAAATCGTTCCTCTGTACTATGACAAGGACAAGAATGGCATGTCAAAGGAATGGATTAAGGTAGTGAAGAACTCTATTGCTACAATCGCTCCTCACTATACTATGAAACGTCAGCTTGACGACTACTATTCTAAGTTCTACACTAAGCTGGCTGCCCGTTCTGCAAAGATTAATGCTAAGAACTATCAGATGGCAAAGGACATCGCACAGTGGAAGGAAACTGTTGCAGAGCGTTGGGATAGCATAGAAGTCGTTTCACGCGATGCTAAGAGATTTGAAGATGGTGCAGAGACAGGTAAGACATACACAATACAGTATGTCATCAACGAACAGGGTCTCAACGATGCTGTCAGTCTGGAACTTGTATGCCTGAAGAACGACCAGGATCCTTCTGACCGTCGTATCAACCTTATCAAACCATTCAAGATGGTGAAGAAAGAAGGTAACAACTACACCTTCGAATGCGATTTCTCTACATCTATGGCAGGTAACTGGAAGGTGTGCGTACGTATGTTCCCAAAGAACGACCTGCTCCCACATCGTCAGGACTTCTGCTACGTTAAGTGGTTAGACTAAAAGAGTATTAATTCCCCAAACCCATAAAATTTTAATCCTGCATGAAAACATTATGGAATACCATAAACGGAATACGTCGCATTGAGGCATGGGAGCCTAATTGTTGGATGCAGTATACATGCCCCTCTGATGCAGACCAGAAGGAGATGGTTGAAAAATACCAGATTCCTGAGTACTTCCTTTTAGACATCAGCGATGCTGATGAGAGGGCGCGTTTCGAGTATGAAGAAGGATGGCAGCTCGTCATCCTGCGTATACCATACATGAAGGAGATAAAGTCACGTACGCCCTATACTACGGTGCCTCTGGGTATCATGCATAAGGGCGACGTGCTCATTACTGTCTGCTATTTTGAGACAGACATGATGATAGACTTCGTCTCCTACCAGGAACGTAGAGGACAAGGATTCACCGACTATGTCGATATGATATTCCGCTTGTTCCTATGCACCTCTGTCTGGTATCTGAAACGATTGAAACAAATCAGTTTCCTCCTCAACAGAGCGAAGCGTAGTATGGATCACGGGGTGGATAATACTTCTCTTGTAAATCTGTCCCGATTGCAAGATTCCCTGACATACTTTGAGACTTCAATCAGAGGTAACGAGACGTTGCTTCAGAAGTTGAAGTTCAAGTTGCCAGTTGACGAAATTGATGTCGACCTCATTGAAGATGTCACCATCGAGATGGCACAGGCACGTGAGACGGCACATATATACTCTGAAATCCTTGAGTCAACGATGAATACGTACACTTCTATTATCAACAATAATATGAATACTATCATCCGTACGCTCACATCGTTCTCTATCATCCTGATGTTCCCTACCCTCGTAGCATCGCTATTCGGTATGAACCTCATCAATGGTATGGAGTCGAGTCATTACGGATTTCCTATCGCCATCGCCATCAGCATTGTCATAAGCCTCGGAATGTGGTGGATATTGAGGAAAAAGAACCTATTGTAAGAGAGATGCATTTACAGACAACCGTTACAATTAAGAAAGCGAATTTTGAAATAAGGCCCACGGACAAACTCTTGTTCGTGGGTTCTTGCTTTGCCGACAGGATTGGTGGGCTGTTCAAGGAGAATCACTTCAATGCCACCGTCAATCCTTATGGCGTGATGTACAATCCTGCCAGCGTGCTCCACACCATTGAGAAGATGCACGATGCGGGCCAGAAGTTCGACACCGTCTTTATCACGCTGGGTACGAATCACGTCTATATTCTCAACGAGACGGGTGAGATTGTTGACAACTGCCAGAAGCGGCCATCTACACTCTTTACCGAGAAAGAACTCTCTGTAGAGGAATGTGCAAGCTACCTGGAACAATGCGTCACCCTGCTACGCGAGGACAATCCTGACGTACACGTAGTCTTCACCGTCAGCCCCATACGCTATGCCAAGTACGGCTATCACGAAAGCCAGTTGTCGAAAGCGACTTTGCTATTAACTCTAAACTCTAAACTCTTAACTCTTAACTCTTTTTACTTCCCTTCCTACGAGATTATGATGGACGAGTTGCGTGACTACCGCTTCTATGCCGACGATATGCTCCATCCTTCCGACTTGGCTGTGCAATATATCTACGAGCGGTTCCGCGAGACATACTTTTCCATTAATGCTAAAGCAATGGAGGTAGAGTGGCAGCCTATAAAGAAAGCCCTCAGCCACCGTCCGTTCAATGCCGACAGTGAAGAGTACAAAGCATTTATAGCTAAGGCAAAAGCCGACGAGGAAGCCTTCTGCAAGAGATGGAAATTATAAAACTCCCAAATACCACATCTACTAATGACTACCTTCTTGGTCTGAATACCGACCAGGACGTGTGTGTCGTTACCGACTATCAGAGTGCCGGAAAAGGTATGGGTACCAATACGTGGGAGAGCGAGCCTGGCAAAAACCTGCTCTTCTCTATCCTACTCCATCCTACATGGTTACCTGTTAATAGGCAGTATCTTCTCTCTATGACAGAGGCGGTTGCGATAGTGGATGTCTTGGGAAGTGAATTCAAGATAAAATGGCCTAACGACATTTACTTTGGTGACAAGAAACTCTCTGGCACACGCATAGATGTCAATCTTCAGGGCTATTCCTTAAAAGATGTCATCATCGGAACTGGCATCAACGTAAATCAGGAGGTATTCCACAGCGACGCCCCAAATCCTGTTTCGCTGAAAAACATCACTGGCAAAGAGCACGACTGCGATTCTTTGCTCCAAAATATTCTGGAACGTTTTGCCTATTATTATAATAAGGTAAAGACGGCTCCACAAGATATTGTCCGCCTTTACCACGAGCACCTTTATCGCAGGACCGGCTTTCATTGTTATTCTGACAAGAACGGCACTTTTCAGGCAGAGATTGTCCACGTAGCTGAAAATGGCATCATAACCCTCCGTCGCACAGATGGAACCCTCTCCAACTACGAATTCAAGGAACTCCGCTTCTGCTGATTTTTTCCAAAAAAGTTTTCGTTTTTGTTTTCGTTTTCGTTTAATTTTCGTACCTTTGCCCTCGAAAACTTCAATAACCAATAACCTATAACCTATAACCTATAACCATTAAAAAGAATATGAAACAAGAACAGATACTTATCCGCATTACGGGGCAGGATCGCCCTGGACTCACCACAAGCATCATGTCCATCTTGGCACAGTATGACGCACAGATACTGGACATCGGCCAGGCAGACATCCATTCTACCCTCTCTCTGGGTATTCTCATACGTATGGATGACAGCAAGTCGGGCTTTGCCATGAAAGACCTGCTCTTCAAGGCTACTGAACTGGGTGTAAACATCGGTTTCTCTCCCATCAGTGACGATGAATACGAAGACTGGGTAGGCCATCAGGGTAAGAACCGCTATATCCTCATGGCTCTGGGACGACAGCTGGAGGCAAAGCAGATAGAGGCTGCCACACGCATCCTTGCAGACCAGGGACTGAATATCGACTCCATAGTACGCCTGACGGGACGTAAGAGCATCAAAAACCAAAGCTCCCACACACGGGCCTGCATACAGTTCTCTCTGCGTGGAGAACCTGTTGACAGGAGCGAGATGCAGTCGAAACTGATGAAACTGTCAAGGGAAATGGAGATAGACTTCTCCTTCCAGCGTGACGATATGTTCCGTCGTATGCGACGTCTGATATGCTTCGATATGGACTCTACTCTCATCCAGACAGAGTGTATCGATGAACTGGCAGAGCGCAACGGTGTGGGCGATCAGGTGCGTGCTATCACAGAGAGTGCCATGCGAGGAGAGATAGACTTCAAGGAGAGTTTCACACGACGTGTGGCCCTGCTGAAGGGACTCGACGTTAGCGTGATGCAGGAGATAGCAGAAAACCTTCCTATTACAGAGGGTGCTGACCGCCTGATGTCTGTGCTGAAGACTTGTGGCTATAAGATTGCCATCCTCAGCGGTGGATTTACATTCTTTGGGGAATACCTGCAAAAGCGTTACGGCATTGATTATGTGTATGCCAACGAACTGGAGGTTGGCGAAGACGGCAAGCTGACAGGACGCTATGTTGGCGAGATAGTAGATGGTCAACGTAAGGCTGAACTGCTAAAACTCATCGCACAGGTTGAGAAGGTGAATCTGGCACAGACCATTGCCGTAGGCGATGGTGCCAATGACCTGCCGATGATTAGCGAAGCCGGACTGGGAATAGCCTTTCACGCAAAACCCCGTGTGGTAGCAAATGCAGAACAGAGCATCAATACCATAGGACTCGACGGAGTGCTCTATTTCTTAGGATTCAAGGATTCCTACTTAGGAGAACA
>CADCAX010000029.1 GCA_902799455.1 uncultured Prevotellaceae bacterium
TTTTATGGCATCTACCGTGAAGGCTGCCGAGGCTGCCATACACTATCATGTATCGAAAGATGTGGAGGTGACGATAAAGACGGAATACAAGCAGGCACCGCGTCCTGATGACGACCATTTGCTGCCAGAGGTGAAGAATATCATAGCTGTCAGCAGCGGCAAGGGTGGAGTAGGTAAGAGTACTGTTTCTGCTAACCTTGCTATCTCGCTGGCACGACTGGGGTATAGCGTAGGACTCTTGGATACAGATATCTTCGGGCCCTCGATGCCTAAGATGTTCAATGTGGAGGACGTGCGCCCCTATGCTATAGAGAAAGACGGCAGACAACTCATAGTTCCCGTAGAGCAGTATGGAGTGAAGCTGCTGAGTATAGGTTTTTTTGTTAATCCGCAGACAGCAACGCTGTGGCGCGGAGGTATGGCATGCAGCGCCCTGAAACAACTCATTGCTGATGCTGACTGGGGAGAGCTGGACTATCTCATTCTCGACACCCCTCCAGGCACCAGCGATATACACCTGTCGCTCCTGCAGACCCTCGCCATTACGGGAGCTGTTATTGTCAGCACACCGCAGCAGGTAGCACTGGCCGACGCTCGTAAGGGCATAGACATGTACACCAACGACAAGGTGAACGTGCCCATCCTAGGACTGGTGGAGAATATGGCATACTTCACTCCGGCAGAATTGCCTGAGAATAAGTACTACATCTTTGGCAAGGAAGGATGCAAGAATCTGGCGCAGGAGATGAATGTGCCACTGCTGGCACAGATACCTATTGTACAGAGCATCTGCGAAGACGGCGACAATGGTACGCCAGCTGCCCTTGATGTGGCATCACCGACAGGACAGGCTTTTATAGCGCTGGCGCAGTCTGTAGTAACAGTAACAAACAGGCGTAATGCCGAACAGAAAAAAACAGAAAGGGTGAGGACTCACAATTAACAATTAACAATTCATAATTAACAATTCATAATTCGTAATTGTCAATTCCAATCTTTAATGAAGATTATATATCATATTGTGTTTTTCCTTTGTGTGAGTACGATGGTGCTTGCACAAAGTTATGATGCCCTGTGGAAGCAGTATAGGGGTTTCGCTGATAAGGACCAGCCGAAATCAGCCCTTGTCATTCTGGAAAAGATAAAGACAAAGGCAGAGAAAGAAAAAAGTTATGGAAACCTGCTGGCAGCATTGATGCGAGAGGTGAGGCATCAGCGGGAAATTAGCAACGACTCTGGAAAGGTGTATCGTGAGCGTCTCGACAAACGCATAGCAGCATCTGACGACGGCGTGATGAAGACCCTCTACCGCATGGCAAAGGGCGACAGGGTGGATGTTGATTCGCTCCTGAAGTCACCAGACTCTGCCATATACCGCAGGCAGGATGCGTCCCTGCAATGGGTGCCGTTTTTGGAAAAAGGCAAGGATAGCAAGGTATTCAACAACGACCTGCTGCACGTGATAATATTGTATGGGTATCCATTCAAAAGAGATGAGAAACTCGACAGTATCTACGGTCACGACAACGAGTATGTCAGATACACCCGCATACACCATGAACAGGTAAAGACTGAACCGATGCTGTGGGTCAACGTGGAGGAAAAGGTATCGACGGCAAAAGATATAAAGATATATTTTGATAGGATAAGGAATCTGAAAAGTGTTGAATGCACTATACAACGAGTCGGCACAAAGGAAAGACGTCTGATTTCAAAGGTTTTTCCGCAACATTCTGAGGAGGAGTATTTTAAGGATTCATTGGTTGTAGGTCCCTTGCAGGAAGGCAGATGGGTGATAACCCTAAGGGATAAGTAGAACCGATGTCGGATACTATTACCGTATCAGATACAAGATTGATACAACTCTCGTTGCCCAATAAACAGAAAAGATATGTCTTTGTCAATGCCATCACGGGCGAAGAGACGACTCCAGATAGTTCGCTGATAGACAGACGTCGTTGGAACGACTATACTTATAACAGCAACAAGGGATATAAGCAATATACCGATATCTATACCGACCGTGCTATATATCGCCCAGGGCAGAAAATAGAAGCTGCCATAATAAGAAGTTCTGTTACGAATGGCATCGAGACAAGTGTCGTGGCAGGAGAAAAGATGCACATAAAGCTGCTTGACAGTAAGGGTGAGAAGAAGGCAGAGAAATATGCTGTTACAGATGTGTATGGAACGGCGGCAGTTGACTTTACCCTTCCGGAAGGCGACATCAGAAGCGGATATTGGCAACTGATGACAGATGGAGCAAGTGCGTCATTCAGAGTAGAGGAATACAAGCGTCCGACATTTGAGGTGAAGCTGAAAAAGAATAAGGATGAATATATAGTTGGCGATACAGCAATAGTAAGTGGTATCGCAAAGACATATAATGGCCTACCTCAGCAAAATAGCAAGGTTGTTGTAAGCTATTACGATAAGAAAGATACCTTATTCACAGACAATGACGGCATGTTTGATGTAAAGGTGGTGATAAAAGACCCATTAGCAAAAAGTGGCGGCAGATGTAACAGACGGAAAGGGTGAAACCCAAAGTGCGGAATGTCATCTGTATGTGAAGCATACAAATCAGCCGGAAACACCAGAGGAACCAAAAGCGGAAGCTAAGAAAGATACTACGAAATATCATATCTACTATACTGTCTTTGCAGGCAATAAGGTGTTGGAGAGCAGTAAGATATATACCGATACCGCTTCATTCGCAAATGCTTATACCTACAAACCAGAATATGGAGATGGTGCAATGATTTGCTATGCATGGTGTAAGGATGATGTGATACAATCTGCACAAAAAGTTATCAAGCGCCCGCTGCCATCAAACAAACTCATAGTAGAGTGGGGAACATTCAGAGACAAGGTGGCACCAGGTGCCAAGGAAGTATGGACCCTTAAAGTCCGTCCGGAAGAGAATAATGTTCAATGTTCAATGTTCAATGCTCAATTAACTTCCGTTCTCTACGATGCTTCATTAGATGGTATCAGGAAACATTCGTGGAATACTCATGACAGAAGGCGTCTTGCTATTCCGACATCATCGTGGTACATACCATATAATGGCCATGTCTTTCTGTCTGGAAGAGCGAAAGATTGGGTGAAGTGGCGTAATTTCGACTTTACACGTATCAATAGGAAATGTATAATAGATCCCAATTATGGGATATTTGACTGCGTAGAATCAGCCCCAAGACTCTTGATGGCGAAGGGTGTGGCAAATAGCAGCAAAGCTATTGGTTCTTTGCAAGTAACTGGCGCTACTGCAGATGGTATAGTGATGAAAGCATCCGAGGTGGCAGATATGACAGAAGAGGTGATACCTATGCGAAGCAATTTCGGAGAGACGGCATTCTTCTATCCAAAGGTGGAGACAGACGACAAAGGAGAAGCAACGTTGGAATTCACCCTTCCAGAAAGTCTGACATCATGGCGTTTTATGGGCTTGGCTCACGATAAGAAAATGCGTGTTGGAACTATTGATACCACAGTAATAGCCCAAAAGCAATTGATGGTACAACCTAATATGCCACGATTCTTGAGAATAGGAGACAACGCAACGATAACGACAAATGTTACGAATAACGCTATTGAGGAGTCGCAGATTACTGTGAAGTGTTATGTGGGAAGGAAGAATTCTTCTAAAAAAGAGATTGTAAAGACCCAACGCATAAAGCTTAAGGCTGGAGAAACAGCCCCTGTGACATTCCCTATAGAGGCAGGAACAGATACTGCCACTCTGACATGCAAGATTGTTGCGTCGAATGGAAAATATAATGATGGAGAACAGCATGAGATTCCTGTGTTGGGAATAAAACAAACACTTGAGCCAGCCATTACTATATACAAATCGCCAGACGATATCATGATGGCAGCTCTGCCAGACCTATGTGTTCCTAAGAGCAGATGTGCTATATGTCTCTCAAATGCTATGTATGCCAATGTGTTGACAGCACATCTTCGTGATACCTTGGTATCGCCTGCAAATGATAATGTCATGATGCAGCTTCTTAATCTGCAGCGTAGTGACGGTTCTTTTGCGTGGTATCCAGGTATGGAGGGAAACAAGTATATGACGATGGCAGTATTGAAGACCCTTGCCCGCATGCAGAAGATGACAGACGGAAAGGGAATACATACAGCATTGGCGTCAGCAGTAGATAAAGCCTATGACTACATGCAGAAGGCTATGGACAAGGAGGTTGCAGACATGAAGAAATATAAGACCACATGGCTCAGCAATACTGCCCTCGATTGGATGTATGCACTCGCCATAAACAAAGAAAGGAACAGCCACAAATCTGCTACATATAAATACTTCCTTCGTCTGTTGGAAGATGCTACTAATAAAGCCGATATGGCGACAAAGGCTGTTGCTGCTATCGTGATGGATAATTCACGTAAAGGAGATGAGGCTAAAACGTATGCAGAGTCGATAAAGCAGCATACTGTATATCGTGAGGATATGGGAAGATATTTTGATTCCTACAGAACTCATTATTCATGGTGTGACTATCGCATTCCTTCACAAGTGATGGCAATAGAAGCACTATATACTATTACCCCAGAAGACAACTGTACCATTACCCAGATGCAAAGATGGCTGGTGTCTTCCAAGCGTACACAAAGTTGGGATAATCCTGTGAATACCGTTAATGCTGTCAGCGCCTTCTATCTGAAGAAAAAGCCATGTGAAGAAGAGATAGCGAAGATGTACAGACAACCAAGTGCAGAAGAACTGGAAGACATAATAAAAGTAAAGCGTGAGATAATAACAGGAAAATCCAACCTCTCTGTGGGAGATAAAATAAAAGTTCGCATAACGATAGAAGCAGATCGTGATTATGATTTCGTATCTGTAATAGACAACAGGGCTGCTTGCCTAGAACCTGTTCATCAGTTGTCAGGATACAGATATGGTTGCTATCAGCAGATGAAGGATAATAAGTCCGAATACTTCTTCAATCAGCTGTCGAAGGGAACACATGTTATCGAAACGGAATATTATGTCACCAGAACAGGAGAATACACCTCTGGTTCCGCTATTGCTGTCTGCACCTATGCTCCTGAATATAGGGGCTCATGTGAAGGTAGCAAGATGTCAATAAGTAAATAATGAAAAATAATAGGCGAAAAATGATCCATCCGGAAAATAGTGAAGAATACAAAGGATTGGTAGTAAATGATGGTGTGGCACAGCCATCCAGCGTAAATCCATATCTCAACCGCAAGCGTTTCGTCAGAAAAGTTTATACTGTTGATGAAATAGTTGATGGTATTCTGTCTGGCAATGTCACGATGCTGTCGCAAGCCGTAACATTGATAGAGAGTGTTATCCCTGAGCATCAGGAGAAGGCCCAACAGGTAATAGAACGTTGCCTACCTTATGCTGGTAAATCTGTTAGGATAGGTATAAGCGGTGTTCCAGGAGCAGGAAAATCGACCTCAATAGATGAGTTCGGCATTCATGTGTTGGATAGGTTTGGAGGAAAACTTGCTGTCCTCGCTATCGACCCATCTTCGGAAAGAAGTAAGGGTTCTATTCTGGGTGATAAGACACGTATGGAGAAGTTGTCACAGCGTCCTGAGGCATTTATACGCCCTAGCCCCTCTGCTGGTTCGTTAGGAGGTGTGGCACGTAAGACTCGTGAGACAGTAATACTTTGCGAAGCAGCTGGATATGACAAGATATTTATAGAGACTGTTGGAGTAGGGCAGAGTGAGACAGCATGCCACTCGATGGTAGACTTCTTTCTCCTCATACAAGTAGCAGGAACAGGTGACGAGTTGCAAGGCATAAAGCGTGGTATCATGGAGATATCCGATGGTATTGTCATCAACAAATGCGATGGGGATAATGTAAAGCGTTGTGAGATGGCAGCACAAGGATTTAGGAATGCCCTACATTTCTTCCCACCATCAGAAAGCGGTTGGCAACGTAAGGTGCTCACATATTCTGGCTTCTATGGATATGGAATCAAAGAAGTGTGGGATATGATATACGAATATATCGACTTCGTTAAGGAGAATGGATACTTTGATTTGCGTCGCCACTATCAGAACAAATACTGGATGTATGAAACGATAGAGAATACTCTTCGCAATCGTTTCTACAACAATGCTGAGGTGAAGAAGCAGATAAGAGATATGGAGAATGCTGTCCAGAGAGGAGAGTTGACCCCATTTATGGCTGCAGGAAGATTGCTTGAAATATATAAGAGAAATGATAATTGAGATAGATGAAGGTTCTGGTTTCTGCTTTGGCGTGACAACAGCAATAGAAAAAGCTGAGGAAATGCTGAAGAACGGGCAGCAATTAAGTTGCCTGGGAGATATCGTGCATAATGGTATGGAATGTGAACGCCTTCGTAAGATGGGCCTGAAGACTATTGACCAGCAGGAGTTCCAGGAATTACACGATAAGGCTGTTCTGTTGCGTGCTCATGGGGAACCCCCATCAACATACGAAAGTGCCAGGCAAAACAATATAACTATAGTAGATGCTACATGTCCTGTGGTGCTTGCCCTTCAGAAGCGTATCAAGAAAAGGTATGAAGAGTTGAAGAACGAAAACGAAAACGAAAACAAGGCAGATATTGTTATATTTGGCAAGAACGGACATGCAGAAGTTTTGGGACTGGTGGGTCAGACAGAAGGAGAGGCTATCGTCATAGAGCATTTTGATGATGTAGAGAAACTGGACTTTACACACGATATATATCTGTATTCCCAGACAACAAAATCGTTGGAGGAATTTCATCGCATCATAGATTATTGTCAAGCCCACATGGCTCCAGGTGCTACATTCCAAAGTTTTGATACCATCTGCAGACAGGTTGCCAACAGAATGCCTAACATCTGTCAGTTTGCAACAAAACATGACTTAATCCTCTTTGTCTCAGGACGTAAGAGCAGTAATGGAAAAGTGCTCTATAGTGCTTGTAAGGAGAAGAACCATAACACATATCTTATCGAAGGTCCAGAGGAGATAAATCCGGAATGGCTGAAAGGCGTGGAATCAGTAGGAATATGTGGAGCTACGTCTACTCCCAAATGGCTTATGGAACAATGTAAAGAAAAAATAGAGAAATATGAAAAAGATAACAATAGCAATTGATGGCCACTCATCATGTGGTAAGAGTACAATGGCAAAGGATCTTGCCAAAGAAGTGGGATATATTTATGTTGATACAGGCGCGATGTATCGTACTGTAACATTGTATTGTATGCAAAACAACCTGATAGAAGATGGTAAAGTTGATGAGGAAGGACTCAGAAAAGTCATTCGTAACATAGAGATAGACTTGAGAAACCTCGATCCGCAGATACGTTCTATTGAGGTGAGCAATAATGTTAGCCTCGTAGCAGCTATTCCATTTGTAAGAGAAGAAATGGTAGAGAGACAGCGCCTTATGGGTAAGGATAAAGGTGTTGTGATGGATGGTCGAGATATAGGAACAACAGTTTTCCCAGATGCAGAACTGAAGGTGTTCGTAACAGCAAGTGCTGAGGTTCGTGCTAAAAGACGCTATGATGAACTTCAGGCGAAGGGAATGCCTGCTGACTATGAGGATATCCTGAAGAATGTTCAAGAGAGGGACTATATAGATTCCCATAGAGAAGTAAGCCCATTGCGTCAGGCTCCTGATGCAATACTGCTTGATAACAGCCTGATGACTATTCCTGAGCAGAAAGAATGGCTGATGGAACAATTCAAGAAGGCTGCAGAATGATAGTTTGTATAGCAGAGAAACCAAGTGTGGCAAGGGATATTGCCAAAGTGCTTGGTGCAAATACCTCGCATGAAGGATATCTGGAGGGTAACGGATATCAGGTAACATGGACCTATGGACATCTGTGTACCTTGAAAGAACCTAATGACTACCAGGAAATGTGGCAGCATTGGAATCTGGGTTCGTTGCCGATGATTCCCCAACGCTTCGGAATAAAGCTGATTGATAGTGAGCATGTGAAGAAACAGTTTGCTGTCATAGAGAAATTATATTCCCAAGCGGACGAAATTATCAACTGCGGTGATGCTGGCCAGGAAGGTGAACTGATACAGCGATGGGTGATGCAGAAGGCAGGAGTGAAATGCCCTGTAAAGCGTTTGTGGATATCCTCACTTACGGAGGAAGCGATAAAAGAGGGCTTTGAGAACTTAAAAGACCAAAAGGATTACGAGCCTTTGTATATGGCGGGATTGTCTCGTGCCATCGGAGATTGGTTGCTCGGAATGAATGCCACACGTCTTTATACTATTAAATATAAGGAGAGAACGGCAAACGACAGACAGCCGCTGTCTATAGGACGTGTACAGACTCCGACTCTTGCTATGATAGTAAACAGACAGAAGGAGATTGAGAATTTCAAGCCTACTCCATATTGGGTTCTGTCAACATTGTATAGAGATACCTTGTTTACTTCTACGAAGGGAAAATATAATTCCAAAGAAGAAGGCGAAAAAGCCTTTGAGGAAATAAAAGACAAACCTTTCGAGGTGACAAGTGTTTCAAAGAAGAATGGTACAGAAAAACCTCCACAGTTGTTTGACCTGACAACGCTACAGGTGGAATGTAACAAGAAATTCGGATATTCAGCTGAACAAACACTAAACCTTATTCAGGGGCTTTATGAGAAGAAGGTTACCACTTATCCGAGAGTAGATACCCAATATCTTACTGATGATATCTATAGCAAGTGTCCACAGACGTTGAACGGGGTATTTAAATATAAGGTAAATGGTGTGGCTCCTTATGCGGAACTGATTCGTAGCATTGGAGGCAAACCACTCCGAAAGGATAAGAAGGTTTTTGATAATAGCAAGGTTACTGACCACCATGCAATAATTCCTACCGGCGTGACGCCTGTGGGACTTACGGATATGGAGCAAAAGGTATATGACCTTATCTGTAGGCGTTTTATTGCTGTGTTCTATCCTGATTGCAAATTCTCCACTACTACTGTAGAAGGAAAAGCAGGAGAAGTGGATTTCAAGGTTACAGGAAAAGAAATTCTTGAGCCAGGATTTAGAGTTTGCTTTGTGAAAGAGAAAAAATCTGAAGAAGAACTTGACGATACAAAGGAAAATAAAGATGATGAAAAGACATTGCCTACATTTGTAAAGGGAGAGTCCGGTCCTCATGAACCAACTTTTACGGAGAAAGAAACAACTCCTCCACCTTATTATACTGAAGCGACTCTTCTGCGTGCAATGGAAACAGCTGGTAAGTTCGTAGATAACGAAGAACTGCGTGCTGCTATGAAGGAAAACGGTATCGGACGCCCGTCTTCCCGAGCAAATATCATAGAAACACTTTTCAAACGCCACTATATTAAACGTCAGAAGAAACGCATAGTAGCAACACCAACAGGAATAGCACTCGTGGATATTATCCATGAGGAGCTTCTGAAGTCGCCAGAGTTGACAGGTATATGGGAGAAGAAGCTTCGTGATATAGAGGCCCAGAAGTATGATGCAGGCACTTTTATTCAGGAATTAAAGGACCAGATAACGCAAATTGTAAACCAGGTTTTAGCCGATAATTCAAACAGAAAACTATCTTTAGGGTAAAAAGTTTAGACTTATATGCACACTCTGATATCGGAGTGTGCAATTTTTAACATTTCGCGATTGATAAAAATCAAGAAAATCTTACTGTTTGCGCACACAGGGAAGTTTTCCCTTGGCGGAAATGTGAAAAAGACATAATTTTGCACTCGAAATCAGATGAAAACTGTTTTTTATGGCAGTTAGTAATCATTAAAAGTAGAACATTATAATAAATTTAAAAAGAAGACTATTATGAAAAAGATTTTTATGATGGCAGTTATGGCTGTAGCAGCTCTTTCTGCAAACGCTCAAGTTTGGGTTGGTGGTTCTTTTGCTCTTGATTTTTCAAGCAATGGAAATGACAACATGACAACTTTCGAAATCGCTCCTGAAGTTGGATACAACCTCACTGACAAGTGGGCTGTTGCAGTTGCTCTGGGCTTCGGTACATCTAACAACAGCGTTGTTAACAGATGGGATGAAGCAGCTATTGCTACTGGCAGCGAACTTACAGTTGCAGGTCAGAAGACTGGTGAGTCTATGAATTATTTCAAGATTGCTCCTTATGCTCGTTTCACATTCGCTAAGTGGGGTAATGTTTCTGTATTCGCTGATGGTGGCGTAGGTTTCAAGGTATTCAGCCATGACCGTGGCAATCAGATCAACGTAGGTATCAATCCTGGTATCGCATACACTCCAACAGAGAAGGTTTCCCTCGTTGCTCGTGTAGGTGGCATTGGCTATCAGAAGAACAGTGAGAAGCACGGTGACGGTTCTAAGTTCGGTATCGGCTTGGACAACAAGATCAACTTCGCTGTTTACTACAACTTCTAAAAAAGTTTCTAATTTAGAACAAGTACAGAGTTGCTTTAGAACAAATATAGACCTGCAAGTTTCGGCTTGCGGGTCTTTTTTTGTACCCGAAGTATAAAAAAATTATAAATAAAAGCCATAAACGGGTGGAGTTTGATATTTTTTTTCTAATTTTGTGCGCAAGAATTTAATCATTAGAAAAATATAACGACTATGGCAAATCTAGATTGGGGTAACCTGGGATTTGGTTACCGTAAGACAAATTACAATGTTCGTTGCTATTATCGCGACGGCAAGTGGGGCGAAATCGAGACATGTTCAGAGGAGACTATTCCTATGCACATGGCTGCTACCTGTCTCCATTATGGTCAGGAAGCATTTGAGGGACTTAAGGCTTATCGCTGTCCTGACGGAAAGGTACGCGTTTTCCGTCCTGATGAGAATGCTGCCCGTCTGCAGTCAACATGTCGTGGCATCCTGATGCCAGAGCTTCCTACAGAAAAGTTCATCGAGATGGTAGAGAAGGTTGTAAGGCTGAATGAGGAGTTTATTCCACCATACGAAAGCGGTGCAACTCTTTACATACGTCCATTGCTCATAGGCACATCTGCACAGGTTGGCGTTCATCCTGCTTCGGAATATCTGTTCCTGATTTTCGTAACTCCAGTAGGACCATATTTCAAGGGTGGTTTCTCTACCAATCCTTACGTGATAATCCGTGACCACGATCGTTCTGCTCCTCTCGGAACAGGTATCTACAAGGTTGGTGGTAACTATGCGGCTTCCCTGCAGGCCAATAATAAAGCTCATGAGTTGGGATATGCCTGCGAGTTCTATCTTGATGCAAAGGAAAAGAAATATATAGATGAGTGCGGTGCCGCAAACTTCTTCGGAATAAAGAATAACACCTACGTTACTCCGAAGTCAACATCTATTCTGCCTTCTATTACCAATAAGTCTCTTATGCAGCTTGCTGAAGACCTCGGAATGAGGGTGGAGCGTCGTCAGATACCGGAGGAAGAGCTTGAAACCTTTGAGGAGGCTGGTGCTTGCGGTACTGCGGCTGTTATTTCTCCTATCTCAAAAATTGACGACATTGAGACTGGCAAGAGTTATGTCTTTGGTGACAAACCAGGTCCGATTTCAGAGAAGCTGTTCAACAAACTTCGTAATATCCAGTACGGTATAGAGCCTGATACCCACAACTGGACGAGAGTCGTAATAGGGTAGTGGGAAAAGGAAAATTAGCTAAGTTTGCTGATATGGAACGCTATGAGAATGTGTTCCAGTATCCATATTCCGTTGTCTCCGATGTTCCTTTTGATATGAAGGGATGTTGGAGACAACAGTATTTTCATAATGATAATCCCATCGTGTTGGAGTTGGGATGCGGAAAAGGCGAGTATACCGTAGGTCTGGCGGAGCGTTATCCTGATATTAATTTCATAGGAGTTGACATCAAAGGTGCCCGTATGTGGACAGGCGCAACTGAGGCCTTGGAGAAAGGTTTGAAGAATGTTGCTTTCCTGCGTACAAATATTGAGATAATCGACCGCTTCTTTGCGTCTGACGAGGTACAGGAGATATGGCTCACTTTCTCTGACCCGCAGATGAAGAATCCCCGCAAACGTCTTTCGAGTACATACTTTATGGAGCGATACAGGCGGTTCCTTGTCGATGGGGGAATAGTACATCTGAAGACAGACTCCAATTTCCTCTTTACATACACTTCATATATGGTTGACCTGAACGGCCTGCCGTTGCTTGAGAGGACAACAGATTTGTATGGCGAGCCGGAAAAGGAGGGCTTGCAGTTGCCAAAAGCTATTCAGACATATTACGAATCAATGTGGGAATCGCGTGGAATATCCATAAAATATATGTGCTTCCGCCTTCCGCATGATGGAGTACTCAACGAGCCGGAGATAGAGATAGAACTTGATGAGTATCGCTCTTATCATAGGGACAAACGCTCCAGCAAACAGACCGCAAAATAATTGGAAATAAAGAAAAGTCATAAAGCGGATTTGGAACATCGCCGCCCGATGTTTTTTGCCATTGCCCTTGTTGGGGTGATAGCATTGTTTGCATTGGTGTTGTTCTTCCCATACAAGACTATTGGTGAGATGTTGGAGGACTCGTTTGATGACTATTCTATGGACCTTGACTTCAAGGCAAACAATCAGGATGATATGATTTCGGCAGCCCTTCCCAAAGAGGAGAAAGTTGAAAAGGAATCTAATCAGCTGAACAAGGTTGACGAAACCCAGGAGCTGGCTCCGGAAGACATTGACCCCACTGTAAATCAGGAAGAGGAGAAGCAGGAGGAGCAACAGGAGGAAGAGAAGCAAGAGCCTATCAATCTCAATGATGCGGAGACGTTGAAGATTGTAGAACAACTGCCGGAATATCCGGGCGGTATGGTGGAGTTCATGAAGTGGCTCACCACTATGCTGAAATATCCTGATGCTGCCCTGAGTCATAAGATTGAGGGCAAAGTGATGGTCAGTTTCATCGTCAATGCCGATGGCTCTATCTCCGACATAAAACTTGTCAAGGGTGCTCACAAACTTCTCGATGATGAGGCCTTGCGTGTGGTTCGCCTGATGCCGAAGTGGAAACCCGGTCTGGAAGGCGGACACCCATGCCGTACAATGATATCAATACCAATAGTTTTTGAGATATAAAAAGTTAGTATACTATCTTACCCCAGCTTAGTATACTATCTTACCATAACTTAGTATACTTTCTTTACCTAACTTAGTATACTATCTTATTTTTGCCCTTTAGATGCAATAAAAATAGGGTGCAAAACGTTTTATAAATTAGAGATGTTACGTAAATTGACCATACTACTTTTTCTCCTCTCTGTGGGCCTTGTGAATTCTGCTTTGGCCCAGGAGTCGCAAACGGTGTACAACTTTTTGCGAATACCAGAAAGTGCACACGCTGCGGCATTGGGAGGAGACAATATATCCATCATAGAGGATGATGCTTCTTTGGCATTATCCAATCCTGCGCTGCTGACGTGCGTGTCGTCACGTACCGTTACCCTCGGATACATGAACTATATGTCGGGAGTCGGCATGTACACGGCAGGATATACCCACGTCATTAATGATAAGGCAACCGTCGGAGGAACTATACACTACCTCAACTATGGCACCCTGAAAGAGTATAGTGCCAATGACCAAGAGTTGGGAACCTTCAATCCCTCGGACATCACTTTCGAGGCCCTGCTGGGATATACCCTTACCAAGCGTCTTGCAGGCGGTATCGGCGCGAAGTTCATATATTCCAAGATAGGATACTACAAGTCAACAGCCGCTGCCATCGATTTGGGACTTAATTACTACGACCCCAATCTCGACTTGTCGCTTTCCTTCGCGGTAAAGAATCTGGGCGGACAGCTTTCGGCATACGATGAAGAATATGAGTCGTTGCCCATCGACATTCTCTTGGGAGCATCCTACCGCATTAAGAATTCACCATTACGTGTGTCGCTGACCTTCTGCGACCTCAACCATTGGGACTATGCCTTCTTGCGCCATGCCTGCATAGGCCTTGATGTTATTCTTATTCCGCAGTTCTATATCGCTGCAGGATATAACGCTCGCCGCGCATATTCCTTGAAGACGACAAATCTTAGCGATAATACAGAATCGGCACACGGTGCAGGATGGAATATCGGAGCAGGACTTCTGCTTGAGCGCTTCAAGTTGAATTTCTCCTACGGAAAATATCATGTTAATTCTTCTAGTTTAATGTTTAATGCAGCATTCAATTTCTGATGGAAGAGAAAATAAACAAATATATCGAGAACTTACCCATTAACATTGAGCCTGATGGGTTATATGCTCCTATTCGTTATACAATGTCTTTGGGCGGCAAACGTCTGCGTCCGGCTCTTATGATGTTGGCTTATGAGTTGTGGAAAGATTCCGGTGAAGACATTCTTCCGCAGGCAGTAGCATTGGAGATGTATCATAACTGCACCCTTCTTCACGATGATGTGATGGATAATGCAGAGATGCGACGCGGCAGACCTACTGTTCACGTAAAGTGGGATGTGAATGCAGCCATCCTTTCCGGAGATAATATGCTGTGCCTGTCCGTGAAGATGATGGGTACCAACCCTGAGGTGCTTACAACATTTATCAATACTACGATACAGATAAACCACGGGCAGCAATATGATGTTGATTTCGAGAAGCGTGATGACGTCACCGAAGAGGAATATATAGAAATGATACGCTTGAAGACTGCTGTCCTCATTGCCTGTGCTTTGAAGATTGGTGCTCTGAAGGCTGGTGCTCCGAAGGAAGATGTGGAAAAGATATACAATTTCGGCATCTCCCTGGGTTTGGCGTTCCAGCTGCAGGATGATTATCTCGATGTCTATGGCGACCCGAAGACCTTCGGCAAGAAAATAGGTGGCGATATTCTCTGTAACAAGAAGACCTATATGCTCATCAATGCTATGCGCCTGTCAGAGAACCACGACTGGCTTTATGCCGATTATGCTACTCCGGAGGAAAAGATAGCAACCATAACAGGCATATACAATACTCTTGGCATTGACAAACTTGCAACTGCTAAGATTGATGCCTATTATGCTGAGGCTCTCGAGATACTCAAAAGCATTAATTTGCCGGAAGAGCGTAAGGCGCAGTTGAGAGAGTATGCCTCAAAGATGATGATGCGAAAGAAGTAAGAAATGTTCATCGATACCCACATACATCTTGACGGAGAGGAATTCCTTGAAGACCTCAATCAGGTTGTGGAGCGTGCAACGGAGGCTGGTGCCGGTAAGTTGTTCGTACCGGGAATAAATCTCGACTCCATAAAGAGTGTGAAGGCTGTGTGTGAGAAGTTTCCAGACATATGCTTCCCTATGATAGGCCTGCATCCCGAAGATGTCAAGGACGATTGGGAGCAGGTGCTGGATGAGATGGAAAAATATATCCCCGGATATCCCTGGATAGCAATCGGTGAAGTGGGACTTGATTTCTACTGGAGCCGTGAATTTGAAAAGGAGCAGTTGCTGGCTTTCGAACGTCAGGTACAATGGGCAATAAAGTACAACCTCCCCCTGATGATTCATTGTCGTACGGCACAGAATGAGTTGCTTGCTATCCTGAAGAAATACGCCTCAGAACCTGTTTTGCGCGGTGTGTTCCATTGTTTTACAGGCAATGAGCAGGAGGCAAAGCGTTTTCTGGAATATGACAATTGGATGCTGGGAATAGGCGGCGTGCTGACATTCAAGAAGAGTAAGCTTCCTGAGACGCTCCGTAATGCTGTTCCTTTGTCACGCATAGTATTGGAGACTGATGCACCATATATGGCTCCTGTGCCTTTCAGGGGAAAGCGTAATGAGTCATCGTTTATTCCTTATATTATAAATACTCTTGCAGAAGTTTATTCCACTTCTGCTGAAAACATCGCTGACGTAACAACACAAAATGCGAAAACCGTTTTTTCGATATAGCCTATTGATACTCCGTTCTCCGTTGTTCATCCTGCTGGCATTCTTTATGTTTGCAGCATCCTGTGATGAGGCGAGCATAGAGAAAAAAGGCGATAGGGCCCTTGCTCTCGGTGAATATTACGTTGCAGGCGAGTACTATCGTCGTGCATATTCCAAGACTCCTGCAAAGGAGAAACTGCATCGTGGCAGACGTGCCCTGAAGATGGCGCGCTGCTTCGACCATATCAATAATACTACGAAGGCTCTGGGTGGCTACCGCAATGCTGTGCGCTATGGTACAATTACAGCTGTAGACCGCCTGGATTTTGCGCGGGCTCTGCTGAAGAATGGTGACTATAAGACGGCATTGGCGGAGTTCCAGTTGTTGCAGGACTCATTGGAAAACGATACTTCTTCGTTCCATGAAAGGCATTCTCGCTATACTCCGGAACAGGCAACTGTATTGGTTAATAACGGTATCATCTCTGCCACTAATGCTTCTGGGTGGAAGCAGGAGGGCTCTGCATATTCCGTAAAGCGGATGGACTTCTTCAATTCCCGTCGTGATGACTATTCGCCTTGTTTGGGAGGAGAGGATAACGATAAACTCTATTTCACCTCCACCCGCAATGATGCAGAGGGCGATGAGTTGAGTGGTGTTACCGGTATGAAGGCAGCAGATATCTTTGTATCTGAGAAAGATGACAAAGGAAAGTGGAGCAAGCCCGAACCGGTTGCCTCCGGTTTGAATACCGCCTATGACGAAGGTGCCTGTTGTATCTCGTCTGACGGCAGGGAGATGTATCTCACGCAATGCACCTTTGAGGATGCTGCTCCCCGCTATGCAAAGATAATGAAGTCCAACCGCTCCGATGCCTCATGGGGAAAGGCTGAGCCGTTCCATTTGACTCGTGACACCCTTTCTGCTTTTGCCCATCCGGCTATTTCACCTGATGGCGAGTGGCTCTATTTCGTTTCCGATATGCCGGGCGGAGTAGGGGGCTTGGACATCTGGCGCACACACCTTATGGGAGGTGTGGCAATGGGAGTGGAAAATGTTGGCGAACCAATAAATACTCCGGGTGATGAGATGTTTCCGACCTTCCGACCTAATGGCGACCTGTATTTCTCTTCTGACGGACACCCCGGAATGGGAGGTTTGGATATATATATATATAAGGATGGAAGGATAATTCATCCGGGTTATCCCCTCAATAGTCAGGCGGATGACTTTGGTATGACCTTTGAAGGCGTCTTTAATCGCGGATATTTCTCTACTTCACGTAATGACGGCAGAGGTAATGACCATATATGGTGGTTTGAGAATCCTGAAGTAGTACAGCTTATCAGAGGTTGGATTTATGAGATTGACGGATATGGGTTGCAGGATGCGGAAGCATATATCGTGGGAAGCGACGGCACGAATCAGCATTCTCTCGTCAAGAGCGACGGCTCTTTCGAGTATGTGGCAAAGCCTGGTACGGACTATATCATTCTGGGCACCTGTAGCGGTTTCCTGAACCATAAGGAAGAGATAGCCATTCCGACAGAAGCGAAGGAATCTGAAACATATGACCTGATGTTCCCGTTGGCTAATATCTCCGTTCCTGTCCTCATCGATAATATATTCTATGAGTATGGTAAGGCTCGTCTGTTACCATCCAGCGCACACGCTCTCGATTCCCTCGTGACGATGCTCAATGATAACCCTAATATCACTATCGAACTGTCGGCCCATACTGATTACAGAGGCTCTGATGAGTTTAACCAGAAGCTCTCACAGCAGCGTGCCGAATCGGTTGTCAACTATCTCATTTCCAAAGGCATTGCCCCTGACCGTCTGACACCTGTGGGATATGGTGAAGCAAATCCTAAACGCATCCGTAAGAAGGTTGCCGACCACTATCCCTGGCTGAATGAAGGTGACGTGCTGACAGAAGAGTTTATCAACAGACTGAAACCCGATGAGCAGGAGACCGCTAATGCGCTCAACAGACGCACGGAATTCAAAGTCCTCCGCACTACGTATAATATGTTTGACGAAAACGGTAACCTGAAGAATATACCAAAACCACGCAAACCAAAAGTGGAAGAACCAACCTCTGAAGACGAACTCTTCTTTGAGTTCTAGCCCCACTAATTTTGAATTATGAATTATGAATTTTGAATTATGAATCATCTTCCAGAAGATTTCATAACCTACACTCGCGAATTGTTTGGTGAAGAGGTATGGCAGCAATACCTTCATTCCTTTGATGAGCCTGCTCCCGTTTCAGTGAGGCTCAACCCCTTCAAGCCCGTTCCGGAGGAGATTCTTCACTTTTCACTTTTCACTCTTCACTCCCCTGTACCACATTGTAAGAATGGCTATTATCTCACCGAACGTCCTAACTTCACCCTCGATCCCTTGCTGCATGCCGGAGCATACTATGTTCAGGAGGCATCATCAATGTATCTTGATAAAGTCATACGCGAGGAACTCTCAACTTTCAACTTTCAACTCTCAACAGTCTTAGACCTTTGTGCCGCTCCAGGTGGTAAGTCCACTTTGCTGCGTGCTGCTCTTCCCGATGATGTGAAGCTGTTCTCCAACGAGCCCGACCGCAAGCGTGCTAATATCCTGATGGAGAATATTCAGAAACAGGGACATCCCAATGTTGTCGTTACCAACAGCTATCCCTGCGACTATAAGAAGTCCGGACTCCTCTTCGACCTTATCCTCACCGATGTGCCTTGTTCCGGAGAGGGGATGTTCCGTAAGGACCCTGCCACTATTAAGGAATGGAGTGTGAAGAATGTAATGAAGTGTCAGCAGTTGCAACGCACCATCGTGAGCGATATATGGGATTGCTTGCGTCCTGGTGGCATACTCATCTATTCTACGTGTACATTCAATCGTCATGAAGACGAAGAGAATATACAGTGGATTATGGACAATTTCGAGGCGGAGCTCGTTCTTCCCGAGAAACGTTTCATTCCTGGTGTCGATAGGGGAGAGGGCCTGTTTATGGCAGTCCTCCGCAAGATGTCAACAGACGTCACTATCAAACGCCAGAATCTGCAAGCCCTCCGTATAATTTTTCCCTCCCTAACTGGGGAGGGCCGGGGTGGGGCCCCTGCCCACGCTGAGGCCTTGTCAATAGCTACTCCGCAGGATAAGTATCCGCGTGTGGAGTTAAGTCGTGAAGAAGCCCTGAAATACCTCCATCGCGAGGCGCTCGTTCTGCCAGAGGAGACACCACGCGGATATGTCATCGTTACATACCAGAATCTCCCCCTCGGCTTTGTCAAAAACATCGGCACCCGTGCCAATAACCTATATCCCCAAGAATGGAAAATCAGAAATCTGTGAACAACAAGTGGGTTGCCTGCTGGGGTAATGCCACCTCTATTACCGATCGTCGTGAAGCTGTTTATGCCAAAGACCTCACTCTGCGTTATCCTATCAGGATGTGTTTCAGCGGCAGTATGCTGCGTTTTCGTTTCTCAAATCTCACGGGAACGGAACCTGTTACGCTGACAAAGGTTTTTGTAAACCATACCCCTGTCACCTTTGGTGGCGATACTGCTGTCACTCTTCTTCCGGGTAAGGAAACGGAAAGTGATGCTGTCAGCATTGCCGTCAGTCGTGGCGATGTCGTAGATGTCAGTTTCTATCTGGCAGGATATACTCAGATGAATAGCGGTACGCTCGTCACTGGTCCGCTCTCCAAGGGCTACTATGCCTATGGTGACTATGCTGAGGCTGATGAGTTGCCCCTCGACCTCACGCGTCATACCAGCTGGTTCTATTTCCTCAATACCATCGATATCCTCACGTCGGCAGACAATCACGCAATAGTATGCTATGGCGACTCCATTACGGCGCAGGCGTGGCCCGACTATATGGCACAGCAGGCTTTCGGCACCAATTCCTCCATCATACGCCGTGCTGTCAGCGGAACCCGAATACTCCGACAGTATGACTGCATCACCTATCAGGCCTATGGCTTGAAGGGCGCTACACGTTTCCCTATCGAGATGAATGTGGCAGGAGCCTCAGATGTCATTATCCAGCACGGTATCAACGATATCATCCATCCCGTTGGTACCGATGTCAATCCCTTCCGTCCGTGGAGCGACCTTCCTACTGTGGAAGAGATGGAGCATGGAGTGGAGAATATCTATGTCAAGCCTGCCAAAGCAATGGGA
>CADCAX010000030.1 GCA_902799455.1 uncultured Prevotellaceae bacterium
AAATTCTTTGAAAATATAACAAGAATTAACAGAAATAATTTGGATATATGGGAACTTATACTGGACACCATTCTGGAAATCGCAGAGATGATCTCTGCCGATGTCAGCGAACTGCTTTCTGCGGTTATTGATGCCAATCCTAAGTTCCATAAACTCTATCAAATGTATATATTAGTCGCTTGATGAATGAATATTCACTTGCGAAAGTTCAGATAATTACTTTTGCGGCAACGTATCACATAAACTATAAATAAATCAAAAGCAACATGAAATTAGCAAAATTAACATTGATGAGTGTGCTGCTGGGTGCTATCTGCATGGCAGCACAGGAAGTGTCGGCACAAGCCTACCGCACTAAACAAAACAAAACCACGGCAGCCCCCGTTGCCAAGTTTGCCTTGTACGGCAAACTGAAAGCCCGCGCTATCCACGTCACCGGCGACACGATTTTCTATGTGGAAGAGGGCGACAACAATGCGGTAATGGCCATTGACCGCCAGACGGGTGAGAAATCAGTCGTATTCCCAGGCATCGCCGGCATCTACGAGGGCGCACGTCCACGCATCAAGAAATTCTATAAGGTGGCAGACGACAAAATCTTCACCCGCGAGGGCTCATTGGGGGTGTACCTATGGGATGGCAAGAGCGTGACAACCTCGCCGCATTTCGATAAAGCCACCGATATCATTCAGACCTGCGGCGACTATGCGCTTCTGGAAACCGGAGACGGCTACGGGTATGATTTATGGAACGTGCGCAAGCGGGAAAAGGTATGGCATCATTCAGGCGAAGGAGTAGGAGGCCAATTACTGCTCGTTCAGAACGGCACCTGCTGGTACTACGCCTTTGACTACGGCGACGACCCCTTTCATCCGGTTTACAAATTCGGTGCTGTACGTATCGGACTTGACGGCAAGAAAACTTTTTACTGTAAGTCCATGATGTCGCAGCCCTACGTACAGGAGAACAATATCAAGGGTATGACCGAAAGCGCGTCCGCACAACTGACCAAAAGGGGGGACTACATCTATCTGCCCGTTTACCGCCGCGTCTATCGTCTCGACACCACCAACGAGGATGCCCTATGGGAGGAGTTCGCCAAGGTACCGGCCAATCAGGCCGGCAACTTCGGAAAACTATGCATCAACAGCAATGGCGACATGCTGGCACGCCGTCCCGGCACCAACAACAAGCAAGAGGAGACACAGCTCTACCGTGCAGGACATTTCGACCAACCTGTCAATCTGGGCGACGAGATAACGACGGGCATCACCTCACCTTACGGCTACAACCGCCTCTACGTCGCGTCATGTGCATGGCTTACAGATGCTGCTGACAACTTCATCTGGCTCTACAGAGACGGCAACGAGTTCTACATCTACAACCCCGATGGCGTTAAGGGCTATAAGAAGGCATTGGGCCGAGTGGTAGAGTGAAGATTCCACTCCAAACACATACTGTAATAATAAAGTTTTGTTGGGATGATTATTATGCTATGCGTTTAGTCTGCGACTATTGATGACGCTGCTGATACTGTGAAACAATAAAACTTGACTAACCAAAGCATAGTTCCCGTCGGCAATCTATCCACATAGTACTGGAAAAACGACAACATATATTGTGATGGGGACTATGCTTTTCAAGAAAAAACAATGTTACAACCCTTGTGATACCTCGAAAAAACGTCATGGGGCACCATGACAGCCCTTGCTTACATGAAGACAAACGACGGTCACGAGGGCTACTTCAAGTTGAAGGCTACGCCATCGCCGTGGGGGGAAGGTTCAGGCGCCAGAAAGATGACTCGCGGTCGTCCAGACAGACGATAACTGCAACCTCTCGTTCGGCAGAAAAAAGGTAAAGAAAGTATGCCACAACGATATTTCATACCAGCTACAACACTCGCAGCGCAGGGTTTCTGCGCTGCGGCTGGAGGTGTTTGGTATTTTGCTCACTTATTGGATAAAATTTTCACGCTCGAGAAAATAAATTTATTCATTTTCTTCTCTCTTAATCAAATTTTTCTTATCTTTGCAGCAGGTTTAAAAAAAGAAAGGATAAAAGTATGGAAACCATAACTATTAAATACAATCCTGCAAATGCACTTGCTATGAGCGCGATTGAGTTATTGCGTCGTATCAAGGGTATCACCATTGTTCCACAGCAAAAGAGCTACAAGCCCAATGCAGAGACGGTGGCAGCCATCAAAGAGTTGCGCTCTGGTAAATGCAAGCGCTATAAGAGCGCTGACGAGATGTTCAACGATATCCTTTGATAACCATGTATGAACTCGTTCCGTCAAGCAAGTTCAAAAAGGACTTGAAGGCATGCCTTAAAAGAGGCTGCAAGCTAGAGGATATAAAAACTGTACTCGACTACCTGACAGAAAGCGGTCAGGTTCCTTCCGAATTTAAGCCACATAAACTTGGAGGTGAATACAAAGGTATGTGGGAATGTCATATCAAACCTGATTGGCTGCTAATCTACGAGCGACAGAAAAGCATCAGATTGATAGGCCTGGCAAGAACAGGGAGGCATCAAGATTTATTTGACGAATAACATTTTGCAAGCGGAACATCTAAACTAACCCAAACAATGGTGCGGAAATTCTTTGAAAATATAACAAGAATTAACAGAAATAATTTGGATAATCCGGTTATTTTTGTACTACCTACCTACCTACCTACCTACCTACCTACCATATGGATATTTCATTGGCACGTTACGGCCTCATTATGAGGCTGGGACGTGCTTTTTTTTTGCATATAAACCAACAAAATAAAAAATGAAACGAAAAGACTACATCAGACCGATGGCGAAGACTGTCATTTTGCATCAGCGGGCGACGTTGCTCAGCGGCTCCAGTGACGCGAAAGGCGGTGGAAAACTCGGCAACTCTTGGAAGAACAACAGCAAGGATGCCTGGGACGGCACAGACCCGGCAACACCAAGCAGCAAGATGGGCGGCTGGTCTGATAAGGGCGGCAGCGCATGGGAGTGACCTTTGTAAAGTTGAAAGTTTAAAGTGTAAAGTTTAAAGTTTAAGAAAAAACAATATGAAGAAGAACATTTTCCAAATGCTGCTGCTCCTCATGACGGTTGCACTGACCGCAGCATGCAGCAGCGAGAGCGAAACAACAGAGAATGCATCGCCTGCCGTCATCAATCCTGACGAGGTGCTGACACCTATCCGCATCACGGCCAACTATGCCGATGACGATATACGCAGCAATGCCACCCGCGTGGCGTACAGCGAGGACGGCAGCGATATCAGCGCCACATGGCAGGCAGACGACAAGATAAAGGTAGTCTATAACGGCAACGTCTCAACCCTCGACCTTGAGAGCGGTGCAGGCACAGCATCTGCTACGTTCACGGGCACTATCAGCGGTACTCCGTCGGCTACCTCAATGCTCATCTGCTACGTCAGCGACCAGAACAATACGTCAGCCGTGACCATCAATACTGACGGCTCCTACACCTATACCGATGGTACATTCCTCGCGCAGGACGGCACGCTCGCCGGAGCTGCCAAGTGTAACCTCTACTACGGCGCTACATTCTACGGTACAGGTGAGGACATCAGCTGCGACTTCGCTGTCAACACCTCGATGATGAAGTTCACAATCTTTGCTCCCGACGGCGTATCGGCTGGAGATGAAGCCACGCTGACCTATAAGAGCAATGGAACTGCCATCTCCAAAGCTACGTTCACTGTTGGCGCTGGCGGCAAGAATACCATCTACCTGACCATCCCTGCAGGACAATATACTGGCGAGCAGGCCCTCGTGTATAACAGCGGTGAAACAGAAGACAGCGAGACGCTTTCTGCCACAAAGGCTAACTTCGTGGCAGGAGAAACTTATAGCAGAGATGCTGATTATGGCTCTATCCCCGTTGGTGCCGTTAGTGGTAAATACACCATCAATGGCAGTGGCAACCAAGTGTTTTTCGCAAACGGCAACCTGCAGTACAAGAACGACACGGGCTGGCGATTTGCCGAGCATCAGTGGGACTACACCAATAATTCGAACCCCGAAAATTGGATTGATCATATTGACTGGTCAACATGTATCAGTTTCAGCAGCACCATCATAAATGCCAGCAACGCGGCAGGATGGCGCACTTTGAGCAATGCCGAGTGGCTGTATGTCTTCAATTCGCGTGAAACGAATGCCACTGTCAACAGTACCAGCAACGCCCGATATACGGAAGCCTCCATCAACACGGATGCCACAGCGGTAAAAGGTGTCATACTGATTCCTGACGGTTACTCAGGCGGCACACCGACTGGCGTTACTTGGGGTACTATTAATGCAGGTAGTAACTTCAGTACAAGTTGCACCTCGGCAGGATGGGCTGCTTTGGAAGCGGCAGGATGCGTATTTTTGCCATGCGCAGGATTCAATACTGGAGAGCTGAAAGATGTCGGTACAGTCGGAATATATTGGTCAAGCACCCAATACGATTGGGAGTTTGCATACCGTATCGGTTTTTATATAAACGGTTTGGATTTGCCAAAAACAAACGATAAAGGTTTTGCATTCTCAGTCCGCTTGACTTGCCCTGCATAATAACTGCAACCCTTCTCGGAGGCTCGGGACTGAAAAAAGGTAAAGAAAGTATGACACAACGATATTTCATACCAGCAACAACACTCGCAGCGCAGGGTTTCTGCGCTGCGGCTGGAGGTGCAACTTTTACCCCCCCCCCGAAGTAATTCAAAATCAATAAGTTATAAGCGCTTTGCGCAGCACTCAGACGGCACGTTGCGGTCCCGAAAGGACTGTGGCGTGCCGTTTTGCATGCCATTGTACGGATTACAAAACCTTGACGGGGGGTAAAACCGAACTTTGTAATCGTTACAAACCTCAGGCGGGGATTGAAAAAGGCATTTGTAATGATTACGAACCCCTGACGGGGCATAAAACAGGTTTTCAAAATCGTTACAAACTTTCGACGGGGCCAAAATCGGACTTTGTAATAATTACAAAACCTCGACGGGGGCAAAAATGAACTTTGTAATTGGTGCATAACCATTGGATTTATTCCTTTATTTAATAACTATTTTTATTCACAATCTAAAAAAAAAATTATTATGTCAGAATTTAATCTAAACACTTGGTGGTTTGGAAGGCTTACCAATCCACATCATGATGGTACAACACAGCAGATTGATGACTTTGTGCAGGGTTATCAGACCGAGAATGCACGTTTCCTTGAGAAAGCGTCCACTCTGCATCAGGCACGTGTGAATGAGGACAGGGTTTGGCTTACGTCGCAGCGCGACCCTGTTGTGAAAAGTCTTGAAGAGGCCGACAAGAAACAGGACGGCTATATCAGTTGCACACGCAGCATCAATCAGGGTCATGCGTGGCTGCCAGATGGGGAGTCTACACAGCAGGAGGCAAAGGAGGTGGAACAGATATTTGTGGATTTCAAGTTCCGTACCAATGAGTCATATGGCGCAGAGTCTGATAAGATTATCCAGATGCAGCAGAACCTCGCGTCTCATCAGGCTTTCCTCACTCAGATTGGCGCATGGCCTTTCTTCCTTAAAGCCGTAGAGCAGGCACAGCTGGTGCGTCAGCTGCTTGGCGAACGTGCACTGACAATGGGCGAGTTTGTGAAGGGTGAGATGAAGACAGCCCGTCAGGCAACTGATGCTGCCATCGCTGACCTCTACAAGACCATCGAGGCTATGAACGACCTGATGCCAAGTGCCGAGCTGACCGCACTCATCACCCAGCTCAAGGGCATAGAACTCTATGCATGCAGATACTACCTTAACATTACGCCTTCTGACAGCGGTTCTACTGAAAACGGTGGTGGCGGCACCAACGAAAACCAAAACGAAAACGGTGGCGGCACTGAGCAAGGTGGTACAACCGATCCGGAAAATCCAGGCACGACAGACCCAACTGACCCAGGCACAGGCGGTGGTTCCGGAGGAAGCAGCGAAGTGGAGGAAGGCTGATTAATAATTAACAATTCATAATTCATAATTCATAATTCATAATTCATAATTCATAATTCATAATTCATAATTCATAATTAGCCTTCCGGCATATAAATGACAATCCCTGGCAGGGTTTAACTCCTGTCAGGGATTGCTGTTATGGGACTAGTGGGAATAGTATGTATGCGCTGCGTGATAATGCTATAAAACAAAATTTATTCTTATTTTCTTGCATTATTCATAACTTAATCGTACCTTTGCAAGCGGAACATCTAAATCTATTATATAATTATGAAACGAATATATGTTTTTCTATTTGCATTGTTTATTTTTTCCACTTATGTCTTTGCTGCTCCGATTTCGGAGAGTGAGGCACGTGAGAAAGCTGCAAAGTTCATGCTTTCAAAGAAAGGCGAGTCATCAGCAAGAAGCGTCCGACGCTTTGGTGGCAGTGTAGGAGGAAATAAACTGACTGCGGCAGAGAGTCGTGAGGCTTTCTATGTGTTTAATATTGATTCTGACGGCGGCTACGTCATTGTCAGCGGTGATGACAGGATGCCCGATGTGCTGGGTTATTCGTACAGCAGTACATACAAGTCAGAAGAGATACCAGACAACATGCGTGCCTGGCTTGAAGGGTATGCCGAGCAGTACGAGTACCTGCAGACGCATAGCGATGCTAAGGGAGCCTCTCTTACTACCGTTACAGGAAGTTCAATATCACCGATGCTTACCTGTCATTGGTCGCAAGGGAGTCCTTACAATGACAAGTGTCCGACGATAAATGGAGAAACGACTGTTACGGGTTGCGTGGCAACGGCGATGGCGCAGATAATGTATTACCATCAGTGGCCAAAACAGACTGCGAAGGAAATACCTGCCTATACGACAACTACAAGGGGAATATCCATGCCTGCAATAGGTATAACATCCATAGATTGGGATAATATGAGGTCAGAATATTATTCGAACTATACTGAGGCACAGAAAAATGCTATATCAACTTTGATGCTGCTGTGCGGATGTGCAGTAAAGATGGATTATGATTCGGATGCGAGTGGTGCATACTCTGTAAATGTGAGAAGTGCATATGTTAATTACTTTGGTTTCAGTGACAGTGAGGTGTCTTATGTGACGCGTTCGAGTTATAGTGATGCGGCATGGAATCAGATGATATATCTCGAACTGAATAACGAAAGGCCGGTTTATTATAGTGGTAATGGTTCTGAGGGTGGTCATGCTTTTGTTATTGACGGATATGACAGCGATGACTATTTTCATGTCAACTGGGGGTGGGGAGGTTATCAAGACGATTACTTCCTGCTTAGTGCACTTAAAGATTATAATAACAATCAAGGTGCGGTAATAGGAATTAAGGGCCAAAGTGATGTGGAACACAAATATGCATATGCTGAACTTAAAGGCAGCACACTGACATTTTACTATGATCTTGACCGTGAAAGTCATAGTGGTCCATTGTTCTGTAACATGAATAGTCATGAGTGGTCATCAGACAATTATAAGGGAGCTATAAAAACAATAAAATTCGACCCTTCCTTTGGGGAGTATAACATGTTATCGAGTGCATTTTACATGTTTTATAACCTGAAAAACCTTACTTCCATTCAGGGACTGGAGTATCTGAACACTCAAAACGTAACAGATATGACTGGTATGTTTGCTTATTGTACAAGCCTGACTTCTCTTGACGTCAGCAGCTTCAATACGCAGAATGTCGCAGACATGCAATACATGTTCTCTGATTGCAGTAGTCTGACATCCCTTGATGTCAGCAGCTTCGATACAAAAAAAGTGACAAACATGGAACATATGTTTTCCGGTTGCACAAGCCTGACTTCTCTTGACGTCAGCAGCTTCAATACGCAGAACGTGACAAATATGTGCGGTATGTTTAGTGAATGTTATGGCCTGACTAATATAGACTTAAGCCGCTTCAATATGCAGAACGTGACAAATACGTCATATATGTTCTATAATTGTTCAAACCTGAAATCGGCTACAATCGGGAAAGGCATTACATCAATCGGGAACTATGCTTTCTCTGGTTGCTCCAGCCTGACATCCGTTACGATTCCCAAAAACGTGAAATCAGTTGGAGAGTCAGCTTTCGAGAATTGCCCGAGACTGAAAGATGTTTATTGCTATGCAGAGAAGGCTCCGGCAACAGGAAGCAACGTCTTCGCTTCATCACCTATTTCTAACGCCACGCTGAATGTGCCGAAGGCTTCACTGGAAAGTTATAAAGCCACTGCTCCTTGGAGTGAATTTGGGGCGATAAAGTCAATGGACGTGGAATACATTTATATTGAGACGGATGTCACCAGTCAGTTCCCCACCGACTGGAAAGGATGGTCAGGAACTACGGGCTATACCTCTACACAGTTTGCTCCAATGGTGACAACCAATGACGGACGTACGGTGCAGGTGTGTGAGAAGTTCAACAATAGCAGTGCGGAATTGGGAACCGTATTCAAACGTACACTCAGTGGCCTGACTAACGGCACATACCGCATAGAGCTTTACGGCGCAGCATCTTCCACTAAGGGTCGTGACACTAGCATCAGTTCCGATATGACAGCAAGCGACGAGGGTGACGAGACGGCGGTATATCTCTATGCCAAGACCGTAAGCGGCACTGTGAAGCAGTATATCCCCGTACACTGGGCTACATCGTTCTCGGAAGTTGCCACCGCTGTGCTTAACGGTGTCGATGTTACGAACGGCACGGTGGAAATAGGTATGTACAGCGACAAGAGATATACCAACTGGCACGTCGTGCAGATAAAGGGCGTGACTGCACTGGTGGATGCTGAAGAGCTATATGACAACGTGCTGCAGGAAGCGCAGGCAACTCTTGCAGACGCAGAATATGCAAATGTCGTAGGCCAGGAGCGTACTGCACTCGCACAGGCTGTCAGACAATATTCAACAATATCTGAAAAAACATCAGATGCTTACCAGACAGCAATAAATGCCTTGGAATCTGCCACGAAGACTTTCACTGACGCAAAAGGAAGTTACGACGAATGGGCACACATCAAGAATCTGAGTTATCCATATGCTTCGGCAGAGAAAAAGGCTGCTGCGGAATCTGCTGCGGCTGTAAATCCGATCAATGCAGCCGATGCTGCGAGCAAGACGGAATCAATGTTACCCCTCTTCCGCATCTATGCAGAATCAAGTGCTTTGCTTGAAGGCGTGAAAGGGGCAACGGATATGACTTCGTATATCAAGAATCCGAAAGCCGAGAGCGCAATCGTATCATCAGAATGGCAGATCGTGCTGGGCTCTGGCTCTGGCGGAAGAATCGGAATATTAAATGATCAGCCTTGGACTGACGGCAGCGGCAGTTCTGTGCATAGCTACTTCGACGGCGGCAACTGGGGTGCAGTGGCTTGGGATGTTAGTCTTGTGCAGAATGTCACATTGCCTGCTGGCCGCTATCAGCTGACAGTATTAGGGCGCTCTTCCACTGACGTTGAACAGACACTGCTTGCTGGCAACAATAGCATGAAAATGCCGAATATCAACGACGTAGGCGGTTTGTTCAATAAAGGCTGGGAACAGACTTCTGTGGAGTTTGAACTTGCATCAGAAGAGTCAGTAAAGATAGGCGTGAGAGGTGTTACCGATGTAATTCATAATTGGATGTCATTCTCCGACTTCCGCCTTGTCCGTTTCCCTGACATCAAGAAATGCGCTACACCGACCATCAACTTTGCAAACGGTAAATTGCAGTTCTCGTGTGAGACGGAAGGAGTGGAATATGTCTATGAAGTAAAGTGCGCAGATGCAGCTAAGGGCAGTGGTGAGACAGTGACTCTCACCCAAAAGTATATCATCAGCGTATATGCCACAAAGTCCGGTTATGAGAACTCTGACGTTGCTACGAAGGAGATTATCGTAGGTGGCATAGACGGCTTACGTGGCGACCTCAATGGCGATGGCACAGTTGGCATGCCTGACGCTATGTTTATCGTCAACAAGATGCTCAAAGGCAAGTTCCCTGACGAGGAATGAGCTTAAAGACGGCCTATAACTGACAATCCCTGGCAGATCTTTTCTGTCAGGGATTGCTGTATCTAATAACTAACAACTAACAACTAATAACTAACAACTAACAACTAACAACTAAAGACTAACAACTAATAACTAACCACTCCCTCCCCACTTGGGGGAGTCGGAGGGGGGTCGTCGGGGTGGGGCCTACAGCGTTATTCCGACGGTGCCTTTCATGTTCCACTGGAAGACCTTGAAGGAGGTGTCTTTGAAGTAGGAACGCAGGTAGTGGGCTTGGGCAAAGACGCTGAAGACCCATATCTTGTACCTGTAGGCTGCGGCAAGGCGGGCGTTGACGTTGAGGGCTACCTTGCCGTGTTCGACGTGGGTGTCGCTGGGGGTTACAGTGACACCGCTGACCTCGGTCCGGGCTGCGTCACGGTACTGGTAGTCCCAGTTGTACTTGTAGAGTTTCGAGCTGCTGAAGAATGTCAGCACGGGCATGACGGTCATGTTTATCACGAAGCCCTGCGAGGGTACCCAGTTGTAGGTGTAGCCGCCACCGGCGCTGAGCTGGTTCATCTTCACCTTTCCGATGTGGTTGGCATCGATGAGGAGGCCGATGTTGTCGGGAGAGGAGTAGTCGCACTTCTGGTAGTTGAACATCAGGCCAGCGATGAACGAGCCGGCGGAGCGCAGCTGCACGGTAGAGAGGTCGTAGGCGGCGGAGAGGGAGAATTTCTTCTTGTTGAAAATCCAGTAGCCGTCGAATACGAACGACTCTATCTTGTAGGCGTATTTGTTGCTTGCCACCAGCTGTTCGTAGGAGATGCCTTTCTCGGCCCATCCCTTCAGGTCGTGGTCGGTAGTGGAGCGTATCCACCTGATGTTGAGACCGTAGTTGGGCGAGGCCAGATTCATGGCGAGGTTGGTGCTGTTCTGGCCTGTCTTGAAATATGATACGCCAAAACCGTAGCCCATGTATCCCACCCATATGCCGGAGGATGCCGACATCGGGGGACGTACCCTCAGGTCGAAACCCCATACGTTGTTGTTGTCGTCACGGGCCTTGCTCTCCACATCGACAGCCGCGTCGTCCATGTCGGCAACGAGCGACACGCGCCACTTGCGCTTGGGAAGGGCGACATAGGTGGGGTCGGCACCCTTGATGCCAGAAGAGTCGAGATAGTTCTTCAGCTTGCCCGTCACGAAGTCCTTGGTGGTGTAGTAGGTCTTCTGCGCAAGGGCCTTCGTCTTCTTCTCAAATTTATACTTGTCTTTTTTCAGCACCTCCTCGTCATGTTTCAGTTTGCTTTCCTTGGGTTCGGAAACAGGGATGCTGTCGACATCGCCAATGCCTGCAGCAAAAACGCTGCAAGAGAACGACAGGGTTAGGAAGAGAACGGTTGTCTTCATAATATAAACTGAATATTTCCGCAGCAAAAATATAAAAAAGAAACCAATCTCGCAAATATATTTTGATATTCAACAAAAAAACATTACCTTTGCAATCATAATTCATAATTCAAAATTCATAATTCATAATTAATATATCATGGCAATAGTAAAACCATTCAAGGGCATTCGCCCACCGAAAGAGTTAGTAGAAGAAGTAGAATCACGCCCTTATGACGTGCTTGATTCAGAGGAGGCCCGCGCTGAGGCCGGTGACAACGAGAAGTCGCTCTATCACATCATCAAGCCTGAGATAAACTTTGCTCCCGGCACGAGCGAGTACGATCCGAAGGTATATGAGGAGGCAGCACGCCAGTTCCAGAAGTTCCAGGACAAGGGATGGCTCGTGCAGGATGATAAGGAACAGTACTACATCTATGCCCAGACATCTTCGCTGCCTGCCAACGGCGGAAAGGAAAAGACACAGTACGGCCTCGTGGTAGGTGCATACTCAGGTGACTACGAGAAGGGCATCATCAAGAAGCACGAGCTGACACGCCGCGACAAGGAGGAAGACAGAATGAAGCACGTACGTGTGAACAATGCCAACATCGAGCCTGTATTCTTCGCTTATCCCGACAACGCCACCCTCGACAAGCTCATTATGCGCTATGCCGTTACAGAACCGGAGTACGACTTTGTTGCTCCTATCGACGGCTTCCGCCACAGACTGTGGATAGTTTCTGACGACAAGGACATCGCCACCATCACGGAGGAATTTGCAAAGATGCCAGCCCTCTACATCGCTGACGGTCACCATCGCTCAGCAGCCGCAGCACTCGTAGGTACGGAGAAGGCAAAGCAGAATCCTAACCACAAGGGTGACGAGGAGTATAACTACTTCATGGCAGTGGCATTCCAGGCAAGCCAGCTGACAGTGCTGGACTACAACCGCGTTGTGAAAGACCTCAACGGCAACACTTCGGAGGAGTTCCTTGAGAAACTGCAGAAGAACTTCGTCGTAGAGAAGAAGGGCAAGGAGGAATACCGTCCGCAGCATGCTCACCAGTTCTCACTCTATCTGGACGGCGAATGGTACAGCCTCGACGCAAAGCCAGGCACCTTTGACGACAACGACCCAATCGGTGTACTCGACGTGGACATCTCGTCACGACTCATCTTGCAGGATATCCTCGAAATTGGTGACCTGCGCTCCAGCCAGCGCATAGACTTCGTTGGCGGACTGCGCGGACTGGGTGAGCTGAAGAGACGCGTCGACTCAGGCGAGATGCGCATGGCACTGGCACTGTATCCCGTATCGATGAAGCAGATAATGGACATTGCCGACTCAGGAAACATCATGCCTCCGAAGGCTACATGGTTTGAGCCGAAACTGCGCTCAGGACTCATTATCCACAAGTTAGACTAAAACAAGACGGGAATTTGTTTGCATTAACATGAACAAGCAAATTCTGCAACTGGCAATACCCTCGATAATCTCCAACATCACCGTTCCGCTGTTGGGATTTGTCGATGTCGCCATCACCGGCCACATGGGTGATGCCCGCTATATGGCGGCTATCGCTGTGGGGTCGATGCTCTTTAACATAATGTACTGGATGTTCTCCTTCCTGCGCTTCGGCACAGGAGGGATGACAGCCCAGACGTACGGACAGAAGAACGATGAGGAATGTGCTCTGCTGCTGTTCCGTTCGCAGTTGACTTCCTTCGCCGTCGCCCTGACGCTCTTTGTGTTGCAGGTGCCGCTGTTTGCACTTGCCATGTGGATGATAGAGCCGGCAGCAAATCTGATACGGATAATACACACCTACTACGGCATCTGTATCTTCGGAACATTTCCCTCGCTGGCGCTGTACGCCTTCACGGGATGGTTCGTGGGGATGCAGAACACGAGGTTCCCGATGGTGATATCCATAGCACAGAATATCATCAACATATGCCTCAGTTACATATTGGTGTTCTGGTTTGACATGAAGATAGCCGGCGTTGCCTGCGGTACGCTGATAGCACAATGGTGCGGAGCGCTGATGGCGGTGGCATTGATAGCATGGAAGTATGGCGGGATGTTCAGGACACTCCCTGACCTCAGGGCAAAGGTGTTCAGGATGGAGGCTTTTAAACGCTTCTTTATGGTAAACCAGACCATCTTCCTGCGCACGATATTCCTCATAGCCGTAAACCTCTACTTCATAGTGGTCGGCGCCCGTGGCGGAGCGGTGATACTGGCCGTCAATGCGATGCTGATGCAGTTCTTCATCTTCTACACCTACGTCATGGACGGCTTCGCCTTTGCTGCCGAGGCGCTGTGCGGAAGATATTTCGGGGCAAAAGACAGCGCCAACTTCAACCTCGCCATGAGGGGCGTATGGAAATGGGGCCTGCTGCTCACTGTCGGTTACACCTTGTTCTACGCTTTTGGCGGTGACTTCATGGTGTCGCTGATGACGAATGATGTCGTGATCCGCTTTGCCTCGAAACCTTACATGCCTTGGGCGGTGGCTATACCTTTCTGCGGACTTGCTGCATTCGTATGGGACGGGGTGTTCGTGGGAATAACAAATATAAAAGGTATGCTGTTGGGCACCTTCGTGGGAGCGATGTCATTCTTCGCAATACTGAGTTTCCCATACCCCTTCGAACTGACGACAACCACTCGCAACAACATACTGTGGTGCGCCTTTGATGCATATCTGATAATGAGAGGCGTCACGCAGACGATAGTGTGGAAGAAATCAAATTCATAATTCAAAATCTTTAATATATTATATGGACGAGAAAGACAGAAAATTCATGCGTCAGGCAATAGACCTGAGTATTGAGAATGTAGCGAACGGCGGCGGTCCGTTCGGTGCTGTGATAGTTCGCGGCGACGAGGTGATAGCAACAGGTGTGAACAACGTGGTGCCGCATTGCGACCCGACGGCGCACGCAGAGGTGAGCGCCATAAGGAATGCATGCCAGAAAGTGAAAAACTTCAAGCTCGAGGGATGTCGCATATACACATCCTGCGAACCGTGTCCCATGTGCCTGAGTGCCATATACTGGGCGGGAATAGAACGCATATATTACGGCAATACAAAACAGGACGCGGAGGAGATAAACTTCAGCGACAAATTTATCTACGAAGAGATAGACAGGCCTGTCTCAGAGCGCCATATTCCGGCCACAATGCTGATGAGAGACGAGGCGCTGGAGGCCTTCGAAGCATGGAGAAATAAGGAAGATAAGACGGAATACTAGTTTAGTTAATAGTTAAAAGTTAAGAGTTAAGAGTTATTTTTTTCGTTTTCGTTTTCGTTTTTTTTTCGTACCTCTGACTTCGTCTAAGGTACTCCGTCATGGAAATAAAACAAAAAAAATGTTTTTTTATTTGTATTTCTCATAACTTATTCGTACCTTTGCAGTCGAATTTTAAGAATTATCACAGAGCGTGAAGATTAAGGATGTCATTAGTACCCTTGAGCAGTTCGCGCCTTTGCCACTACAGGAGAGCTACGATAATGCTGGCCTGCAGATTGGATTGACAGAGGCAGATGTTTCAGGGGTCTTATTGTGTTTGGATGTCACTGAGGCAATAGTTCAGGAGGCAATCGACAAAGGGTGTAACATGATAGTGTCACACCACCCGCTGCTGTTTCATGGCCTTAAGCAGATAGGTGACAACGACTATGTGCAGAGAGCTGCGGTAATGGCCATAAAGAATGATGTCGCCATTGTGTCGATGCATACCAACCTCGACAATGTCGAGGGCGGAGTGAATAGCGAGATAGCACGTCGCCTGGGAGCAAAGGGAGAAGTGACGGAAGGACTGTTCTTGGGAGAGCTGGCACACCCCCTGTCGGCAGAGGAGTATATAAAGAAGGTAAAAGAAACCTTTAATGCTGGAGTGGTGATGACCAACGGCCTGCTGGAGCGTCCCGTTAAGCGCATAGCAATATGCGGCGGTGCAGGAGCCTTTATGCTGGAGAGAGCAATAGAGGAGGGGGCTGATGCCTTCCTGACGGGAGAGATGAAGTATAACGATTACTTTGACCATGAGGAGATACAGATAACGGTAATAGGCCACTACGAGAGTGAGCAGTTTACCAGAGAACTCCTGAAAGACATCATAGACCGAGGATGCCCGAGCATCAAGACAATAGTAACGGAAAATAATACTAATCCAATAAAATATTTTTAAAAAAACATGGCAAGAAAAGATCCAAAAGAAATGACCGTTGAAGAGAAGCTGAAGACTCTCTTCCAGTTGCAGACAACACTCTCACACATTGATGAGAAGCGTGCAGTACGTGGTGAGTTGCCTCTTGAGGTGGAAGACCTTGAGAACGAGTTAGAAGGCCTCAATGTGCGTATGGAGAAACTCAACAAGGAGATAAGAGACCTTAAGGAAGCTATCTCAAAGCGCACCGCAGATATTGAGCAGGCAAAGCTTTCAGTAGAGCGTTATAAAGACCAGCTGAACGAGGTGAAGAATAACCGTGAATACGATACTCTCACCAAGGAAATAGAGTTCCAGCAGTTGGAGATAGAATTGTGCGACAAGAAAATCCGTGAGGCAGAGATACGCATTAAGGAACGCCAGGCTGACAGGGAAAAGGTTGAAATGCTCATAGAAGACCGTGAGCGTGACCTTGATGACAAGAGAAGCGAACTCGACGAGATAATGCTCGAGACTCGTGAAGAGGAAGACCTCCTGAAGATTAAGGCAAAAGACCTGGAACTGAAGATAGAAACCCGTCTGCTGCAGAGCTTCAAGAGAATCAGAAAGAATGCCCGCAACGGCTTGGGTATCGTTTATGTCAACCGTGATGCATGTGGCGGCTGTTTCAACAAGATTCCACCACAGCGCCAGCTGGATGTCAAGATGCACAAGAAGATTATTGTTTGCGAACATTGTGGACGTATCCTGATTGATCCGGAATTGGCAGGCGTGAAACTCGTTAAGACAGAAGAAAAGACAAAGCGTCGCCGTTCTACCACTCGCAGAAAGAAGACTGACGAGGAGTAAAAAGAATATCCCATGAGATACAGGCTGCCTGCTGAATGGGAACCACAGAGCCTGGTGATGCTGACATGGCCTCACCAGGATACTGATTGGGTTCCATATCTGGAAGAAATCACGAGGACATATGTGGAAATGGCGGATGCCATAACACAATATGAAAGACTCCTCGTGGTGACACCGAATCCGGTAGAAGTGGGAGCAACCCTGAGCAAGCACCTCACCTGCAAGCAGATGGCGCGAGTAATCATAAGTTATTGTAAGACGAATGATACCTGGGCTCGAGATCATGGACCGATAACACTCGTGGGAACTGATAATGACGGACAGGAGAAACTGTTGTGCCTGGATTTTCGGTTCAACGGATGGGGAGACAAATTTCCTGCGGAACTGGACAATAAAATCACACGGCAGGTTTTTAAGGAACTTCTTGATGACGGGGTGTTGACAGGCGATATCGGAAGCGGCAATGACGACTTCGTATTGGAAGGCGGCTCTATAGAAAGTGACGGAAAGGGTACTGTTTTTACAACGGAATGTTGCCTGATGGCTCCCAACCGCAATCAGCCGCTGACCAGAGAAGAAGTGGAACAGGAACTGTTGCTGAGGCTGAAGGCAAAACGCGTAGTATGGCTGCAGCATGGGGCATTGGCAGGAGATGATACTGACGGACACATTGATACAACGGTTCGTCTCGCTCCGGATGATACAATAATATTCTGTTATCCAGCTGACAAGAAAGAACTTGAAGACCTCATGACACCTGATGGCAAGCAGTATCGCCTGCTGGAATTACCTCTGCCAACAGTGGAATATGATGGAGAGAAACTGCCTGTCACCTATGCTAACTTCCTCGTTATCAATGGTGCTGTAATAGTGCCGACATACAATATTCCTGATATGGATGCTAAGGCGTGCGAAACAATCCAGACGGCATTTCCTGACAGGAAGATAATAGCCATCGATGCAACGACGATTGTACGGCAGCACGGATCGATACATTGCTGCACGATGCAAGTTCCGGCAACAAAAGAAAACTAATAAAGAATATAATAATATGAAGCGGTTGAAGATAGGTGTGCTACAGCAGCATAATACTGCAAATAGCGCAGAAAATAAAACACGTTTGGCAGACGGCATAAAGGCGCTCGCAGAAAAAGGAGCGCAACTGATAGTATTGCAGGAGTTGCACAATACCCTGTATTTTTGCCAGACTGAGGACGTGAGGAATTTTGACCTCGCGGAAACAATTCCCGGACCTTCAACCGAATTCTTCGGAGCATTAGCGAAACAGCTTAGTGTGGTGATAGTAACCTCGCTATTCGAAAAACGTGCCGTAGGATTATACCACAATACTGCAGTTGTTTTGGAGAAAGATGGCAGCATTGCAGGAACTTATCGCAAGATGCATATCCCTGACGATCCTGCGTACTATGAGAAATTCTATTTCACCCCTGGAGATTTAGGCTTTCAACCAATCAAGACATCCGTCGGAACACTAGGAGTAATGGTATGCTGGGATCAGTGGTATCCGGAAGCAGCACGCTTGATGGCACTCGCAGGAGCAGAGATACTTGTTTATCCGACAGCCATAGGATATTCAGATGAAGATGACGAAGCAGAACAGCAACGTCAGCGTGAAGCATGGACAACAGTACAGCGAGGACATGCCGTAGCAAATGGACTTCCTGTTGTTGCTGTCAACAGAGTGGGTAGGGAAGATACTATAAGTTTCTGGGGCTCTAGTTTTATTGCCGGTCCTCAGGGAGAAATATTGTATCGTGCCTCAGAAAGAGAGGAAGAAAGCGCAATAGTAGAAATAGACCTCGGACATTCTGAATATGTAAGACGCTGGTGGCCCTTCCTCAGGGATAGGAGAATAGAGAATTATAGTGACCTGACAAGACGATTTTTGAAATAAGAAAAATATAATGGCGAAAAAATCCTCTTCTGACGAATTTAAAAATATCATGACCAATCTTGAGACTGGTGAAAGAAAACCAGTGTATCTCTTGATGGGTGAGGAGAGTTATTATATTGACAAGATATACGACTATATTGCGACAAATACCTTGAGCGAGGAAGAACGTGACTTTAACCAGATTGTAATGTATGGTTCTGAAGTTACTGCTCAACAGGTAATGGATCAGGCACGGAGATATCCGATGATGGCTGAAAAACAAGTAGTCATCGTGCGTGAGGCACAGGGTATGAAAGACCTGGAGCAACTGGAACGCTATATGGACAAGCCTGTTCCTACGACAGTACTCGTAATATGTTATATGGGCGGCACCGTTGACGCAAGAAAGAAAATAGTCGGCAAAGCAGCTGCTGTAGGTACTGTATTCGTCAGTGATTCACCCCAATATGATAAAGACATAATAGCGTTCATCAATGATTATGTAAAGAATCAGAATGCTACTATCGAAGATCGTGCCGCACAAGTTGTTGCTGCACACATAGGAGGAGACCTTAAACGACTGACATCAGAAATAGATAAGGTGTTCATCGGAATAGGGGAGGATAGAAAAATTACTCTTGATATCATAGAGCAAAAAATTGGAATAAGTAAGAGATATAATGTCTTTGAGATGCGTGAGGCTCTTATCAGGAGAGATGCATTAAAAGCTCATAGCATAGCAAAATATTTTGATGCAAACCCAAAGGCGGGTGGACTTTTTTCATTGCTGCCGCAAACGTTCTCATTTTTTCAGAATCTCATGCTGTGTTATTATATTCCGAAACCTTGTAACGAAAATGCCATAATGGCACAACTGGGATTGAAGAATACATATGCTGCTCGTGATTATATGACAGCTATGAGGAACTTCTCTGCCAGGAAAACTTTGCAGATAATTTCCAAGATTAGAGAGGTTGATGCAAGGTCAAAAGGCTTAGATAATGTAAATACAACTCCTGGGGACTTGTTGAAGGAACTGGTAACCTTTATCGTAAGCTAATTAATCGTATTTTATAGTCTTTTTTAGAGCATTTTCTTTCTAGAATGCATGGGAGTAGGAGAGGCCTTTTTGTGGCTTTTCCTATTGTTTTTGTGTGAGTTAGGAGATTCTATATTACCTGAGAATAGAAATTTTGTAGTTATTTTGCTATCTGTAAAGGTAAATTAGATTCTCGCAATTCGTACAAGAATCCATGAATCAATATACATTTTGCAATCAACAAACCAAGAATGCAAATCAACAAAGATAAATACGTAATTATAAAGACGACCAAATCAACAAATCAAAACATAAACGAACCAAAATATAAATGCGAAAAATATGCACAGGGTATAGTGAAACATAAATGATTGAAAATAAGATAAATATATTGTTTATATACAATAAAACACGCCAATTGGTCCTGGTATATGCATAAATGGCCCTGTATACGTAAAAAGTGCTGATGTTATATACATGTAAAATGCTATTTATCAAGAAGATGATATGATACTATGTAGTAAAATGCGCGATAAATTCACATCCTTATTCTGGAAAATCAACAAAAGTGTAATTTCTGATGAAGATGCAAGGTTGTTTATAAATCTAAATTCAGGATTTTGATATTTATTTCTAAATTTTTGTAAAATACATTGTTCATTTCAATAAATTTGTTTACCTTTGTAGCAGAAATTATAAAGACAGTATAAATTATTATTAAATATGAAAGACCGAATTAGGCAGTTGATGGATGCCCAGCATATGAATCAGCAAACGTTTGCAAATTATATAGGAGTTAATACAGCTTCTCTAAGTAGTGTTTTTACTGGTCGTACTTCTCCTACCCTTAATATTGTGAATGCTATAAAG
>CADCAX010000031.1 GCA_902799455.1 uncultured Prevotellaceae bacterium
CCAGAATATCGGTTCGCTTTGTTCGGTTGCCCCGATAGGGTATCGCTTCATAAGGGTCTCCAGTCGTTCGTGGTCAAACCAGACGAAGCCACAGAGGTATTTAAAGAATGAGCTGTTGAAACTTGTAATCTCCGATTTCATAGACTACCCTCCTTCCAGTTGATTCCATGCAGCGAACAGATATGGAAGAACGTACCGATGTTGATACTGCTGACATTGCGCAGAAGGTTGTCAAACTTCTTGTCTGTCTCAGTTGCTTTGTACTTCGCATTTTGCGAGCTGACCACATGGAACAGGCTACGCCCACGTTCACCAAGTGATGCCAAGGCTGCACCAACATGGAACCAGTCATCGTAGGTGGCCGTGATGTCGATACCACGGTCAGCAATGATACGGCAGCATCGCTCTACCTGCTCCATGTCGCCACCACTATATGTACAGGAACTGTGGAATGCAGGCTTCGGCTCCACCCATACCTTAGTATATAATGTAGCATCCTCATTCACATACGGCTCTGGGTCGTAGGAGATGAAGCGCATCCTGTTCACATTCTTGCATGCTTTGTCAATGATTAGTCCGCTGTTGGCGAAGTCACGTTTCAGCGCTTCGAACTGAGCCTCATGCTTATCAGGATAGGCAATGCGGAAGATGGCAAACCAGCCTTTGCCACGGATGCTACGGCCCGCATAGAGTATCTGGGGGATGTTATGCCACTCATGCTTCATGTCATCGAACCAGTCAACATCCAAGTTATCTTTCTTGTCGATGTCGATGCAGAGAAGGTTCGAGTGGGCCACTAGGTTTTCCGCTTTACATGTAGGAGCAAATGTGCCTGAGATGGTTGCCACAGGCAGTTGCAACTTCAGGCGCTTTTGCACATCTTCATCTGATATGGAACGGATATGCTCTATCTGTTCCTTGTACTTGTCACAGAAGAGAAAGTCGCGCAGGGAGATTTCCGTACCGACATTATCTTCTACGTTTCTATAATAGCTAATCTTTGTATCAAATAGACTTTTCATTGTTACTCTATTTTTAAGTTCGTTGTTGTAGTTGTAATTGGGGCGAAAGCCTTGACTTATAAGGCATTGACGTTACAACTTGGGTACAACCATGAGGATGTGAGTCCATGATGGAGAGGTGTGTACCTTGGTTGTAGGGTGGTTGTATGCTTATGCCCTTTATCCACAGGCTATTACTGACATCTACAACTACAACCATCATTGTTCTTTTAGTATTTTATTGACATACTGCTGAGAAACGCCGAGAACTTCGGCAAGGGCATTCTGCGACTTGATTGTGAACTGACGATTGACGGCACGTAGCAAGTCAGCGTTGGTCATTGGTCGTTGCGCGGCTGCCGATCCTCGCAACAAAGGATAAATACGCTCGATATGGATGCGGGTAAAGTAATCGGCCATACGGATGGCGTGTTCCATCCCCTCTTTAGTGATAACAGGCTCGTTCCAATGGTCGGACAGCAGGTGCGCCATGATAGCCAGGCGCAGCGTATGGATGTTCATCTTCTGTATCATGCCTCCGATATAGCAATCCTCCTCCGCATCGGCCCTCATGTCGTTGGTATCGGCATAGTTGGAGTAAAGGTGGTTTGCTTCATGGGACAGCTGGAGGGTTAACGGCTGCATGTCGAACAGTCTGCCGATGATGCCAGTCCAGCTCTCACGCATCTCTGGTGTCATAAACTTGCGGTCACATCGCCTTATAAAAGGGCCTTTGTCGGGATAGACAAAGAGGAACCGTTGCGTGAAGCCGGAATCCATCAAGGCATCTGTGCCGAAGGTCTTGCCGAGCAACTCAGGCTGTATGCCGCCATTGATGCACATGGCAGGATCATCAATCAGTTTGGTCTCCTCAGACTTTCGGTTAATGGCAAAGCCGACGTTTGACCAAATGGAAAGCAACTGCGACAACTCAGCCCCAACACCATTTCCACCTTTAGAGTAACGGCCAAGGGAATCGATGAAAGACTTCAGTTCGTCGGCCACAACTCCAATCATGTCACCCTGAGCAAGCAGGGCATTACGGGATTCTGGTGAACTGTCACCGACTATCCGTTGATGGAATATAGGTTGCTCACCGCTGTAGCTTTTGTCTTCGTGCTTGCATTGGTCATAAACCGCTTTTTCTTCCATGTACCTGGCAAAGTTGGCTTTGTCCTTCTCATACAACGGACGGGTGACCTCTTTCAGAGGGCCAGTCTTGTTCCGGCTGGGCTTACCCACCATGCAGAAAAAGTCGCATGGGTAGTTCGTATAAGGGTTAGTGACGAGCTGTGCTTTTTTCCCTGCTGCGAGGCCAGCAGTGAAGAGACTGTTCACCGCCACATACTCCAGCGGACACCCATAGGATTCTGAAACAGTACGGATATACTCCTGAACCGATTCGGAAAACCAATCAATAGGCAGCACCGGCTCAGCGAATGTTGATGCCTTTAGGTGCGTTTCCATGGGTGGAGCTGAAGGAACCATCTGAGGCAACGTGAGTTGCGCCACAGGAGATCGTGGTGATTGTTGTTCCACAGAAGGAGCAGGTAGAGCCAAAATTTTTGGCTCCACCTTGTTTACTTCTGCATTGATGATGGAAAGGAAGTCTGGAGTTCCATTCCCGTCGGAAGGCATAAAGGATTGGCTCATAAGTCACCTCCTTCCCAGATTGGATGCAAGGGATTTGTTGCAAAGGCATCGTAATGGAAGCGATTCAAGAAATCATCTACATCCTTTTGTGAATACCAATACTTGTCACCTTCTCGCGAATAGCCTAGATAGCCATTATCCCGCAACTTTTTAAGATACTTGTCCTTGATGTGCAACAAGTCCATCAGAGCCTTGTTGTCATACAGACGTTGATGAGATTTCTCGCCTGCCAATACCGTAGACGAGTCCTGAAGAGTGCGAAGGATCTGCTCCAGCAGTTCTCTATCGCACAGATTGTCAAAATTGTTTTTGCATTTCGCCATTTTTTAATTTCTTTTATTATGGCTCAGCAACCCTGATGCACACTCAGGCCACCTCACCGTGGTTAGTTGTGAAACAGCACGACTGTGCACATCGCACTGAAATCACGGTGCAAAGATACTACGGATTTGAAGGACAGGATGTTAGGCTGGGTTTGCCTAACATTTCAGATATGTTAGGATGGGATTAGGATGGAGTTATGGACAAGAGGCAAGCAGTCTCATAACTCATTGTGTATAAACAAAAAGAGTAGCCTAACATGGCTACTCAAATAAATCATCAACTTTTTTACTTCCCATTGGGACGGCTTCGCCCTTACGGTTCTGTCGGGACTGTCCTAAGGCAGTTTCTTGGAACAAAGCGTTCAAGTCTGATTCTGGAAAGAACTCTGTCCTCCCTGGCTTCCAGTAACTTTTTACCTCTCTGGCGGAATATTTTGGATAGTCACCACAATAAATCCGCCCACACATGTATGCCAATAAGGCTTTCGATTCGTTCCATTTGTAGTGGTTGCCCACTTCTTCCATCAGACCTTTTTCAATGGCACGAGCAAAGACTTGCAGTGCGAGTGGAGTATTGAGCCGTCCTTGGAGTTCAACATGCTCTTCTACTTCCTCTAGCGCTGGCAGTGGCAACTCTTCATTATTATCTTGCTCAGGCTGTGGCAACTCCTCTTCAATAGTTTGTTCTGGCTGTACCAACTCTTCGTCAACAACTTGCACGGGCTGAGTTATGGACGTTTCTGAAGTTGAACATTTCTGATGTAAGGCTTTATTGGTCTTCTCAGCACCATAAATGAAGATGAAAGAGCAAGCATAAGCAAGGGTGATACCTAATAGGACTGCATGGTCGATCATACCATTCTCATATATCTTCAGAACTCCGGCGCCAAGCAATATCGAGGCTCCAACAAACAGCAACAATGCAACAGCCCACAAGATAGCACGCTGCCACTTTCTGAATAGGAATGCCAAAACAAATGTCAGAACTGCCAATCCTATTACCATGAATACGACTTGAAGCATTGCTGTCATTCTACTACCTCCCAATGGCCACCTTTATTTGGACCTATATGCTTGATTTTACCTGATTCTTGAAGTAAATGAAGGTGCTTGCTGATTCCACTTCTGGCCATTTTCAGCCTCTCAGCTATCTGTCTTGATGTTATATCCGGATTATCTCTCAAAAGTTTTATTATTCTTTTCTGGGTAGTTTCTGGTCCACTTTCTGGTCCACTTTCTGGTCCACTTTTCTGTCCACTTCCGCCCTCAGTGGATTGTAAAGTGGGAACATAAGGAATCTCTATGCGGTACACGTCCTGCTCCTCAATGACGGGCTCTTTGCCATTGGCATATAGAGGAGTGTACTTGAACATCTTTCTCATACCACTACCAAGTTCTTCTACTATACCCATCTGAGAGAATACTTTGGCAATCTTTGGATTCTTACGATGCGGACGCATGGTCTGGAGGTCGATGTGACCATAGACGTATGGGATGTTCCAGTTTTCAGTAACAATAGTATCACGATAGATAGTAAACGTCGTAGGGTAAGTACTGCTATACTCACGATGAATAATCATGTTCAGTACCACCTCTCGTAGGATTGTATCACGAAGACTGAAACGCTGGATGCCTTCAATATAGGGTTGCTCTGGCAGATGCTTCTTGATGAAAGCCATCATGATAGGATATGCTTTCAGCAGATTACAGCTCAACAGCTCCCGGTCATCATAGAGTTCAGTATTGTTTACACGGCAAAGCAAATCTATACGATAAGCAGGAAGGGCTGTGGTGATGGCATGACTATTACCAAACAAAAGAATGGCGGCCAGCGTCAATCCTTCTTTACCTGTTTCTGGGTCAACAGCGAGTAATTCTGCCGAGCGTATGATTTCCTCGTTTGACAAATTGAGCCAAGGATGTTGTGAGTTCTCGATACGGATGCCACGCCTCAATTCGTCGAATGCCTCCTCATCCAAATCCTTCATTCCCAACATCGGATATACCCTATCCTCGGTCTTCATCTTGCTCTTGCGTATAAACAAGTTCGCAATCTGTTCAGTACTGCGTAGCTCAAAATCACCATCTTGATTGCGGTCATAGAAAACACCTTTGTAGCTGTGCCCCTGAGTGCTTTCAGGCACATAGAAGTAGATGACCTTCTTGCCATCTATCTCCATAGGCTCAAAGTTCAGATAGTAAGTTGGTTTGAACAGTTGTGGGTTGTTCATATCCTTTGCCAACTGGTCTAGCTGCTCCTGAACTTTCGAGGGATTGATGCCGACGACGTTTCTATCATTATCAACTCCCAACACGACATGACCACCTCTGCGATTCAGAAACGCACAGATGGATTCATAGACCTTACGAGCCAAGCTGTCTTTCGACTCTTTTAGCTCGACTTCTGTTCCTTCGCCTTGCGATATAATCGCTTTTAGCTTTTCTGGTGTCATCATTATTTCTGTTTGACGCTGCAAAATTACAATTTTTCGTTGAGATTCTTTCACAACAAGGCTTCAAAGCCGCTGATTTTACGAAAGTTTGTATCAAATAGGCTCTAATAAGTCAAGATCCGCTTTTAATTTCGCGACTTCAGAGGCAAGAGTTTCTGGTAAGAAACGAGCATAAACTTTTTCTGTTACATCCGTACTTCCATGTCCGAGCAAACGACTTACAACTGACATTGACAATCCCTTGTTCAAAGCAAAGACTGCAAAAGTATGACGGGCCACATGCATCGAAAGGTTAAACGGAAGGCCAATATTCTCTCCCACGACCACTAGCGACTGATTGATGCACTTCGTGGCATTGTTCCTTGCCTTGTATAAGGCTTCTGCATCATCAAGATTCAAATCATCTTTGACAAGATTAAAGACATATCGACATCCATCTCTCTTCTCTTGCCACTGACGCAAAATACGTAAGGCAGGCTCAGTAAGGGGGATGACATGACGTTTATTGGTCTTAATCATAATCTTCCTCAGTTCTTTTTTTTCAAAGTTTACATGTCCCCATTGCAGCGTCATGACATCCACGACGCGAAGCCCACACGCATGAAAGGCAAAGAAGAACATTTCAAGAAACTCTTTACGACGAGGCTCTGTGCACGTCTTATAATAGTCAAGCAACTTCGCCATCTGTTCATTGGTTAGACTCTTACCATCAAACTCGGCTTCTTCGTCAGATAATGTAGGTTTTGTGGCAATACGCATATCTTGAATGCGAGCGTTTACGGTAGAAGAAATCATGCCCAATTCACTCGCATACGCGCACGATTTTATAATAGGTGTCAAGGCATGGTTGATGGTTTCATCGCCGTTTTGCTTTATCTCCCTACGCCATTCAATGTAGCTGTCTATGAGTTCAGGTGTTATGTCGCCGACATAAATTTTGTCGGGCTCATAAGTTCCTTGCTTTGTTGCACGCAAGAAAGTTGTGAAGACATTCATGCAACACTTCCCGTTCATATAACGGCTTCTTCCTATTCTATTCCGGGAATAGTCAGACTCAAGACGTTCCATCGTAAACTCGACAAAATCCTTGCCTTGGTCTTTCCTTGTCAATGGCTTATCTGCAAGGAAGCCCATGATAACCTCTGCAGTAATCTGATGCGGATGCTTCTCGTTATATTCTGCAAGCAAATAGTCTATACGTTCTACACGACCATTAAGTATCTGATTCATATGAGCATACTCTGGGCCATAGCTAGAACGTATTACGCCGCGACCATTGTCACCAGCTTGATTCCAGTCTCCTACTTTCACAAAGACATTAGTTGTTCTTCTGAGAATTTGTCTGTTCCAGGTATATTCAAGTTCAACAGGATATGCTTTATCCCATTCTGGCTGCTTGGGAACACGTAGTCTGAATTTTCCAAGCGGATAGAGTCTTTTTGGCCGTCCCATATCTTAGTTGTTTGTTTGTCGTTTATCCATGAGGATGTGCAAAGGTAGCGATTTTTAGACAAACAAACTCAATTTTCGATGTTAAAAATCGTAATTTAGACAAACAAAACAGACCAATTAGGACTATAAAACACCAGCGAGACAAACAAATAAAAATTGTCTATCTCGCTGGTATTAAATGATTTAGACCAAATAAAGCCTATTAATATTCATCCTCGTCAAACAGGAAATCTTCCTTTGTCGGATAGTCTGGCCAAATGTCTTCGATAGATTCATAAACCAAGTCTTCCTCATCATCCAGTTCCTGAAGGTTTTCTATCACCTCCATGGATATGCCACTGCGGATGGCATAGTCAAGTAATTCTTCTTTAGTTGCTGGAAATGGTGCATCCTCCAAACGAGATGCTAATTCAAGTGTCCAATACATAATGTAATTTAGTTTTTATTTAGTTTTTTATTTTAACTTTTATCTATTAACTTTTAACTCTTCACCTCCCCCTCCCTTGGGAGGGACGGGGTGGGGTCACACTTTCAACAAAACGTAGTGTTCCGGCTCTCTGTCTAAGGCTCTGATGGCAATGCCCATATCTACCATGTCGTAGGTTATGTACCGCCCGTCGATATATTTCTGCCATTCGTCGCTGTCTGCCAGACGCCCTTCTACTATGGCGTATTCCTTGTCCTTCAGTGCATGGGCAACACGGTATCTCAACTCCAGTTTCCTTATGTCACGATCGCTATCGTCAGGATGCTGACGGTGTATGTCATCATAGGCATAGTAGGGATAGTCTTCCTTTATTACGTCTGTGAGAAAAGCGTAGTCCGTCTTCGACTCAATGCCGAAACCCTTACTCTGCCACCATCTCTTCAACCATTCATTGCAATTCATAATTCATAATGCATAATGCATAATTGTCTTTAACCGTTAAACGTTAACCGTTAAACGTTACCCTCTCACCTCTTAACTCTTAACTCTTAACTCTTTTCCTCCGGATATGCTATGCGGGTGTGGAAGACGATTTTCAGTTTGTCTATCAATACTTCCTTGGCCGTCTTTATATCTTTAAAGGTAATAGGACATTCCTCAAAGAACCCTTCCTTCACCTGGTTGTCTATGATGTTGTTCACCAGTTTGGTGATACTTTCTTCTGTATATTCTGTCAAAGAACGTGATGATGCCTCTACTGCATCTGCCATCATCAGTATGGCCTGTTCCTTGGTAAATGGGTTAGGACCTTGATATCTGAATGGTGTCTCGTCTATCTCTTCGTCCAGATGCTCATTCTTGTATGTAGTATAGAAATAGCGTGCCAGTCCCTTGCCATGATGGGTTCTGATGAAGTCTTGCAGAATGCTTGGTATGCCTGCTGCCGAAGTGAGTCGTATGCCTTCCTCTACATGTCCTGTTATGATGCGGGCACTCTCCTGTGGGGTCAGACGGGTGTGGGGATTGATGCCATTCTGGTTTTCTGTGAAGAAGACAGGATTGGTCAGCTTTCCGACATCATGATACAGGGCTCCTGTTCTTACCAGCAGGAATTTCGCACCTATCTCCTGTGCTATGGCGGAGGCCAGATTGCTCACCATGATGCTGTGCTGATAGGTTCCGGGGGCTTCCTCCGACAAACGGCGCAGCAGTTCCTTGTTGCTGTCCGACAGCTCCATCAGGGTGACTGGAGAGACGAAGCCGAAAATCTTCTCTACCAGGAACATCAGTGGGAATGTCAGCATCAGCAGCATACCGCTGATGATGAACAACAGGTAGCCATGCTTCAGCAGTTCGAAAGTCAGGGCGTTGTTGTCCATGAATTTCAGGAGGGTGTATGTCACCAGGTAAAGACCTGTGATGCAGGCACTGGTAACAATAATCTGCGAACGTTTCGTAACCTCTCTGAGGGCACATATGGCGATGTAGCCGGCAGCCATCTGCAATACTATGTATTCAAAGCGCTCAGTAACAATCGCACTGCATAGCAGCACCAGTGTGGTGTGCGTCATAAAGGCTGAACGGCTGTCAAGGAATACCCTGACAAACATTGGAACCATGCAGACGGGTAGGAGATAGACGTTGCGTGGGTCCCAGCGTACCAGCAGTGAGTTGATTATAGGGAATATCGTAAGCAGCGAAAAGAGCATCACCATGCAGCCGAGTTTCGACAGATATTCCTCACGGAAATACTGCAGGTAACACATAAAGAGTATCATGACCAGCAGGACGTAGAGCCACTGCACACCATTGTGCATGAATATCTCATAGACGGAACGGTCTCTGTCAGTGCTGATAAAGGCGTTATAGCTGTCTATCATGCGAGCCTTCTCTTCCGTAACGATATCACCACGGTTGATGATTTCCTGACCTTGCTTCATGACACCGCTGTTTGTTGGGATTAGCGATGTCAGCTCGTCATGGGCCTGCTTGCTGCGCTTATAGTCGTAGGTTACGTTGGATACCAGAAATTCATTGAGGTTGAGCTCCTGCAGGGTGGGCTTGATGTTTTCCAGCAATGGGTCATCCATCAGTACCTCGTATGCCTTCTTGGTGCTCAGTATTGATGATATCTCCACCTTCATGGCCTCATTGTCTTTTACCAGCATTATCTCTGAGGTCGTACCACTGTCAAAGAGCTTCTGATACTCCATCTGTTTCATGATGCCTTGATTGTACATCTCGGTCATGATGTTTGCTACAACGCGCATGTTGTAAGCCGAAACACCCGGGGCTCCGTCGGAGTACTTCTGAAGAAACAGAGCCACCTGATGCTCACCAATCGATGTGTTTATGTTATAATAAGGAAAATAGTCCTGACGCAGCAGCTCGGCCTTTTCCTGCTCTACTACGGCAGGGTCCTTCTGGATGTATATCTCACCGGGAGAGATGAGTTGCTGGCTGGTCCAAGGTTCACCGATGGTGTAGGTTAGGAGGGGCTTGTCAGTATTTGGCATCGCCAATACTATCAGCGTTACAGAGACGATAATATACATTACCATCTGAAGAAAACGCTTTATCTTCGATACTGAATAAATGTGTATGTTTTCGGTTCCCATTGCTAGGTTGTTCTGTAAAAAACGCTGCAAAAGTACAAAAAAAAATAACAAATCAAAGTTTTTTCCTAAAAAAATACATTTTGCCTCTATAATGCGACAGTTTATGGACTTTTTTTGTTACCTTTGCAACCCCGTTATATAATTTAAAGTATTAGATACAGATGAAAACTCGTGTACGATTTGCTCCGTCGCCTACTGGTGCTCTCCATATCGGAGGCGTAAGGACGGCCCTCTATAATTATCTTTTTGCAAAACAGAATGGTGGAGAACTGATCTTTCGCATAGAGGATACAGACTCTAACCGCTTCGTCCCTGGTGCAGAGGAATATATCCTCGAGTCATTCCGGTGGCTGGGCATCACCTTCGATGAGGGTGTCTCTTTCGGAGGCGACCACGGACCTTACAGACAGTCCGAGAGAAGGGACATCTACAAGAAATATGTTAAGCAGCTCCTCGACAACGGCAAGGCATACATGGCGTTCGATACTCCGGAGGAACTGGAGCAGGCGCGTAATGCTACCCCTAACTTCCAGTATGATGCCAAGACACGCATGTCCATGCGAAACTCTCTCTCTCTGCCACAGGAGGAGGTGCAGAAGCTTCTCAATGAGGGAAAGCAGTATGTGGTGCGCTTTCTTATCAATCCCGGAGAGGAAATCGTGGTCAACGACCTCATACGTGGCGTTGTACGCATCAAGTCCGACATCCTCGACGATAAGGTGCTCTATAAGTCGGCTGACGAACTGCCTACATACCATCTGGCAAACATCGTGGATGACCATCTTATGGAGGTGACACACGTCATAAGGGGTGAGGAATGGTTGCCTTCTGCTCCGCTCCATGTGCTGCTCTACAGGGCTTTCGGATGGCAGGACACCATGCCGCAGTTCGCACATCTGCCATTGCTGCTGAAACCCGAGGGACAGGGAAAACTCTCAAAGCGTGATGGCGACAGACTCGGATTCCCAGTCTTCCCACTCGAATGGCACGACCCGAAGACAGGAGAGGTGTCAAGCGGCTTCCGTGAGGCAGGATATTTCCCTGAGGCAGTGGTGAACTTCCTGGCATTGCTGGGATGGAATCCGGGAACGGAACAGGAACTGTTCACTATGGACGAGCTCATCAAGGCTTTCGATATCTCCAGATGCTCAAAGGCTGGAGCAAAGTTCGACTATAAGAAGGGTATATGGTTCAATCATGAGTATATCCTCAAGAAGACACCCGCTGAGGTGGCAAAGATATTCGCACCGATAGTGGCTAACAATGGTGTTGATACCACAATGGATCGTGTGGAGACAGTCTGCAGACTCATGAAGGACAGGGTGAACTTCATCCACGAGATGTGGAACCTCTGCTCATTCTTCTTCATCGCACCGCTTACATACGATGAGAAGACAGTACGCAAGAGATGGAAGGAGAACTCTCCTGAGGTGATGGCAGAGCTGTGTGATGTCCTCAGTGGCATCGACGACTTCTCGGTAGAAGGCCAGGAGCCGGTCGTAATGGCATGGATTGAGAGCAAGGGATATAAGCTCGGAGACGTCATGAACGCATTCAGACTCTGTCTCGTCGGTGAAGGCAAGGGCCCGGGTATGTTCGATATCTCAGCCTTCCTCGGAAAAGAAGAAACCATCCGCCGCATCAACAAAGCCATTAAAACGATTAACAATTCATAATTCATAATTCATAATGCATAATGCATAATTGTCTTTAACCGTTAAACGTTAAACGTTACCCTCTCACCTCTTAACTCTTAACTCTTAACTCTTAACTCTTAACTCTTAACTACACTTGTACAACCTCCTGCTATATATATTCCAGTTCGGCGTTTATGTCGCTGCGCAGTTCTTCACTAAGGTGAGGACCATGTGGCGTGGGCAGAACATTGCTGTGAGGTATCTGCAGAGGCATGTGGACCCGAATGCTGAATATGTGTGGTTCCATGCTGCATCATTGGGGGAGTTTGAGCAGGGCCGACCTATCATGGAGGAATATCGGCGGGTGTATCCTGACAGAAAGATACTGCTTACCTTCTTCTCACCGTCGGGATATGAGGTAAGAAAACATTATGATGGGGCTGACCTGGTGTGTTACCTGCCTGTCGATACTGTTGCCAATGCGCGCAGGTTCCTCAGGACGGTGCGTCCGGTGGAGGCTTTCTTCATAAAGTATGAGTTCTGGTATAACTACCTCCACATCCTCCGCCACCGTGGAGTGCCTGTATATAGTGTGTCGTCAATATTCAGGCCCGACCAGGTGTTCTTCCAGTGGTATGGATGGCAGTACCGCCATGTGCTGAAGTGCTTCACGCATTTCTTTGTGCAGAATGAGGAGAGTCGTGAGCTGCTGGCCGGTATCGGTATCACCAATGTGGATGTTACGGGTGATACGCGCTTTGACCGTGTGACGACCATTGCGGCACAGTCCAAGAAATTACCTGTTGTGGAGTCGTTCCTCTCCAAGAACAGCAAATGCTTCATCGCCGGCAGCTCGTGGTTGCCCGATGAGCGTATCTTCGTAAGATATTTCAGGGAGCACAGAGGGTGGAAGATGATTATCGCCCCACATGTCATAGCACCCCTGCATCTGGAACAGATAAAAGACCTCATGCCCGACCTGAAGGTGCTGTTCTACAGTCAGATGACGGCAGAGGATGTGAAGATACTGCCGGATGCCGATGTGCTGGTGGTCGATTGCTTCGGCCTGCTGTCATCCATGTATAAGTACGGACAGATAGCGTACGTCGGAGGCGGTTTTGGCGTGGGCATACATAACCTGCCGGAGGCGGCAGTGTGGAATATGCCGGTGATATTCGGACCCAATAATCAGAAGTTCCAGGAGGCACAGGAGCTGAAAGCCTGTGGTGGTGGATTTGAGATAGAGTCCTATCAGGACTTTGTCAGGGTGATGGAAACCTTCCAGGATGCCGAGACCCTTCAGAAAGCCTCCGATGCCGCAGGCACCTATGTGCGCTCACAGTCAGGAGCAACAGAAAAACTCCTCGCCCGCCTGAGAAAGAGAGCAAAGAAATAATTAACAATTCATAATGCATAATGCATAATGCATAATTGTCTTTAACCGTTAAACGTTAACCGTTAAACGTTACCCTCTCACCTCTTAACTCTTAACTCTCAACTCTCAACTCTCACCTATCAACTGTCAACTGTCAACTGACTTTAAACTCTAAACTCTAAACTCTAAACTTTACAAGTCGGTTTCTGTGTGAAATTTTAAAAATAAAAATATAAAAGCAAATGAAAAAAAATCTTGAAACACTCTGTATCCACGGCGGATACAAAGCAAAAAAGGGTGAACCGCAGCAGCTGCCCATCATCCAGTCAACAACATTCCGATACGAGACATCCGACCAGATGGCACGCCTGTTCGACCTTAAGGACGAAGGCTATTTCTATACCCGTCTGGCAAACCCCACCAATGACGCTGTAGCAAAGAAGATATGCACCCTCGAAGGTGGTGTCGGTGCTATGCTCACCAGCTCCGGTCAGGCAGCCAACTTCTATGCCGTCTTCAATATCTGTCAGGCAGGCGACCATTTCATCACCTCCAACAACATCTATGGCGGCACCTACAACCTCTTTGGCGTCACCATGAAGAAACTCGGCATCGAGTGTACCTTCGTCGACCCCGACTGGGACGACGAGAAGATAGAAGCCTGCTTCCAGCCCAATACCAAGTGTTTCTTCGGTGAGACCATCAGCAACCCTGGTGGTAATGTGTTCGACATCGAGCGCTTCGCCAATATGGCCCACAGGCACGGCGTACCCCTCATCGTCGATAACACCTTCGCCACCCCTATCAACTGCCGTCCCTTCGAGTGGGGCTGTGACATCGTCACCCATTCCACCACCAAGTACATGGACGGCCACGCCACCCAAGTCGGCGGCTGCGTCGTCGACAGCGGCAACTTCAACTGGGAAACCTGCCAACACGAACCCGGCAGTGACTTCGACACAACAGCAGTAGAAATTGTCAACTCTCAACTCTCAACTCTCAACTCTACACTATCCAGGTTCCCTGGATTAACCACTCCCGACGAGTCCTACCACGGTCTCACCTATACCAAGGCCTTTGGTAAGATGGCATATATGACCAAGCTCGTCGCACAGCTCATGCGCGACCTCGGCAGCATCCCAGCCCCCCAGAACTCCTTCCTCCTCAACCTCGGTCTCGAGACCCTCGCACTGCGTATGAAGCAACACTGCAGCAATGCCCAGAAGGTAGCCGAGTGGCTTGAGAAGTGTCCGAAGGTAGGGTGGGTCAACTACTGCGGTCTGCCAAGCAATAAGTACTACGCCCTGGCGCAGAAATACCTCCCCAATGGCGGCTGTGGTGTCATCGCCTTCGGTTTGAAGGGCACCAGGGAAGAAGCCATTAAGTTCATGGACCAGCTCGACTTCATCAGTATTGTCACCCATGTCGCAGACGTCAGAACCTGTGTTCTGCATCCAGCCAGCCACACCCATAGGCAGCTCTCCGACGAGCAGCTCAGGGAAGCCGGTGTAGCACCCGACCTCATCCGACTCTCTGTCGGCATCGAAAACGCCGACGACATCATCGCCGATCTCCAACAGGCAATGGATAAGATGTAAAAGAGGGGTGGAAAGTAGAACTAAAACGTTATTAAAAACGATACGACAGTGATTGTAAAGACGTACTGTGCAGCAGTTAATGGCTTGGAGATAACGAAGGTGACGGTTGAGACGAGCCTCACCAACGGCCAAAGTATGATCCTCACGGGGCTCGGTGACGAAGCCGTAAGGGAAAGTTTATCCCGCATTAGGACTTCCATGATCCACACCGGTTACAAATTTCCGAACAGAGCCATCACCATCAACCTCTCTCCCGCCAACAAAAAGAAAGAGGGCTCCGCTTACGACCTCCCGATCTCTATCTCACTCCTCGCTGCAAACGAGGTTCTTCCAACGGACAGTATTCTTAACGATTACATGATTCTGGGCGAGTTGGGTCTCGACGGCACCTTGAAGCCTATCATCGGTGCTCTCCCAATCGCTCTTTTGGCCAAAAAGGAGAAATTCAAAGGCATCATTCTCCCCAAGGAGAACGAAAGGGAAGCTGCCGTCGTCTCAGGTATCGACGTCTATGGTATGTCAACCCTCGAGGAGGTGATAAATTTCATAAAGGGCACGACGCACCCAGAGCCATTGAGACTGGATATCAACGAACTTTTTGCGCAGCAGCAGGGTAAGTTTGACATTGACTTTGCTGACGTCAAGGGTCAGCAGCAGGTAAAGAGGGCTCTTGAGATTGCGGCAGCTGGAGGTCACAATGTAATCATGATAGGTCCTCCAGGTAGTGGCAAGAGCATGATGGCAAAGCGTCTGCCTACTATCCTGCCTCCTCTCTCACTGAACGAAAGTCTCGAGACAACGCAGATACATTCTATTGCAGGAAAGCTGAGTTCCGACCAGTCGCTCATCTTTCAACGTCCATTCCGTTCTCCTCACCACACCATCTCGCAGGTTGCCCTCGTCGGTGGTGGTACTAATCCTCAGCCAGGGGAAATATCTCTTGCCCACAATGGTGTACTCTTCATGGATGAGCTACCAGAACTTCCACGTTCAGTCCTGGAGGTGCTCCGTCAGCCTCTTGAAGACAGAAAAATCACCATTAGTCGTGCGAAATATAATGTGGAATACCCTTGTTCCTTTATGTTCGTGGCTTCAATGAATCCATGCCCCTGCGGATATTATGGTGACCCGACTCACCAGTGCAACTGCACTCCGGGACAAATTAGCCGTTACCTTTCAAAAATCAGTGGTCCGCTACTAGACCGTATTGATATACACTGTGAAATACAAGCTGTGCCATTCTCACAGCTCTCGCAAATGGACTCAGGCGAACCCAGTGTAGCCATACGCGAAAGGGTAATTAAAGCCCGTAAGATTCAGGAGAAACGTTTCAGCGATTATTATAAAAGTCTTGAAGCCTCAGATCCCGACTATGAACCTAACAGGCTTCGCCAGCGCATCCATTGCAATGCCATGATGTCGGAGAAGATGGTGCGCCTTTTTGCACAACCCGACGAGGCTTCGCTTGATATGCTCCGTATGGCGATGGAACGTCTGAAACTTTCTGCCCGCGCCTACGGACGTATCCTGAAGGTAGCCCGCACTATTGCCGACCTCGACGGCTCAGAGGACATTCTGACTCATCACATTGCCGAAGCAATCGGTTACCGCAACCTAGATCGCGGAGACTGGGCAGAGAGAGGGTAGAGCCCCTTTACAACTCCCTCCGAAGGGGAGGGAGTAAAGTTGATAGATTAAAGTTGATAGATGAGAGTCAGTTAAAAAGTATAGAGTTTAAAGTTTAATGGCGTAGAGTGCATCAAAGCATCCTACGCCATTGCTATTCCTACCAGCTTTCTCCCAAACTCAATTCTTTACAAACTTCAGTTCTTTGGGGAGTTTTATCCATTTGTTCTTGCCTGCGACCTTGATGGTGCTGCCTTGGAGCTGGCGCAGGAGATAGGTGCTGTCGCTATTGAGGATGAGCTCGGCATTGAGGTCTTCGGAGCCGTAGTCGTTGACCATCTCCAAAGCGGCTTTCTTGCCGTCCTTGCTGATGGTGGCGCCTGTGACAATCCATACACGGGAGTCGGTGGGCTTCTTCAGGTAACCGAAGGTGTTGCCCAGAATCTCCTGTCCGGGGATGGGGATGGTTTCTTCATAGAGGTTCAGGCGCAGGAAAACATTGTATTCCTTGTTGGTGACAATGCACTTGAAGGGCTCTTCCGCTTTGGCGGAAAGAACCAAAACGAAAACCATAACGATGGCTAAAAGCAATTTGTTGTTCATCATTTTTTAATAACAAAAACCAGAAAAACCCTTTGTAGGGATTGTGCTCTTATCAGAGCTTTAACGTTGTTATATAAAGCCTGCTTGTGTGCAAGCACCCAGACAGTCTTTCTCTAACATCTTTTTTTCCTTTCAGGAATTCAATCCCTACAAAGAAAAACCCTGCTTCGCAGAAAAAACAATTTTACCTCTCAACTCTACACTTTCCACTGACTCTAAACTCTCAACTCTAAACTCTAAACTTTATAAGACCTATAACCTTTCAAAAGTCAATAACCACTAACCACTAACCACTAACCGTTATAAAGTCTTTAACCTTTAACCTTTAACCTTTAACCTTTAACCGTTAACCGTTATTTCGCCGCCTGGAGGGTGTTCTTCATCAGGGAGCAGATGGTCATTGGGCCGACGCCGCCCGGGACGGGGGTGATGAAGGAGCATTTGGGGGCTACATTATCGAAGTCGACGTCGCCGGAGAGGCGGAAGCCGCTCTTGCGGCTTGCATCGGGTACGCGGGTGGTACCGACATCGATGATGACAGCTAATAATGATGTCTGCCTCACGACATTCTTTCTTGAGGTCGGCAGAGTGGGAGTGGCAGACGGTGACAGTGGCATCGCCATATTCCTTCTGCATCATAAGCTGTGCCATGGGTTTGCCGACGATGTTGGAACGTCCCAGAACAACGCATTTCTTTCCGCTGGTGGGGATGTTATAACGCTTCAGGAGTGTCATGATGCCGAGTGGGGTAGCAGAGATGAAGCAGGGGAGACCGATTGCCATACGGCCTACATTGATGGGGTGGAAGCCGTCGACGTCCTTACGGTAGTCGATAGCCTCGATAATCTTCTGCTCATCGATATGCTTGGGCAGGGGCAGCTGTACTATGAAGCCGTCGATGTCGGGGTCGTTATTGAGTTTGTCGACACACTGGAGGAGCTCTGCCTCGGTGATGTCGTCCTCATAGCGTATGAGGGTGGACTTGAAGCCGCACGCCTCACAGGCAAGGACCTTGTTCTTGACGTATGTCTCGGAGCCGCCGTCGTGGCCTACGAGAACTGCTGCCAGATGGGGCTGCTTGCCGCCACCGGCTATGATGTCTTTTACCTCTTGTGCTATTTCTGCCTTAATGGCTGCGGCTGTCGCCTTTCCGTCGATTAATTTATAATTCATAATTCATAATGCATAATGCATAATTATTACTTGAAACCTGAAACTTGAAACCTGAAACCCATTCTCCCTCCCTTGGGAGGGCTGGGGTGGGGTTACATCTTCGGCATTCCACCGGGGAAACCGCCTTTCATCATTCCTGCCATCTTTGCCATGTTTGCCATGCCACCCGGGCCGGAGAACATGCGGAGCACCTTTCGCATCTGGTCGAACTGCTTGATGAGCTGGTTGACCTCCTTGATATCACGTCCGGCACCCTTCGCAATGCGCTGCTTGCGGGAGAGATTGAGTATCTCGGGATTATGACGCTCCTTCGGTGTCATAGAGAAGATGATGGCCTCAATGCCCTTGAAGGCATTATCATCGATATCCACATCCTTGATGGCCTTTCCCACGCCCGGTATCATGCCGGCGAGGTCTTTGATATTACCCATCTTCTGTATCTGATGTATCTGGTTGAGGAAGTCTTCGAAGTCGAACTTGTTCTTTGCCATCTTCTTCTGAAGACGCTTTGCCTCTTCCAGGTCAAACTGCTGCTGTGCACGTTCTACGAGTGACACGACATCACCCATGCCGAGGATGCGGTCTGCCATACGGTCGGGGTGGAAGACATCGAGTGCCTCCATCTTCTCGCCGGTGCCGATGAACTTGATTGGCTTATCGACAACATTCCTGATGGACAATGCAGCACCACCACGTGTATCGCCGTCGAGCTTGGAGAGTATGACACCGTCTATCTCAAGACGCTCATTGAAGGTCTTGGCAGTATTTACTGCATCCTGACCTGTCATGGCATCGACTACGAGGAGTGTCTCATGTGGCTCTGCGGCACGCTTGATGTCTTCGGCCTGCTGCATGAGTTCCTCATCAATGCTCTGACGACCTGCGGTATCGATGATGACAACATCATAGCTCTTTGCCTTTGCCTCGGCAATGGCATTGAGGGCTACCTGAACAGGATCGGTAGCGCCTTCCTCGAGATAGACAGGTACATCGACCTGCTCTGCCAGTACGCGCAGCTGCTCCATAGCAGCAGGACGGAAGGTGTCGCAGGCAGCAAGGAGTGGGCGCTTATTCTTCTGTTTCTTGAGGAAAAGAGCCAGTTTGCCTGACATTGTTGTCTTACCGGCACCATTAAGTCCTGCCATCATGATGACGGTAGGACGGCCAGTGAGATTGAGTTCTACTGCCTCGCCACCCATCAGTTCTGCCATCTCGTCATGGACGAGTTTCACCATGAGCTGTCCCGGCTTGATGGCGGTGAGCACATTCATACCGAGGGCTTTCTGCTTCACAGTGTCTGTGAATGTCTTGGCAACCTTATAGTTAACATCGGCATCGAGCAATGCACGACGTACATCTTTCAGGGTTTCTGCTACGTTTATCTCGGTGATTTTTCCTTCACCCTTGAGTATCTTAAACGAGCGTTCTAATCTATCGGATAAATTTTCAAACACGATTCTCTAATTAAGAGTTAAGAGTTAAGAGTTAAGAATTAAGAGTTAAGAATTAAGAGTTAAGAGTTAAAAGTTAAAATTTTACTCTTTCGGACGTATGTTCATAGCCTGGAGCATGTCGGCAACTTCATTGTTGATGCGTGTTGCGAAGTCCTGCATAGACATTACGGCCTGTTCGCCACCGCCTTGCTGACGCATTGCCACAGTACCGTCTGCTGCTTCTTTCTCACCGACGATTACCATGTAAGGTATGCGCTTTACTTCTGTGTCGCGCACCTTACGGCCTATCTTCTCGCTGCGAGAGTCGATGACAGAGCGTACTCCGACACTCTCGAGGTAGTCCTGTACCTTCTCAGCATAGTCGATATACTTATCGGAGATAGGCAGGATGGCAACCTGCTCTGGTGTGAGCCACAGTGGGAAGTGTCCGGCAGTATGCTCGATGAGCACTGCTGTGAAACGCTCCATAGAACCGAATGGCGCACGGTGTATCATGACAGGACGCTGCTTGGTATTGTCTTCTGCAGCATACTCCAGTTCGAAGCGGTTAGGAAGGTTATAGTCCACCTGTATTGTTCCCAGCTGCCAGCGGCGACCGATGGCATCCTTCACCATACAGTCGAGCTTAGGACCATAGAAGGCTGCCTCACCAGTCTCTGTTCTTGCATTCAGTCCACGGTCGGCACAGGCATCGATGATAGCCTGCTCTGCACTCTGCCACATCTCATCGGTACCGATATACTTCTCCTTATCTTCAGGGTCACGCAGGGAAATCTGGAACTCTACCTGGTCGTCCTTGAAGCCGAAGATAGAGAATACAGCCTGTATGATATCGAGTACACGCAGGAACTCTGTCTTCACCTGATCAGGGCGGCAGAAGATGTGTGCATCATCCTGTGTGAATGAGCGTACGCGAGTCAATCCATGGAGCTCACCACTCTGTTCGTAGCGATATACAGTACCAAACTCTGCACAGCGGAATGGCAGCTCACGGTATGAGCGTGGCTTTGAAGCAAACACCTCACAGTGATGAGGGCAGTTCATAGGCTTCAGCATATATTCCTCATCCTCTTCAGGGGTATGGATAGGCTGGAAGGAGTCCTTGCCATAATGAGCCCAGTGACCTGATGTGACATAGAGGTTCTTACTGCCGATATGTGGGGTGATAACCTCCTGATATCCGAAGCGTTTCTGTATGGTGCGGAGCATCTCCTGCAGGCGCAGACGCAGGTCTGTACCCTTTGGAAGCCATATAGGCAGTCCCTTTCCGACACGGTCGGAGAACATGAAGAGTTCCATCTCCTTACCAATCTTACGATGATCGCGCTTCTTTGCCTCTTCGAGCATTACAAGATATTCGTCAAGCATCTTCTTCTTTGGGAAAGAGATGCCATAGAGACGCTGCAGCTGTGCCTTTGTAGCATCACCACGCCAGAAAGCACCTGCTACGGAGGTCAGCTTGACAGCCTTTATGATGCCTGTAGAAACGATATGAGGACCCTTACAGAGGTCGGTGAAGGCACCCTGGGTATAGGTTGTGATAGAGCCGTCCTCGAGGTCCTGCTCGATATGCTCTACCTTATAAGTCTGTCCCTGAGCGCTAAACTGTTTCACAGCATCAGCCTTGGAAACCTCACAGCGTACCACTGCCTCGTCCTTACGGGCAAGTTCGAGCATCTTGTCTTCTATCTTCTTGAAGTCGCTCTCCTTAATCATCTCTCCATTCGGGAGGAGTACATCATAGAAGAAGCCATTCTCGATAGCAGGACCGAAACCGAACTGTATGCCGGGGAATAACTCCTGCAGAGCCTCTGCAAGGAGGTGGGCAGAGGTATGCCAGAAGGCATGCTGTCCCTCTTTATCCTCGAAGCGATAGAGGTTTATCTTTGCATCCTCGTTGATGGGACGATTCAGTTCTGTTGTCTCACCATTAACACCACATGCTACGCAGTTGCGGGCAAGAGCAGGTGAGATACTCTCGGCAATCTGCATACCGGTTACACCATTTTCATATTCACGGACAGAGCCGTCAGGAAAACTAATTTTTATCATTGTTCCTATATATTAATTTGTTATTTTGTTTTTTTGCAAGCCACTTCGCCTTACGTTTTTCGTATTCGTCGTGGTGATATTCCAGATAGTTGTCGGCCATTGTTACCCCTTATTTGTGCGAGTAGATAACGCTGACCTGCAGGCCGTCCTTGACAAGCTTGGTACTGGACATTGACATATCGTGTGTTACCTTTGTCAGTATCTGTGATGCTGTCGATGAGACGGTAGAGTAGGTTGCCTCTACAGGAATGAGCGTTACCTTGTTCCAGTTGGCAGACACATTACCAGCCTGTTTCTTATGGTACAGATTGGAAATGAGGATGGATATGTTATTGAAGGTATATCCATTAGTCTTTGAACCATATGATGCCATATAGGTATTGCGGTAGTTTGCCACCTTCTTGTTATCGAAGAAGTCTGAAATGCTGTCGGTAGGTATCATGAGCAGTGTCTGCGGGATATTGAATGCATATTCATTCTGCAAATCGTTATTTAGTCTCGGAATGAAAATGCGTGCTGTATTGAGGGTGTCATTCTCATGTCCCTTCATGATATCCTCTACTGGCAGTTCCAGTTCTGTCCACACGCCGGCAGGAGCCTTGATGTAGGTGCATGCATTGTTGTCGATGAGTTTCTGCAGTTCTGCATCACTTTGTGCCAGACTGCTCTTCTGTATCACCTCTTCTGTACCTCCAAAGCCAGAGAAACGGGCTTTCTTGTCAATATTGCTGACAAAGGCGACAACAAGTCGTGCTGCGTATATGGTTGCGATATTGCCGATGCCTCCTGCATGCTTGATATAGAATCCGGGGCAGATATTATGGGTAAACTTATACTGATTGAGGAAATTGGCCTTTGTTTCAGGATTATAGAATTTCCTCATGAGATATGTTCCGTAGTTGTTATATTTTACTGTAGGGTCATTTTTGTCATAAATAGAATCGTTCAGTCCGATGCTGATATAATTATTGAAAGTAGACTTGGCACGTTCTGCATCGCTGAAAACATGGTTGCTGATGGTATAGGTCATGTAGCTGTTGACACTTCCTTTGCCAGTACGAATCATATTCAGGGCTTCAGGATCAAAGTCAACATAATATGTCACACCCTCTTCATAAGCCTCAGACATTTCTCGGAGAGATACCTTCATAGGTGCCAGAGAGTCGCCGACAGAAGAGAGGATATATAACTCCAGCCAACAGGAGTCTGCTTCAACCTGCTTCCACTTTTCTATTGCGGGGTTATACTTTGCAGGATTGATATAGACGCTGTCGATGCCAGGGAACTGATAATTTCCCATGGTACGCATCTGGGTCATATAATTGCATGTAAGGTAGCAATCAGTCTCCAGGTCCTTTGCCTTGCCCAAATAACCGTTTCTGCTACGTGAGAACACGTTGACAGCTTTGACAGAGTTGGAGGTGATAGGATATGTTGCTGCCGTTTCAACAAATGTCTTCTCTAAGTCGGTAAGCGAGGTACCGATGGTGTCAGTATCCTCGGTACAGGAGCCTAACAGGAATATATATATAAAGATGTATAAGGGTATGAAACGCTGTATCATTGTTGGATGTTGTCCTATACTTTATTGTAAAAATCAGTATATTTCTTAATAATGTCTTCTTTTGCAACCTTCTTCAGTACCTTTACATTTGACTCTGAGAGATATTTTGTCAGATTCTTGTTGTAGTTGTCAGAAGCCAGAATGATACCATTAGAGTTGTCGATGGCAGACTGTGCTGTCTTTATGGAATCTTTTTCAAAGAGGGTTGTGATGACTTTTGCACGATTCACTACGGGTTCGTCGGCATAGAGTTTCTTAAGCAAGTATGGAACCTGATGTGTTATGGTACCCTGGCAGTGTATGATATCAGGAACCCATCTCAACTTCTTTACTGTTTCAATGACTCCACGGGCAAAGAATTCAGCATGTATTCCACCTTTGGAATGTGTCTTCTTGATATTCTTCTTGCCATAAAGTTCCTCATTATCAATGAAATACACTTGTGCCTTTGAGCCAACGATACTTGCGACCTTAATGAGCAGTGGGAGGTCGAGGTCACCAATAGTGATATTGATACCAGAGAGGCGTATTACCTCATGTAGCTGTCCGCGTCGCTCATTGATGACTCCCCATCGCGGCATAAAGGTGCGGGTTTCAAATCCCGCATCCTGCATGCCACAAGAGTTTTCTTTACACATTACAGACACTGGCGTCTCTTCTACATAAGGCGCTATGTCCTGACTTATAAAAAGAATCTTTTTCATTAAAGGTTATTTTTTACATAGGTATGCAACCATGCTTCTTAGCCGGCAGATGCTGCTGCTTTGTCTGCAACTGTGCCAATGCACGGCAGATGCGGAAGCGTGTGTTACGAGGTTCGATGACATCATCAATATAACCATATTTCGCTGCCTGATAAGGATTAGCGAACAGATCAGAGTATTCTTTTTCTTTTTCAGCAAGGAATGCTTTAACGTCACCTCCTTCTTCCTTCACCTGCTTTGCTCCCTTTGCCTGAAGCACTGCAACAGCGCCAGCTGCACCCATCACAGCGATTTCTGCAGAAGGCCATGCAAAGTTGATGTCAGCCCGAAGCTGTTTACAACCCATTACGATGTGTGAACCGCCATAACTCTTTCTTAGGGTAACAGTAACCTTTGGCACTGTTGCCTCACCATAAGCATAGAGCAGTTTTGCACCATGAAGGATTACGGCATTGTATTCCTGACCTGTTCCTGGGAGGAAACCTGGTACATCGACAAGTGATACGATAGGAATGTTGAATGCGTCGCAGAAACGTACAAAGCGTGCACCCTTACGAGAAGCATTAACATCGAGCACTCCGGCGTAAGCAGAAGGCTGGTTGGCAACAATACCTACTGACTGACCGTTGAAGCGTGCAAAACCGATGATGATATTCTTTGCGAACTTAGGCTGTACCTCAAAGAACTCTCCATCGTCAGTGATGGCACTGATGACCTTATACATATCATATGCCTGGTTAGGATCTTCAGGAATAATCTCGTTCAGGGAGTCATCAAGACGATCAATAGGATCTGTACATTCTACACGAGGTGTCTCCTCCATGTTATTGGAAGGAATGTATGACATGAGGGTCTTAATCATTTCGATACCCTCTTCTTCTGTCTGTGCAGTAAAGTGTGTAACGCCAGACTTTGAGCTGTGAACTGAAGCACCACCAAGATGTTCTGCGTCAATGTCTTCACCGGTAACAGTCTTTACCACTGCAGGACCTGTGAGGAACATATATGATGTACCTTCCATCATCAGTGTGAAGTCGGTCAGTGCTGGAGAATAAACTGCACCACCGGCACAAGGACCATATATCATGGAAATCTGTGGTATGACACCAGAGGCAAGGATATTGCGCTCAAAAATCTCACCATATCCGGCAAGAGCATCAATACCTTCCTGAATACGTGCACCACCAGAGTCATTAATACCGATGACTGGAGCACCCATTGTCATAGCCATATCCATGACTTTGCAGATTTTCTCAGACATGGTCTTTGAGAGAGAACCACCATTCACAGTAAAGTCCTGTGCGAAAACATATACCAATCTGCCTTTGATGGTACCGGAACCTACTACGACGCCGTCTCCGAGGTATTGTTTCTTCTCCATACCGAAGTTGGTGCAACGGTGGAGTTTGAACATGTCATATTCTTCGAAAGATCCTTCGTCAAGAAGTAGTGCTATTCTTTCACGAGCAGTAAATTTGCCACGTGCATGCTGTTTCTCAATAGCCTTTTCACCGCCACCGAGACGTGCCTTTTCACGATTCTCGATGAGCTTCTTTATTTTATTTGCTTGTTCTGACATAGTTGACTTATGCTTTATATCTTATTTTATAAAAAAGCTTACTTCTTTGGTTCACAGAGTTCGGTCAGTATACCTGCTGTAAATTTAGGATGTAAGAAACCTATCATCATATTCTCAGCGCCTGGACGTGGAGCCTTGTCAATAAGACGTATTTCCTTTGACTCACACTCAAGGAGAGCTTCCTGAACACCGTCTTCAACAGCGAATGCTACGTGATGTACACCCTTGCCACCATTTGCAAGCCATTTTGCAACTGCTGACTCAGGAGATGTTGGCTCCAGAAGTTCCAGTTTTACTTCACCTACCTTCAGGAAAGCAGTCTTTACTTTCTGGTCAGCTACTTCTTCAACGGCATAACACTTAAGTCCGAGGACATTCTCAAAGTAAGGAAGTACTTTTTCGATACTCTCTACACCTATTCCCAGGTGGTCAATTCTTGAAATTTTCATTGTTGTATAATATTTTTAATCGTTTTTCTCTTATTGTATAAAAATTGTATTCTTATGACAGGAATCCCAACAGAGCACCTGCTGCTACTGCAGAACCTATGACGCCACCAACGTTTGGTCCCATGGCATGCATGAGGAGGAAATTGTGACGGTCATATTCAAGTCCGAGATTGTTGGAAATACGAGCAGCCATAGGAACGGCACTCACACCAGCATTACCGATAAGTGGGTTGATTTGATTATCCTTTGACAGGAACAGGTTCATCAACTTCACGAAGAGTACGCCGCTGGCTGTTGCAATGATGAAAGCAAGAGCACCGAGGAAGAAAATCTTGATTGTATCCACTGTAAGGAATACACTGGCTTGTGTAGAGCAACCCACTGTGAGACCGAGAAGTATCACAATAGCATTGTTCAGAGCATTTGTTGCTGTCTTTGCCAGACGATCAGTCTTTCCGCTTTCCTTGAGAAGGTTACCGAAGAACAGCATACCCAACAGAGGGAGGCCGGAAGGTACGATGAAGGTTGTCAGCAACAGACCGATAATAGGGAAGAGAATCTTCTCTGTCTGAGACACCTTACGACCTGGCTTCATCTTGATAACACGCTCTTTCTTAGTTGTCAGCAGACGCATAACAACAGGTTGCAATACAGGAACAAGTGCCATGTAAGAATAAGCACATACTGCTATAGCACCGAGGAAGCTTGGGCACAATTTGCTTGAAAGGAATATTGCGGTAGGACCATCTGCACCACCAATGATTGCGATAGATGCTGCCTGATTTGGCTCGAAACCTAATGCCAAAGCAATCATATAAGCTCCAAAGATACCAAACTGTGCTGCTGCACCGATAAGAATCAGTTTAGGATTACTGATAAGGGCAGAGAAGTCTGTCATTGCACCGATACCTAAGAAGATGAGTGGGGGATACCATCCCAATCGTACACCTTGATAGAATATATTCAAGACTGACCCTTCTTCATACAGTCCTACTTCCATTCCTGGAACAAATGGTATATTACCAATGATGATACCCATTCCTATAGGAACGAGAAGCAAGGGTTCAAAATCATGTTTTATGGCAAGCCATATAAACAGAGCACCTACTGCAATCATGAGTAAGTTCTCATATTGGCATTGCGCAACACCTGTGAGATTTAAGAATGTCTCAAGGTTGTTAACTATAAAATCACCTATACTCATAAATGTTCTGAATTATTAAGATGTTTAAGAGTTAGGCTATTGTTACGAGAACAGCACCTTCCATTACTGTTTCTCCCTCTTTAACCATTATACTTGTGATTGTTCCAGCATTCTCTGCTTCAATGTTGTTCTGCATCTTCATTGCTTCGAGCACACATACAGTATCACCGACAGCAACAGCATCACCAACTTTCACAGGAATAGTTGTGATGGTACCAGGCAGTGGAGAACATACCTTTGTACCTTCACCGGCCTGAACAACAGGCTTTGTCTCTTCTGCAGGTTTTGGAGCCGGACCTTCTACCTTAGCTGGTTGTGGCTTTGGAGCGATAGGCTTAGCAATTGTCTTACCAACAGAGATAGGTTGCTTCGTCTCAACATCAAATTCAATACCATTAACGGTAACTTTTGCCAGGGTACCCTCTACTTCGAGGATTTCTACTTCGTAATCAACGCCCTGTATTGTATATTCATATTTTGCCATAATCTAATAAAGGAATAGTGTTTTTATATGTTATTAAAATGAGGTGTAGCCCATGAGGTGTTGTGCTCCTGAATTGTCAGAACACCAGACTCTACATCGTGAACATCCTCCTGATATTGCATCAGGGCCATAGAGATGACTGCGATGTAAATCTCCTTGTCACGTCCTTTTGTCTCAAGACCATCCTGGAGGATGTTTTTGGTAATCTGACGTACTTCTTCAATCTTCTTACCTGTCTGGATGATAGGCTTGATAGGTTGAGCTTTGGCAATCTTCTTTTGACGGTCTGCGACGAAACCAAAGATTTTAAAGAATACAAACAATAACGCAAGGCATAAGAATACGACACTCATGCAAAGAATAGAGATTCCGAAACCATGAGGGTCATCTTGCTTCAATCTTGCCATTATGTCGGTATTCGCTCCTTCATAGGCGAGGGCATTGGTGACCATTGTCCCGCAAGCAAGTAATGTAAATAGATAACGTTTCATTATAGTGATTTATAAAAATATTATTTCTGATGCAATATTAGGAACAGCATATAAGAACTATCAGCTGTGCTGTAAATATTCTCAAGAACATTGATAATGGATAGACTGTAGAGTATCCTATGGATGGAGCATCCTTGGAACATGTGGCATTAGCAAAAGCCAGTGCTGGCGGATCGGTACATGCACCTGCCATCATACCCATTATTGTGAAATAGTTGAACTTGAAAATCTTTCTGGTGATAACACCAATGATAAGGAGTGGTATGATAGTAATCATGAAACCGCATCCTACATAGAGTAATCCGTCGCCATCCACCACTGTTTTTACGAAGTCGGCTCCAGCTTTAATACCTACGGAAGATAGGAACAGAACAAGTCCTATTTCTCGAAGCATCAAATTTGCTGATGTGGTAGTGTATGTTACCAGTTTTGCTTTGTAACCATAGCGACCTATCAGAATGGCAATAATCAGCGGACCTCCTGCAAGACCCAGTTTCAATGGAACAGGAATACCAGGAACGGCAAAAGGCATACTACCAAAGATAAGACCTATGATGATACCAATAAAGATAGTTGCTATATTTGGAGTGTCAAGGCGTTTCTCCATGTTTCCCAGTACTGATGATACACGTCCTACGCTGACCTTATCACCAACAACCATCACCTTGTCACCAACCTGAAGAGGAAGATCAGGGCGAGCAAAGATTTCCATTCCCTGACGGGTTACTCTGGTGACGTTAACACCGTATACGCTTGAGAAATGCAGTTTGGCTGGTGTCTTACCGTTAATCTCCGGTCTTGTGATGACAATACGGCGAGATATCATTTGCTTTGTTTTTTCCTGCTCAGCAAATTCTGGTACGACAGTCTCTCTACCGATGAATGCCTGTACAGCAGTAGCGTCTGCTTCCGGACAAACGATAAATATCTTATCTTCAAGTTCAAGGGTAGTGCTGCTCTTTGGAATAATCAGTTCTCCATTGCGTAATATTCTTGAGCAGATGAAGTCACGTTTCAAGAAGTCATGAATCTCAAGAATTGTATGCCCTGCGAGGAATTCATTCTTTACGATAAGGTGCATCATGTGTGGCTTGGATGTTGCATCATCTTCCTTGGAATTCAATGCATCCTCTTCGTCTTGAAGCTTTACACGGCAGATATACCTGATAGCAATTGTTGCTCCTATTATGCCTATAACACCAAGAGGGTAAGCACAGGCATAGCCGTTAGCTATGGCAGGGGTATTGGCTCCCATGATACTTGTGAGTGCCTCCTGTGCAGCACCAAGACCTGGTGTGTTAGTGACAGCACCGTATAAAGTACCAATCATCATTGGGAGATTACGTGGGTCACTTGTATCAAAGAATATGTAATAGCAAGCGAACATCACGATAATGTTCAATAGAATGATGGCTACAGCCATAAGGTTAAGTTTAACGCCACCCTCTTTAAAACTAGAGAAGAAGCCGGGACCTACCTGAAGACCTATCATAAATACAAACAGTATCAAGCCGAAATCCTGAACAAAATTCAGAGTTGGTAAAGGAGCAGTGAGCCCAAAATGTCCGGCAAGGATTCCAGCAAACAAAACGAAGGTGACACCAAGTGAAATGCCACCAATTTTAATCTTACCCAGATATACGCCAACAGCAATAACAAGAGCGTACAGCAGAGCAATGTGTGCAATGCTTTCAGTGTTTGTAAATAGATTAATTAGCCAATCCATATCTATTTAGGTGTTTTCATTAAAATTAACGCGTGCAAAGGTACAAAAAAATAGTCAATAAACAAAGATAACGGATAAAAGTTTTTGCATTTTATATTTTTTTTGTACTTTTGCTCCCATTATGAGAAACGTACTTTACATATCGTGCTTTTTATTATACTCAATGTATACTTTGGCCAAGGTAAGCGTTGATTCCAACGGCTATCGTGTTTATGACCTTTCTGGCAACTGGAGTTTCCAAGTTGACAGGAATGACGTTGGAGAAAAGGAGAAATGGTATGAGCCAAACTGTCAGTATAATGACAAGATACAGCTTCCAGGCTCTATGCCTGAACGTTTTAAGGGTGATGATGTTACTGTCAATACCCAGTGGGTCGGTGGCCTGTACGACTCTTCATACTACCGTAATCCTTATATGGAGAAATATCGTATTGCTGGTAATGTGAAGGTGCCATTCTTCCTTACTCCTGTAAAGCATTATGTTGGAAAAGCCTGGTATAAGTACACTGTGAAATGTGAGAAAGGATGGTCTTCTGATAAAGCTGTCCTATATCTAGAACGTCCTCATATTGCAACAAAGGTATGGGTAAACGGACAACTCGTAGGAGAGAAGAATTCTTTGTCAGAGCCACATGTTTATAATATTCCGCTGAGTAAGGATATTGATGAATATACTATAGTGATATGTGTCGATAATCGTTTGGAGGCGGCAAATGTAGGTAAGGATTCACATTCTGTTTCAGACCAGACTCAGGGTGATTGGAATGGTATTGTCGGAAAGATAGAATTGAGAGAATACAATCCAATCAGTTCTGTTGCAGTTTATCCGGATGTTGATAAAAAAGAGGCAAAGGTAAAGATAAAATTTGCCAAGAAAATTACAGGTACTTTATTGTTAGAGGCAGAGTCATTTAATACGGACAAACACCATATTGTAAAATCTGTTCCAGTGAATGTGAGAGACGCTGAAACTCAAGAGGTTATACTTCCGATTGGAGATGATATGCTTCTATGGGATGAGCATACTCCACAATTATATCGTCTGACAACAAAATTGACACAAAAAGATAATGTTCGCACACATGAGACATATTTCGGAATGAGGAAGATAGAAATTCGTGGAAAGATGTTTTATGTTAATGGTAAGGAAATCCAGCTTCGCGGAACTGTAGAGAACTGTGATTTTCCCAATACGGGCTATCCTCCAACAGACCTGAAGTCATGGATTGATTTCTACGAAAAATGCAAGTTGTGGGGACTGAATCATGTGCGTTTCCATACCTATTGTCCTCCTGAGGCTGCTTTCTTAGCTGCTGATATGACGGGAATGTATATTCAGCCGGAAGGACCATCCTGGCCTAATCATGGTGTGAAATTGGGTAGGGGAGAGTTTATAGATAAATACCTTTATGATGAGGCCATCCGCATCTGCGACACTTATGGCAATCACCCTTCTTTCACATTCTTTGCCTTCGGTAATGAGCCGGCAGGAAACTGGGTAAAATGGTCCACAGAAAAGACGGCTATGATAAAGCAGTATGACACCCGTCATCTGTATTGTGGCTTCAGTGTCGGTGGTGGCTGGGCTTGGCAACCTGGATCGGAATTTGCTGTCAAAGCTGGTGCCAGAGGACTGGATGAATGGAATCGCTCCAGGCCTGAATCTATGAAGGATTTCTCAGAGAAGATAAATACATACAATGGAAAGGATATGCCGGGAACACCAATTACTATGCCTTTTGTGAGCCATGAAACCGGTCAGTGGTGTGCTTTCCCGAACTTTGATGAAATACCCAAGTACACAGGCGTAAATCGTGCCAAGAATTTTGAGATTTTCCGAGATATTCTTACAGAGAATAATATGGGAGCTATGGCAAAGAAATTTCTCCTTGCATCAGGAAAGCTGCAGGCGCTGTGCTATAAATATGAGATAGAACGTACATTACGCACTCCAGGATATGCAGGATTCCAATTGCTGTCATTGAATGACTATAGTGGACAGGGCACGGCATTAGTGGGACTTACAGATGTATTCCTTGATCCTAAAGGATATATTACAGATAGCGAATTTAAAGAGTTCTGCTCAGATGTGGTACCTCTGGCCAGATTCCCTAAATTTACATATACTCCAGAAGAAAATTTTGATGCAGATATTATGCTGAATAATTTTTCGGGGAATGAACTGAATGGTAACTTATATTGGACCGTCACGTCTTCTGACAATTCATTTATTCAAAAAGGGAAATGGGAAAATCTCAGTTGTCCTATAGGTCTGAATAATTCAGTAGGACATGTTTCTGTTTCGCTTAATGATATATCAAAGCCTACAAA
>CADCAX010000032.1 GCA_902799455.1 uncultured Prevotellaceae bacterium
GAGATAAAGACTCGCGGGCTGAGCAACAACATCTTTGCAGGACAGTACCATTCTGCCTTCAAGGGCAGGGGTATGGCCTTTGCCGAGGTGAGGGAGTATCAGTATGGCGACGATGTGCGCGACATAGACTGGAACGTGACTGCACGCTTCCACAGACCCTACGTGAAGGTGTTTGAGGAGGAACGCGAACTCACGGTGATGCTGCTTGTCGATGTGTCGAGCTCATTGAATTTCGGCACCCGAAAGCAGACCAAGAATGCTATGGCAACAGAGATTGCCGCAACACTGGCATTCTCGGCTATGCAGAACAACGATAAGATAGGTGTGCTCTTCTTCTCTGACAGAATAGAGAAATACATCCCCCCCAAGAAGGGCAGGAAACACATCCTCTATATCATACGTGAGATGCTGGCGTACGACAGTGACCAGCAGCAGACCGGCAGCAAGGAATCACGTAAGGGTACTGACGTGGGAGCGGCACTGGAATATCTCGGACGCATGCAGAAGAGACGCTGCACGGCATTCGTCATCAGCGACTTCTACGACCGCAAGGACTTCGAGAAACCTCTGCAGATATGCACCTCAAAGCACGACATCATGGGAATACAGCTCTATGACCCCATACTGAAGGCATTGCCCGACGTCGGCATACTGCGCATACACGACGCAGAGACAGGTTATGAGCAATACATAGACACCTCAAGCAAGGCCCTCAGAAGAGCACACAGCCAGTATTGGCAGGAAAGAAAGGAAAAGCTCAAGGATACCTTCCAGAAGAATAGCGTGGACTACGTATCGATAGCCACCAATGAGGACTATGTGAAATACCTGCAGCAGATGTTTGCGAGACGATAATTAAGAGTTAAGAATTAAGAGTTAAGAGTTAAGAGTTAAGAATTAAGAGTTAAGAGTTAAGAATTAAGAGTTAAGAATGCACTTCGATGTGACCTGAAAGTTCTGAACGAAGTTGCCCCTGCGGGGAGTTCATAGAACTTTGGGAGAAGCGAAGGGTATCGACGAAGTCAATTAAGAGTTAAGAAATTATGCATTATGCATTATAAATTATGCATTATAATCCTTCTCACGGTGCTGGGCATTGGCAGGGCTGATGCTCAGACGGTGCAGGCTCGTATCGACTCTGTGCAGATGTTGATTGGCGAGCAGACGACGCTACACCTTACGGCAACGCTGAAGGAGGGACAGCGGGTGCAGTTTCCGGGTCCGCAGAACCTGAACCCCAAACCCGCAACGCTGGAGGTGGTGGGAACACCGTCTCTGGATACCGTAGCATTGTCGGACGGATACCTGGAGGTAACCCAAAACCTCGTACTGACGGCATGGGACGACTCCCTGTACTATATACCGGCACAGAAGATAAAGATTGACGGCAAGGAATATGCCACCAAGTCGCTGGCCCTGAAGGTGCTGACAGTAGAGGTGGACACAGTACATGCCAACCAGTTCTATGGTCCGAACGACGTGCAGGATAACCCATTCTCATGGACGGAGTGGAGCGGACTGTTCTGGATGGCTATCGCTATAGCATTCTTGTACATAGCATGCTGGCTGGCATACCTGAGGCTGAAAAGCAAAAAGCCTATCACCTTCAAGGTAAGGATAAGGAAAATCATTCCTCCACACCAGAAGGCGCTGAACATAATAGAAAAGGTGAGGAACGAGAAGCCTGAGATGGCCGACTATACCCACCAGAAGATGTACTACACACAGGTGACGGATGCCCTGCGCCAGTATATGCAGGAACGCTTCGGATTCAACGCCATGGAGATGACCAGTTCGGAGATAGTGGCAGAGCTGCGCAACCATGGCGATACGGAGTTGCAGGAGCTGACCATGCTTTTCGAAACTGCCGACCTCGTGAAATTTGCAAAATACACAGCAGGAGTAAGTGAGAACGACAAGAATCTGCTCTCGGCAATAGCATTCATCAATGACACAAAACAGGAGAATGTGCCGACGGAAGAGCGCATAGAGCCTACCATCTCCGAGAAAGAGAAACAGACCATGCGCATGAGAATATCACTGAAATGGGCTATGGGCATAATGATAATCGTCATTGCAGCCCTCGTGGCCTACCTTTGCTGGCAACTTTATGACCTACGATTCTAAATGACATTTACACAACCCATATACTTCTCGCTTCTGCTGTTGCTCATACCGTACGTACTGTGGTATGTGCTGTGGCGCAACCGTGGCAGGAGGAAGATGGAGGTATCGTTTGTCTTCAGCGACACCTTTGCATATAAGAAAGCCCCCGTCAGCTGGCGTGTGAGGCTGATACACCTCCCCATGATACTGCGCTGTCTGGCCTTCATACTCATTGTCGTTGCTATGGCACGTCCGCAGACATACAGCGCCTGGGACGAACGTAGCGTCGAGGGCATCGACATAATGCTGGCCATGGACGTATCGACATCCATGCTGGCAGAGGACCTGCGCCCTAACCGTATAGAGGCTGCCAAAGACGTGGCTGCAGAGTTTATTGCAGACAGGACGAACGACAACATCGGTCTCACCATCTTTGCCGGCGAGGCGTTCACGCAATGTCCTATGACGACAGACCATGCGTCGCTCCTGAACCTGCTGAAGAACGTGCGTACCGACATCGCTGCCGACGGCCTCATATCAGACGGTACGGCAATCGGCATGGGACTGGCAAATGCCATCTCACGTCTGAAGGACTCGAAGACAAAGAGCCGCGTCGTGATACTCCTTACCGACGGCTCGAACAACATGGGTGACATTTCGCCTATGACAGCGGCACAGATAGCCAAGAGCCTCGGAGTGCGCGTATATACCATCGGTGTAGGTACCAACAAGGTGGCACGCTATCCGCTGCCCGTTGCAGGTGGCATACAGTATGTCAACATACCGGTGGAGATAGATACCAAGACGTTGAAAGGCATTGCAGCAACAAGTGACGGTAACTACTATCGTGCTACGAACAACAAAGAGTTGAGGCAGATATACCGCGACATCGACAAACTGGAGAAGAGCCGCCTGCAGGTGAAGAAATTCTCAAAGCGTTACGAGGCATTCCAACCCTTCGTACTCGGAGCACTCCTGATGCTGCTGTTAGAAATACTGCTGAAATATACCTTGCTTCGTAGGAATTAAGAAATTAAAAGATTAAAAGATTAAGATATTAAAAGATTATGCATTATGAATTATGCATTATGAATTAATAGAATGCGATTCGAATCATATACATATTTATACCTTCTTAGTGTCATTCCCCTGCTGACACTCATAATGATGTGGGCGGAGTGGCACCGCAGACGTATGCTGAAACGTCTGGCCGACAAGGAACTCGTAAAAGGACTGATGCCTGATTCGTCAGGAAAGAGGAGATGGACGAAGTTCATATTCCTGATGCTCATACTGACACTCACCATCCTGATGCTGGCACGTCCGCAGATGGGAACAAAAGTGTCGCACGAAAAGCGTAACGGCATAGAGGCAATCATTTGTCTCGACATATCGAACTCCATGCTGGCAGAGGACGTGACACCCAACCGTCTCATGAAGAGCAAGATGCTCATTGAGAATATGGTGGACCACTTCTCTAAGGACAAGATAGGACTGATAGTATTTGCCGGTGACGCCTTCGTACAGCTGCCTATTACGAGCGACTATGTGTCGGCAAAGATGTTCATGAACAACGTGTCACCGTCGCTGATACGCACACAGGGAACTGACATTGCCGGTGCCATAAACCTTGCAACGAAGAGTTTTACACAGCAGCAGAATGTAGGCAAGGCCATTATCCTCATCACCGACGGCGAAGACCATGAGGGTGGTGCTATGGAAGCTGCTGAAGAGGCAAAGTCAAAGGGATATAAGGTGTTTGTACTCGGCATCGGAACAACTACCGGCGCACCGATACCACAACAGGGTGGGGGATATATGACAGACAACACAGGCAACACCGTTATGACAGCCCTCAACGAACAGATGTGTCGTGACATAGCATCTGCCAGCGGTGGCATCTATATTCATGTTGACAATACCACGGCTGCACAGGAACGCCTCAATGACGAGGTGGGAAAGATGCAGAAGGGAGAGATGCAGAGTGTCGTCTATGACGAATATGACGAGCAGTATCAGTGGGTAGGAGTGCTTATCATCATACTCATGATTATCGAGGTGCTCATCAGTGAGGCAAAGAGCCCTTATTTTAAGAATCTGAAATTGTTTAAGAAGAAATAAATGTTATACAGGCTACTCATAATATTTCTGTTAATCGCTCCAATGCACCTTGAGGTAAATGCCCAAGGCGTGCGCTCACACATACGTTCCGGCAATAGGGATATGCGTGGCGGAGCAGAAGGGGCTGCATCAAAGGCAGAACTGAAATACCGCAAAGCAATGGCGGCTGATGACAAGAATGCCCAGGCTGCGTATAACCTCGGTTGTGCGCTGTTGGCACAAAACAAAGACTCCATGGCATACGAGATGTTCGAAAAGTCTGTAAAGATGGAGACAAGCAAACAGCGTAAGGCTATGGCATATCACAATATGGGAGTGATAATGCAGAGACAGCAGCAATACGGTCCCGCTATGGAGCAGTATAAGCAGTCGCTGAAGCTCAGACCGCATGACAATCAGACAAGATATAACTATGTGCTCTGTAAGAAACTGAAGAAGGATCAGGACAATAATCAGAACCAAAACGAAAACCAAAACCAAAACAATAATAATCAGAATAAGGACAAGAACAAAGACCAAAACAAGGATCAGAATAAGGATAAGAATAAAGACCAAAACAAAAACAAAAACGACAAGAACAACGACCAGAACAAGGACAACAACCAGAATCAGGAGCGTCCTCAGGATGGTCAGATGAGCAAGGAAAATGCCGAGCAGCTGCTCAATGCCGCCGTACAGGAAGAGAAAGCCACGCAGCAGAGATTGCAGAAGGCTATGGCACAGCCACGTCGTCGTAACATAGAAAAGAACTGGTAAATGCAAAGAATACTGATAACATTATTATGCACACTGTTAACGATGCTTTCTCTGGGTCTGAAGGCACAGAACATAAGGGTTGAGGGCCCTACGGCAGTGTATAACGGTGAGCAGTTTCAGATAAGATATATCGTAAACACTACTGACGTAAAGGGTTTCCGCATGGGTACGCCTCCGGATGCCTTCGAGGTGCTTATGGGGCCATCGACATCTACGCAGCAGAGTTTCTCAATGGTAAACGGCAAGACATCACACACCTCATCGGTAACATATACGTACGTTCTGATGGCAAGGAAGACGGGTACCTTCGTGATACCGTCAGCACATGCTACCGTAGCAGGCTCCAATGTCTCCTCACAAGCCCTGAAGATAACGGTTACTGCAAACCCGAATCCTAATGCCGGACAAGGTGGACGCCCACAACAGCAGCAACGCAGCCCTGCCCGCGTAAATCGTGCCGGAACACGGATAACGGGAAATGACCTGTTTATAAAGGTGTCTGCCAACAAGTCGCACGTTCATGAGCAGGAACCGATACTGCTGACATATAAGGTATATACCCAGGTGGAGCTGACGCAACTGCAGGGAAAGATGCCTGACCTTAACGGCTTCCATACACAGGAGATTCCTCTGCCACAGCAGAAGAGGTTCCACGTAGAGAATGTCAACGGCAGACCATATAACTGCGTTACATGGAGCCAGTATGTAATGTTCCCACAGATGTCGGGAAAACTGGAGATACCATCTATCACCTTCAAGGGCATCGTGGTTCAGGAAGACCCTAACGTAGATCCTTTCGAAGCCTTCTTCAATGGTGGCTCTGGCTATGTGGAGGTGAACAAAGAGATAAAAGCCCCAAGTGTCAGCATACAGGTTGACCCTCTGCCACAAAAGCCTGCAAACTTCTCCGGCGGCGTGGGCGTCTTCTCTGTTGAGGCTTCCCTCGATAAGAACCAGGTGGGAGCGGGAGATCCTGTCACCCTGCACTTCGTAGTAAAGGGTGTAGGAAACATGAAACTCATCAAGGAGCCTGTGCTCGACCTGCCGAAAGTGTTTGAGAAATATGACGCCAAGGTGACAGACAAGACCAGTCTCACCAGCGAAGGAGTATCCGGCAGCATGCTGTATGACATTCTACTCGTTCCTCGTACAGAAGGTGAATACACCATTCCTGCCATCAGCTTCGTATATTTCGATACCCGCTCGTCATCCTATAAGACCCTTACCACCGAACCTATGACGTTGAAGGTGACGAAAGGAAAGGGTGGAGGCTCTGCAGCAGACTACTCGCAGCAGAGTGATAAGGACATCCATAACTTCATGATTGGCGGTAACGAAGCAGAGGACCCGCAGAACACATTCTTCGGAAGTACGGCATATCTGGCCCTCAACGGTATCGTGCTGGCAATATTCATTGTGCTGCTGATAATATTCCGCCGCCGTGCTATGGAACTGGCAGACATCACCGCATATCGTGGTAAGAAAGCCAATAAGGTAGCAACAAAACGCCTGAAGAAAGCAGCCAAACTGCTCAAGGCCGGTAAGACCAATGAATTCTATGACGAGGTTCTCCGTGCTCTGTGGGGATATGTCGGTGACAAGCTCGCTATACCTGTAGAGCAGCTTACGCGAGAAAATATCTCAGAGAAACTGGCAACACGAAAAGTCAGTGAAGAGACGATAGGAAAGTTTATTGAGGCTCTTGACGAGTGTGAGTTTGCACGCTATGCCCCAGGCGACCCTGCTGTGGCTATGGAACATACATACGACAAGGCCTCTGAGGCAATAGAAAATATTGAGAATAACGGTTAACGTTTAACGGTTAACGTTTAAAGTTTAAAGACCTTAGACCTTCGACCTTAGACCTTCGACATAAATGAGAAAAATATTCATTATAACCCTTATGGCATTTGCACTTTGTGCTTATGCTGGGAAGGCTGCTCCAGCAGCAAGTCCTGACCCTGATAGCGCACAGGAATATTTCCAACGTGGCAATGCCTTCTACAAGCAGTGCGACTATGCTCATGCTATGGTGTGCTATATGAGAGCTCAGAAATCTGAACCGCTCAATAAGGACATACAGCACAATATCAATATCACCCGTTCGAAGACCATCGACAAGATGCCACCGGAGAGCAATATCTTCTTTGTGGAGTGGTATAAGGGACTTGTGATGACAAACACCATTGACAATTGGGCAATGATATCTATTGTGTCACTGATAGTCGCCCTGTTGCTGTTCCTGGCATACCTGTTCTTAAATAGCATAGCTGTCAGAAAAGTGTCCTTCTATGCATGTGTGGTATTGTTCCTTACATTTTGCTTTTCCGTATTCTTTGCGTGGAACAGAAAATATATACTTAACACACACGATATAGCCGTTGTAATAACAGATGCAGTGACAATAAAGAACCTGCCTTCGGCAAAGGCTCCTGATACGGCCATTATTCACGAAGGAACGTGTGTGAGAATTATAGATAAAGATATGAAAGGGTGGTACGGAATACGTCTCTCCGATGGTCGTGAGGGATGGATAAAGGCTGCCGGTGTGGAATTAATATGAGCGAGATAAACTTTTTTGACCGCATGGGAATACTCCTCTTCTGGGGGAGTGACAGCACCTTGTTGGATCACCTGGCATTAAGACTGACTGCCCCGTTGGCGTGGGTGCCGTTTTTCCTGACGTTGCTATACATCGTGCTGCACAATCACAGTAACAAGCGTGAGAGGCTGGTATGTTTAGCGGCAGTATGTGTAACACTTGCCTTGTCAGCAGGAGTATGTAATCTTATCGTAAAACCGCTCGTATGCAGGGTTCGTCCTTGTAATGTACCAGAGCTCAGGGAAATGTTCCATGTAGTGAAAGGATATGCAGAGAACAACTACAGCTTTTTCTCATCACATTCTGCTAATTATACAGCCCTCGCCACCTTCTTCATACTCCTTGTGCGTCATAAGGTGATGACGGCGGTAATGGTGTGCCTCGCGCTGATAAATATGTGGACACGTCTGTATCTTGGACAGCACTATCTCTCCGACATCTGCGTCGGAATGCTATGGGGCATCGTTTCAGGATATATCGGCTGGCGAGTATATAAAAAGTATTCACATCAGGAACGTGAAATCACGGAATTTGCACCTACAGGATTCCTATTGCCAGACATTAATCTGGCAGCCGTAGTATTTGTGAGCACACTATTCCTGGTGATGCTGCTGTAAACAAAAATATCGGTTAGCATTTCGCTAACCGATAATTCTTTAACCGTTAACCTTTAACCGTTAACCGTTATTTATTTCCCGAGAGCTTTTCGGACCTGTCGACTGAATTCCGTCATTCCCTTTACGGAAGGATGACCGGCTTGTTTCTCGATGTCCTTCAGATCAAGGCAGGTTACTCCATAGTGTTTGCATATGGTGTGAACAGACTCATTGATGCTTTCCCTCAGTTCACTATTGAGAATGAAGAGAATTTTGGCGGTAGGGTAGTTGCCCTTCAGGTCGTAGAGCATCTTCGCCATTGCAGGGCGGAAATAGTAGAGCTGTTCCGTTGTCCAGTTGCCATAGACGTAGTTGCCGATTGGTGAGCCGGCCCATGAATCGTTTGTGCCGCCACATACGAGGATGATATCTGGATCCCCCAAGGTGTTTGTTCTGTTCACGAACGAGCGGTTGCTGTAGTCGCGGTAGTCCTGCAAGCCTGCTATTGGCACACGTGGCTCGTTGCCTTTCTTGTAGCCGGAATAGCAGATGGTAGCACCGGAAAAGGAGTTGTTTACTTCGAGGGAGAATCCCTTGGTGCCGTATATAAGCTGATGCCACCATGTATCCTCTACCTTTGTGACATCGTTATTCTTGTTGCGATAAGGACTCTCGGACTTGAAATACCAAATGGCATTGGTGTCATTTGACATATAGCCGTCGAACGTGGAGTAACTGTCACCAAGGATGGAAACCTTCTGCGCGAAGAGAAGACCCCCTCCCGACCTCCCCAAGGGGAGGAGGGTAAGGCATATTAGTGTGATTACTTTAAGTATTTGCATAATGGTGATTTGATTTCTTTCAGGCCCTTAGCAAGGCTCTGAGCATTGTTGCGTGCTCCGAGCAACGAGGTGTGGGTGTGATCGTGATTAAAATATATGGAAGCTTCCTGTTTTGCTTTTGCGGCATCACCGTCGGTACGAGCAAACTTCTTATCGAGGAAATCGGCAGAGATATTGTGAACATCAACGAATTCACAACCGTTTTCCTGTGCCACCTTAGCATCCCACTCAGGTATGTAGTTCTTGCTGCGACGTTCTATCTTTCCTTTTGGCCACTCATTGCGTGGAGTGAAAGAGAGAATAACAGGTATAGCACCTTTCTCCTTGGCATCAACAATCATCTTGTGGATATACCATCCAAAGGAATATACTACTTCGTACTTGCCAGAGTTCTTAGACTTAAAGACCTTGCAAGAGTCTTCTGCACAAGGTATCACACCACGTTCCTTATCCTTATCGATGCCTCCGATGTCGTTGTGTCCGAACTGTATGAGGACATAGTCACCTGGACGCAGGGTCCGATATACTTCCTCCCAACGGTTTTCGTTGAGGTAGGTGCGTGTGGAACGTCCTGCCTTGGCACAGTTGATGAAGGTACACTTGCTCTCATCGAATATGGTGTAGCCTTGTGAGCCCCATCCCCACATTCCGTCCGGATTCTTGTCTTCATTCTTGCCAGTAGAGTCGCCACAGAGGAATATGCGCACGGCAGACTTCTTCTGTTCGGCAGTTTTCTTCTTCGGAATGACATTACCTTTCTTGTCATAGTTGTTCGGCTCCCATGCCAGAAGTTTTTCCTCATAGTTAGGAAAGACCTTCTCTGGTATGAGATATGTCTTCAGGACAGCCACCTGTGGGTCGTCACATTTAGCGAGTCCTTCTGCTGCAGAAGCGGCATTCATCTTAGCACCGAAAGCAGAGGAATGTATCTTGTCGAGGAAGAAGTGGTAGTCGGTCTTCCATGGACCATACTGCTCCAACTTCTTTGCAGAGATGTCGTTGAGGTCTATTACAGGGACATTCATCTCCTTGCCAATGGCGAAGATGGCAGGGGTGAAGTCAGAGAGCTTTCGCTGTATTGTTTTGCCATCAGCCTCGTAGGCATTACGCGGCGTGAGGGTGAAAAGCACGGGAGTAGCACCCTTTGCACGTACCTCATTGATGAAACGGCGTGTATATCCACCAAATGTGTATACAGTATCCTGACACTGTTTTACCTTATTAAATATAATGATAGAATCTTCTGCGATGCTTAGTTTTCCGTCTGGACGATAAGAGGAACGTGCACGGATCTCGTCTATCGGTCCATTGTCGTTATGTCCTAATTCGAGAAAGACATAGTCGCCAGCCTTGACACCGCTGAGGGAACGCTTCCACAAATCAGGGCTTTTATAGAATGTGCGAGGCGAGGTACCTCCGAGTGCGTGATTCTCAACCGTTATCTTGTTTTCATCGAAGTATTCATGCTCAAAGTATCCCCATCCCCATTGTCCATTGTTGCCATTTCCCATAGTACCGGTGCGCATGGTGCTGTTGCCGATGAGAAATAGTACCGGATTATTGCCTTTTCTGGAAGAACCAGGCACAGGACGAGCCTGATTGGCTACAGCAATGGAATCGGCTGTGAGGTCACGAACACCATTGATGTCAAGCCATATGTCCTCTTTCTTCTGGCCGTTAGCTGTTAGAGAGAGAACCAGTATTGAGCATGCAGCAAATAAAAATTTGCAGGAATAAATGTATTTCATATTGTTTTAATTAATAGAAAGTTAAGGTAGAAGTAATAAGGGAATGAATTAGGAGAGCTTATTGTTTCAGGAAAAACGTCTTATAAACATTTAGCATGGAATTCTCACTGCCATACAGAATCTCTGCGGAACGGGTGAATCCGCGATAGACTCTCCTTTCTTCCTTATCTTTAAGATGACTGAGGATTTCGCTCTCACGTGCTTCAAACGTTTCGCCATCCTTTAATATGTAGAATGTGTTTTTCGTTTGGAGTGGTTCCATATCTTCCCGTGTGAGTGCATTGTTATTGGCGACGGATGCTGAAAAATCGGTAAATCCTGCTCCCAAGACACTACTTTCAACGGTTCCCATGTGTGTCATCTGATACTTTTTGTTGAAGTCATCCATGTCGATAGTTGAACACTTATAGAGGCGCATGACGTTTCCATTGATTGTATCTTCTCTGACAACCTTACACATTTTGTTATCAATATTGTAATAAGTGTCACCATTGGAGAAAATGATTTTGTTAATGGTGCCCGGCTGTGCCTCCAGCTTGGTCTTGGAGTCTTTGCCACTGATGAACCACAGTGTTGTATGACGGAGGTGAATGTTGGCCTTTGCTCTCACAACCTTGTTGTCCTTGCCTACGAAGATACGTGCATCACTAAAATTCTCATAGATGAACGGCCACACGGCAACAGGGTAATATTTATCCTGCGCATGACCGGATACCTGGAAACATAAAGATATTAGTACCGTGAGAAAAAACTTTGTAATGTCTTTGCTTTGCATTTCTGGGGCGTTTTTGGGTTAGTTTATTTAGTTCTTTTCAGTGTTATAACAACCACTTCACGTGGCATACCGAAGCGGAATGGCAGATTGCCACCAAAGCCTGTTGAGACACTCAGCATAGCCTTAGAGTGCTTTTTCATTGGAACATAGTATTCGCCTCCCCATTCGTCATAGGCATATTGTATAGGATGCCATCCGAAGATAGAGAACTGTGCTCCATGAGTATGTCCAGCGAGTGTTATGTTAGGAATGAAGAGAGGCATGATATGATGCTTCCAGGCATTGGGGTCATGAGAGAGACAAAGGGAGAATGTGTTAGTGGTCTTTGTGGTAGGGTCGATGGTAACTCCTTTGAGAGCCTTCTTGATATTTCCCACTTGTGGGAAAGGCTTCAGCCCCCAGTTCTCTTCGCCAATTACGAGGATGCTGTCGCTGTCACGATGAATATAAAAGTGTTCATCCTCCAACATCTTCCACCCTAAAGACTTATGCACATTGCGGGTACGTTGTATCTCTTGGGCCTGTCTTGCAGGAGAGAAGTTGGAATACGCACAATAGTCATGATTGCCCATAACGGAAAGCACTCCATCCTTTGCTTTCAAAGAAGACATTTCCTCCTTGAGTTCCTCTAATTCTGATGGCAGGAAATGTTGTATATCACCCACCATGCAGATGAGGTCAGGCTGCAAGGCATTGATTTTCTCAAAACCATCTTTCACCAAACCCTTATATGGTCCCCAGAAGCTACCACCACAGTGAACATCTGTTACCTGTACTATCTTATAGCCATCGAAAGCCTCTGGGATGTCAGGACTTTCGTATGTTACCTCTTTGATATTCAGCTGCCAGAAACCAAAGGTGAGGCCATATACTATTATATATAGCAGGAACAAAGGAAACAATGCCAGGCATTTCTTCCACAACACCTTTGCACGAAGCAACTTATATGCGACCCATATTGACAGTACGAATACTGCGGCGATAATGATAGAGGGCATCAGGATTTTGATAAGATTTATCATAGCGGTATGTATGGGAAACTATATAAGGGTTTGTGAATGTGTGGTAAATAGTTTTTTACTTCTTAGCAGCGCTGTCTGTAGCCTGTTGCTGTGGTGCAGCACCGAATCCCTGTACGTTCTGAGGATTAGTGTTTGCCTGCTCTGTTGCAGCATTCTCAATTACAGAACCTTCTGTCACTGACTGTGGAGCTGTGTAAGCACATGCAATGCTGATAACAACCATAGCGGCAGCAAGAGTCCATGTCGCCTTTTCAATAAAGTTTGTGGTTTGGCGTACGCCAGCTACGCTGTTTGCACTGGCAAAGCCTGAAGCAAGACCGCCACCTTTTGATTCTTGAATAAGAACGATACCAATCATTAGCAATGCTGCTAAAACGATAAGAATTACAAGTAATGTGTACATGTTTTTAAATTTTTAAATGATTATTTTTGTTGACTAATTATTAACTTCTTAAGGAATCTTTCCTGATCTTTGAAATATGGATTTTTCTTTTTTGATTTCTTATGGATGGCTTGCATGACAGAAAGGGCTTTGTCATAGCGTCCTTGTTTTATATATATGCTAGCCATATTTTCTGTCAAAACCTCGTTCTCTTTTGTAGAAACCTCTTCGCTGTCGTTTGCCATCTCTACTTCTGGAACATATTCTGTTTCCTCTTTGAGGGTGAGTCTTCCGCCTGCATTGTTAAGGAAGTCGTCAATGAGGTCAAGTGTCTGGTCCTTACTTTCTATAACAGTTGTATCTGTTGACAAAAGGTAACTCATATAGTCATCTTTTGCATCAGCCTCTGTAGGAGTCTTGGACGCGCCACCATTATTGCCGTCTGTCGGAATGTTGTTGAGGAATTGCTCAATGAGAGAAGCCGTTCGGTTTGAATCTTCACTTCCTTCTTGAAAATCCTCATTGCTCTGCTTGTTTTTTACACCATAGTGAGATGCTTCAACCAGGTCAAAGAGTACTGTCCTATCTGTGAGGAAGATGGCTGCGCGACGCAATTCATCGTCAAATGTCGGATCATGTAACAAAAATAAATTCTTCAATAGCAGGATGCGGGCAGGCTGATAATATGGGTGCTCTGCCGTTATCTTGCGTAGATCGAACAACGTCTGACGATTTAGACGTTCAGGATGTGATATGAGTGTATGTATTACCAATTTGCTACTGTTGCGTTAAATATCTGGTCACAAATATCTTTTGACATCTGTGTTACCAGTTGTTCCTGTACTGCACTGAGATTCACTGTCGTCTCGTAAGAAGCAGTGGCTGTGAAACTTCTCTCAAAGTCCTCTTTGTGGTTCTTGGTGTTTGTGAAGCGTACATTGACAGTCATAGACAATTCTGTCTGAGCAGAATATCCCTCAGCTGATACGGACTTGTTCCTCTGCTGATACTGTGTTATCTCACCTTCTACCTTAAGGTCACCATTACGTTTTACCTGCGAGAGTTTAGTGTATGAACCATACATGTCCTTCAATTGGTTATTGAATATCGACTGCATTGGTCCCCATACGTAAGATGCACGAATAGGAAAATCGTTTATCTGTATTGTCTTTGTTTTGGTATAGTCAATGCTGGCACCATTGAGCTTGTATGATACAGAGCAAGCCGTAAGTAATGTCATGGTAGCCACGCAGATAAATGATAATATGATAACTTTTTTATAATCCATATTCTTTCAGTCTTCTATAAAGTGTACGATCAGAGAGCCCTAAATCCCTGGCAGCCTTTTTTCTGTTTCCACCATTACGCTCCAGTGCTTTTTCAAGCATGGTTCTGCTTATATCTGCAATGTTCAGGTTCTCGGGTTCGGCAATTTCCTGTGCTTGATTATATCCGGGGACAGCAGGGTAGGGTACATAACCTGCCGTTGCTCCATCATCAATCTTCTGACGCAGAGAATTTATTTCTCGTCTCAGGTCGCTGACATTGCCTCGCATCTCATAGAGGATTTTGAATAGCATTTCACGTTCGCTCTCGTAAGTTTTGTTACCTCCATTTTGAGACGGAATAGTTGCAAGTTGTGTACTCTCCTCGTTCATTGGGATAAATTTCAGTATGTCCTCCACATCAATATCCCTCTTTGTACACAGGACAGACATCTGTTCTGTAATGTTTTTCAATTGACGGACGTTGCCCGGCCATTTGTATTTTAACATTACTTGTTTAGCATCTTCAGAGAGTTGTATTCTAGGTAAATGATACTTTTCAGACATCTGCATAGCAAAGAGACGGAAGAGAAGGATGATATCCTCTCCACGATCCCTCAATGGCGGCATCTGAATAGGTATCGTATTAAGACGATAGTAGAGATCTTCTCTGAAACGTCCTTCACTGATGGCTTTGCGTATGTTAACGTTTGTGGCTGCAACTATGCGGACATCAGTTTTCCTGACCTCTTGACCACCTACGCGGATATATTCTCCATTCTCCAGAACACGCAACAGGCGTGCCTGTGTAGCAAGTGGCAGTTCGCCCACTTCATCAAGAAATAGTGTTCCTTTGTTGGCAGCACCGAAATAACCCTCACTCTCTCCAATGGCTCCTGTGAAGGATCCCTTCTCATGACCAAACAATTCGGAGTCGATAGTTCCTTCAGGGATAGAACCACAGTTTATTGCAAAATATTTCTCACGCTTACGGGGAGAATAATCGTGTATGATGCGAGGTATAATTTCCTTACCCACACCGCTTTCACCGATAATCAGTACGGAAAGGTCAGTGTGTGCAACCTGTAGGGCTATGTCAAGTGCTCTGTTCAGGGCTGTGCAATTGCCTACAATGTTATATCTCTGCTTTATGTTTTGAAGCTCTTTTATGTCCATTTGTCGTTCCTCTCTGTTTAACTCTCTTCCACTTGCTTTTCCTCTGTAGGTGCTTTTGTATTATATGTTACATTCTCTCTTTTGTGTGCTGCTGGATCAAATCCACCTTTCTTTTTCGCATAGCGAGCTTTGTCTCCATCCTCTTTCTTCTCAACGAAAAGTTTTGGTAATGGATTTTTAAGTGGAAAGTCATAAACTATTCTGTTCTTTGCTACTTCTGTTACCAATGCTAACGCTTCATAGATGTTGTTGGGTTCGGTCGCAACAATAGGTGCTGCTATGCCTGTGAGTAGAATTATAGAAGGTTTTTGGGAAAGACTTTTGATGTATTCTTCTGTTTTGTTCTCTTTACCTACTATTATTAAGGCATCGAAAGCCCTTATTCCTTCTGTTTCTAGTATCTCGCCAGGGAATGGACCAAAAATGTTCGTATCATCTTCCTGCATTTTTTTGATAACGTCAGTATTTTCGCTATCGGAAGATATAATGGCAATTCTTGGCATGAGTATGCTGAGGTCACGCTTCAGACAGAGTTCCAACAATGTTGCTTTTTTTTGTATGTCTTCCTGTTCTACGGTAATATAACGTGTTTCATCGCTAATCGTGACAGGTAATATAGTTGCTGAGTCATCTTCCAATGCATGTCTCACAGCCTTATGCGGGGTCAAAGCCAAAGGCAAACAAACTATGGAATCGATATCAACATCCTCTTCCATACAGTCATCTAAAGCATCCTTAAGGGCTTCCTGTTCTGGCTGTCCGTCTGCTCCATATAGAGTTATGGTATATAAATTTGACATTCCTTCTGCACTCAACATGTTGTTGAGTATTGATGCATCATTGCCTGTCACGTTGCCAACTATAGCAACATTGTTTTTCTTCATATCTGTCTGTCTTTAGTGCTCAGTAGTCCGCATGCAGCAAGTATATCCTGACCTCGTGAAGCACGTATTGTGGTGAATATTCCGTGGGCGGTGAGATAATCTCGCATCCGCTCCATTTTCTTTTCATCGCTTGCCTTCAGGTCTATGCCTGGTATTTGATGGAAACGAATCAGGTTCATTCTGCAGTCAAGTCCATCCAGAAGCTTTACTATTTCACGGGCATGAGTCATACTGTCATTGAAATTGTTGAAGACGATATATTCAAAACTTAATCTTCTCTGACCTGAAAAGTCATATTTCCGCAGCAGTTCTATCACGTTCTTTATTGGAAACATTTTTTCTGCCGGCATGATTTGCATTCTCTGCTCGTGAATGGGGGTATGCATGGATATTGCTACATGGCATTCGCTGTTGTCGAGGAAAAACTTTAGTTTTGGTGTGCCCACGCTACTTACGGTTATTCGTCTCGGACTCCAGCCATATCCCCATTCTGCAGTCAACACCTCTGTGGCTTTTATGACGGCCTCAAGATTGTCCATCGGTTCTCCCTGTCCCATGAAAACAATGTTTGTCAGTTTGTCTTGGTCGGGGAGAGAATATATCTGGTTGATGATATCAGAGGTTGCTAAAGAACCTTCGTATCCTTGTTTGCCTGTCTGGCAGAACAGGCAATTCATCTTGCAACCTACCTGACACGAAATGCACAGTGTGGCTCTGTCTCTATCGGGGATATATACGCTCTCAACGCATTTGTTGTATCCCTCTTCGTTGCCATCTTTACAACTAACAGGAAAGAGGTATTTCTTTGTACCATCCTTACTTGTCAGTTCCTCCTTGAAAGGCATTGCCCCGATAGTAAACTGCTCGGAGAGCTTTTGGCGATTGACCTTTGAAATATTTGTCATATCGTCAATGCTCATTACATGGTCGGAATATAGCCACTTAGCTCTTAGCTATCTGTCCTCCAGTAAACTTTGGCATCCCAAGGCTTGTTGCTATCTCCTTGAGCTCTTCGAGCGTTTTACCTATCAGTGGCTCCTTCATCGGATGTTTTTATTCTTCGTAACCTTTAGGATTGTTCTTCTGGAAATTCCATGAATCCCTACACATATCCTCAATGCCATATTGAGCCTCCCAACCCAGTTCGGCCTTTGCCTTAGCAGGGTTGCAGTAGCATGTAGCAATATCACCTGGGCGACGTGGCTTGATAGCATAAGGTACCTTCAGACCATTTGCCTTCTCGAATGCCTTTACTACATCAAGAACAGAATATCCGTGACCAGTACCAAGATTGTAGATAGCAAGTCCGCAGTTCTTCTGTATAGCCTTAAGAGCTGCTACATGGCCTGCAGCAAGGTCAACAACGTGGATGTAGTCACGAACACCAGTGCCATCTGGTGTGTCATAGTCGTTACCAAAGACACCCAGTTCCTCGCGCAAGCCGATTGCTGTCTGTGTGATGTAAGGCATCAGGTTGTTTGGAATGCCGTTAGGATTCTCGCCAATCAGGCCACTCTTGTGAGCACCTATTGGGTTGAAATATCGCAACAACACAGCCTTAATGGGACTGCCACTTTTAATAACATCGGCAATGATATCTTCGCTCACCTGTTTAGTAGCTCCATAGGGAGATGTAGCTTTCTTGGTGGGAGCCGCCTCGGTGATGGGATTGCTATCGGGCTCTCCATATACAGTACATGATGAAGAGAAAACAAACCCCTTCACACCAAACTCTGGCATAAGGTCTAGAAGATTGAGGAGAATATTTAAATTGTTGCGATAATACATAATGGGCTTATGCACCGATTCTCCCACAGCCTTACTTGCCGCAAAATCAATGATGCCATTAATACCAGGATTCTCATGAAAAAGATTGCGCAGGACATTTATATCGGCACAATCGCCTTCCACAAACTTGGGGCGAATTCCGGTAATTTTCTCAATTCCGTCAAGCACATCGACATTACTGTTCGACAAATTGTCGATTATAACAACTTCGTAGCCTGCATTTTGCAGTTCCACTGTTGTGTGAGAGCCAATGAAACCAGTTCCACCAGCCACTAATATTTTACCTTTCATTATTCCTGTGTGTTTTTTTGTTAATATTAAAATTTCATTAGCGCATCGGCAATGCGTGGACAAGCCTTTCCGTCGCCATAGGGATTATTGGCGCGGCTCATGATAGAGTATTGCTTCTCGTCGTCAAGAAGTGTAGAAACTCCATCAACAATCTGGTTATAGTCGGTCCCAACAAGCTTCACTGTACCAGCGTCAAGGGCCTCGGGGCGCTCGGTGGTGTCGCGCATCACGAGCACAGGCTTGCCCAGGCCAGGAGCTTCTTCCTGGATGCCACCACTATCGGTCAGAACGATGGTCGACTTTTCCATGAGGAACACAAAGTCGAGATACTCAAGTGGCTCAATGAAGAATAAATTACCTAGGTTATCAAGGTTTTCTCCAAAGATTTTGTGAATGGGACGTCGCACATTGGGGTTCAGATGCATTGGGTACACAAAGTCGACATCGCTATATTTCTCGCTCAGGTGCTTGATAGCATTGCAAATGTTCATGAAACCATCACCAAAGTTTTCACGCCTGTGACCAGTGATTAGCACCAGCTTGCGCTCATTGTTTAAGCGCGAAACGTCATAACCATTCTTAAACAGATTGTGTGCCAGT